>JAQWRR010000079.1 GCA_029243585.1 Gammaproteobacteria bacterium
CATAAAATTAAATCTACAGACTTAGATATTGCTCCGACCCGAGACTGCCTCCACGCCCACACTTGAGGGCTCACATACTGAACTGTTGGTAAACCTATTGTTTTTAGTGCTGATGCTATTGGTAAATTAAAGTCTGGAGAATCAATGCCAATAAAGACATCTAGCTTAGCTTTTTTAAATTGACTCAGCAGCTTTCTACGGAGTCTTACCAATCTTGGCAAGTGCCTCAGTACTTCAGCAAATCCCATTACAGATAACTCTTCTGTTCGCCACCAAGGATCACAGCCAGCTGCAATCATCTGCGGTCCAGCAACACCCATAAAATGGGCGTCTGGGACACGCTCTTTAATTGCATTTATTAAACCAGCTCCTAAGGTATCCCCAGAAGCCTCCCCTGCCACAATACCAACTCTCAGCACTCGGTCGCCTTTTTATAAAACTGCATATTTTTGAAAGTCATTAGCGAATAATTCCACGAGAACTTGCGCGAACTGATTCCAGAAGCACTAGTAATTCTTCCTGAGTTTTAGCGCTTTTTTCGAGTTTTTTTACCGCGTTTTCCAGCTTTAAGTCTTGTCGGTATAAAATACGATAAGCTTCTCGAATATTGCTTATCTGATTAGCAGTAAACCCCCGACGTTTAAGTCCCTCTGTGTTAATTCCCCTCGGAACAGCTGGACTGCCGGAAGCCAATACATACGCTGGCACATCCTTTGTGACCGCAGTAAAAATACCAGTAAAAGCATGCTTTCCAATGTGACAGAACTGATGAACCGCTGTGAATCCACCAAGAATCGCCCAATCATCAATTTTTACATGCCCACCCAAAGTGGTGTTATTAGCAAATATAGTGTTGTTCCCAATAACACAGTCATGTGCTATGTGGACATAACTCATTATCCAGTTATCGTTTCCTACACTAGTCTCTTCTCTATCCTGTACCGTGCCACGATTAATAGTGCAGTATTCTCTAATAGTATTTCGGTCACCAATTACTAACCTAGTAGGCTCACCCCCATATTTTTTATCCTGTGGATCATCACCGATAGATGCAAACTGAAAAATGTGGTTATCTCGACCGATAATACATGGGCCTTTCAAAACAACATGAGACTCAATACGACTCCCAGAACCTATTTCAACATCATCCCCAACTATTGAATAGGGACCAATCGATACATCCTCATGTACAAATGCACTTGGTGAAATCACTGCTAGATCGTGAATCATAGACTTTTACCTGGAGTCTCTGGAATGTCTACATTTGCTAGAACTCGAAACTTAGACTGCGCCACATTACGACTATCAACTTGAGCTAAAGCATCGAAACTCCAAAAATTAAGCCGATGTGAAACCAACTTCACGGTTATAAGCAAACGATCTCCGGGGCAAACAAGATGTTTAAAACGGGACTCTTCAATAGAAACAAGGTAAAGAGTAAAGTTTTTATCTGCATTACCCAAGGTTTCCCAAACTAGCACCCCAGCTGCTTGAGCCATGGCTTCAACAATTAGAACGCCTGGCATGACAGGATTCCCGGGGAAGTGGCCAGAGAAATAAGGTTCTTCTATAGCCACATTTTTTGCTGCAACAATAGACTCACCAGCAATAAAACTTACGATGCCATCAATGAGAAGGAATGGACTGCGATGTGGAATCCGCATCTCGATTCCTTCCAAATCGATACAGTACTCCTCACTCATCCGTTTCTTTCTCGAGGGTTCCACGTCCAAAGCGGGTCAAACTATCCAAAGTTTTAAATCGAGCAGCATTCCTCCGCCAACGTGGTGATTTATCAACCGATAAAGCACCAGAATATGTACCCGGTTCTGTTACAGACTGAAGAATCGTACTATGAAAAGTAAAAACAGCATCATCACAAATCTTAAGATGGCCTACTGCGACCACAGCCCCACCAAACATGCATCTCCTACCGATAACAGTGCTACCAGCAATACCACACAAAGCCGCCATTACAGTATGAGCCCCAATATGCACGTTATGTCCAATTTGGATTAGATTATCCAGTTTTACCCCATCTTCAATAACTGTATTTTCAATGGTTCCCCGGTCAACTGTAGTATTCGCTCCAATTTCAACATCATCCCCAATTACAATACCACCTAGCTGCGGAACCTTAATCCATGACTCATCCTCATGGGCAAAACCAAACCCATCACTACCACAAACCACACCTGAGTGGAAAATACATCGCTTACCTACTTCTACTCCTGGCATCAAAACTACATGTGGGGCTAATCTCGTCTTAGACCCGATTGTGACATTCGCACCGACAATGCACCCTTCGCTAATAACTACAGACTCCCCTATTTCGGCTCCTGGGCCAATAACTGCATGAGCACTTATTCTAGAAGAATCAGCCACTTTCGCATCTTCAGATATGCATGCAGTTGGATGAATATATGGATCAATTACAACCTTAGGGGTGTGCAAAAATTCCGCTACTCTTGCATATACTGCATAGGGATTAATAGCAACTAACGCAGCTACCGGACAAAGATCCTGGTGACGCTCTTCCAGAATTATAGCGCCAGCTCTCGTAGTCTTAAGCTGCTTAATATACGCTGGATTAGAAAGAAAACTTATAGCATTAGGAGTGGCACCTAACAACGTCCCAACGGAGTCTATAATGATCTCAGGGTTACCGCGAATTTTGCAGTCAAACCGATCAGCAAGCTCACCTAAGGTGGTGGGCATAACTATTTAAACGCTAAAACTATAGTTTGGGTGACCCATCCATGTTTAGGGTCCCCCATCATTACCCTCAAAAGCGGTCTGAAGGCCAAGAAGTACCTCATCTGTAATATCAACAGCGGGGCTGAAGTATAAAGCCTCACCAATTACGAGATCGTACCCAGCATCTCGAGCAAAAATTTGCACTTCCTGCAGTAAAAAAGCCTGAAGAGCACCTAAGGCCTCGTTACGACGAATATTAAGATCTTCAACATATTCATCTTGCTCTCGTTGCCAATCGCGCGCTTCTTCTCTGAGTTCCCGTTCAAGTCTAAGGCGCTCAGCCTCACCCATTACGGCCGCATCTCTCTCATAAGTTTCTTGCTTTTCCTGCAAAGCTTCCTGAGTTGCAGCAAGTTCTTGCTGACGTGGAGCAAACTCATCTTGTAACTCAGCAAGTACTGCCTGAGTCTGTGGTGCTTGGTCTCCTAATCGGGCGCTATTTATCACGCCAATTTTCAGACCATCTACCTGTGCACTCACGTTAAGCGCCATAAATAGAGCGGCCACTAATAATCCAATCTTCATCGTTATCCCCGATCTCAACTGCATCCTCATGTCTTAATCCCTAGCTGATAGTTAAAAAGCGTTTCCAACTGTAAACTGAAATACCTCTGTCCGATCCCTATACCTACGTGTGGTTTCTTCCATAGCATTAAGCGGCTGAGCTATACTGAATTGTAACAGCCCTACCGGAGCAAGCCATTCTACCCCGATACCAACTGAATGTTTCAAGGCATCAGAACTATAATCATAAGATAGGGGATCACCCAAACGGTCAAGAAACTCAACCCCACCAGTAGAAAATACTCCACCTACATCGTAAAACAAGGCCACTCGTGCAGAATTTCGAAAATCTTCAGGAATTGGTACGATAAGCTCTAACTGATTTGCAATCAACATGTTACCGCCATATGGATTGTTCCAAGAGTCTCTTGGCCCCATATAGCTCTCCCTATAACCACGCACAGTTCCAGGACCACCACCGTAGAAATTACGAAATGGTGGTAAGGATTTTGTGTTATCACCATAGGCATCACCATATGAAGTCGTGGAATTAAACCGGAGCAGCCAATCGTCATAAATCGGAAGAAATTTTGTAAAGGCAAGAGAGCCAACATAATACTCAATCTCACTGCCAGGAATAGTGCCACTAAGATTTACAGCTATACGAGTACCACTTGTAGGAAAAATTACCCGATTCCGGGAATCATATTGCCATCCCATACTAACATCCCATGTGGCTAGGGAGGTCATGTAAAACTCTGATCCAGCCTCAGGAACCGCATTACCATGGGCTTTAACCCAATCATTAGCCTGCTTTGAGCTATACCAGTTAGTCGCAAGCTCCGACAGAGAATAGGATAAACCAAACGAAATGAACTGGTATTCAGTTATAGGGTAAGACCATGTAGAGCCTATTGTGATGGTCTCCGTGGAAAAATCAGATGCGGCCTGAGTAAATTGCTTCACATCTTGCCAATTTACAGAGAGCTGCCTTGATAGACCATCTACCGTCAGATAGGGATCTGTATAATCGATCATAGCCTGCTTATAGTATTCACCTCCATTTAACGTCAATCCAACACGGTTTCCAGTCCCCATAAAGTTAGAGTGAGTAAAATTACCATTCAGCGTAGCCCCCCAATATTTTGAAAACCCTAGTCCGCCACCAAATTGGCCTGGCAGCCCTTCTTCAATTTCAAAATTTAGGTCAACAATGTCAGTGGTCCCTGGTACCGGCACCGTTTCAAAGTCCACGGTTTCTACATAGGCTAGCCTTTGAAGACGTACCCGGGAACGCTCCACAAGAGCATTAGAAAGGTAGGATCCTTCAAGCTGACGCATTTCACGACGAAAAACATCATCGTTAACATTATCGGCACCATTAAAATTTATACGACGGACATAAACGCGATTCTTTGGTTCAACAAAAAATGTAACCTCAGCTTCTAGAGTTTCCTCATTCAAATTAGGAATCGCCCTAACATCAGCAAAAGCATAGCCGTCTAACCCTAGCCTATTTCTGATGCCCGCCTCACTTGCTGTAAGAAGCTGTTGAGAAAACATCTCGCCAGGATTTGCCTGAATATTAGCCCGAAGCTCCTCTACTGGCAGGATAAGGTCACCAGTAATGTTAATGTCTGAAATAGTGTATCGATTTCCTTCCGTAATATTTATAGTAATAAATATATCTGAGTTATCAGGAGAAATTGCTACCTGAACACTGTCATATCGAAAATCTGCAAAACCTCGATCCATATAAAAAGCAACAAGAGTCTCTAAGTCCCCTTCCAACTCAACCTTTCCATACCTATTGTCATTTCTAAACCAAGACAACCAGTTACCGGTACTAGACGTAAAATCATTAGTAATTTCTTCGTCATCAAAGCTGGTATTCCCTACAACATTAATTTGTCGAATTCTGGCACGCTCACCCTCTTCTATTTGTATATCAACGCGAACTCGGTTATCACCAATATCCTCAACCGTTGATTCAACTTGCACTGCATAGCGTCCACGCGTGAAGTATTGCTCTGTTAGGCCCTGAGTTACCTGATCAAGGATGGTTTGATCAAAAACCTTTCCACGAGTCAAACCAAAGCGACGTAAGTTATCTACAAGTTGGTCGGTCTCAATCTCCTGATTTCCATCAAACGTGAAGTCTTCAATAGTTGGACGTTCTAAAACCGCGATAATTAGAGTGTTACCACTACGACGAAACTCTACATCAGAAAAAAAACTTGTTGTATAAATAGCCCTTATAGCTTCTTGAATACGCTGAGGCGTAAGGGTGTCGCCAATATTGATAGGAAGATAGTTATATATAGTTCCTTCTGAGATGCGTTGAGCACCTTCAACCTGGAAGTTACGTACAACCCAAGAGTCATCTGTTTGCGAATACCCTATGTGAGTCAATAGAAATAAAAACACAAATATAACGCTAGTAAATTTCCGGCAAAGCAAGATCAACTGAACATCCTGGTAATATCGTTATAAAACGCAAAACTCATCAGAATAAATAGCAAGAAAACACCTACTTGCTGCCCTATTAACATCGAACGTTCTGAAACAGGTGACCCCTTAACTAGTTCTACTAGTTGATACACTATTTGGCCACCATCCAGCAAGGGTACTGGCAACAAATTTAAAACTCCCAGGCTTATGCTGACTATAGCCATAAAGCCAAGAAAAGCTGTAAACCCAGCACGAGCACTATCCCCAGCTATGGTAGCAATATTTAATGGCCCGCTAATGTTTCGAACAGAGACATCTCCCGTAAACATTCTCGCAAACATACGGACTGTAAGAACACTCATATCCCAAGTCTTTATAACGCCCTTTGGCAAAGCATCCAGAATGCCAAAACGTTGTTCTACTATGGCTTGCCCATAAATTTCCTGTGCAAGGTTCGTATCCATGCCTGCGCCTATCCGCCCGATTGCCTGACCACCTTCTTGGGCAAACCCAATAGTTAGCTCTATTGAGCGCTGAAAACCATTACGTTCAATTACGACCATAACCGTCTCACCAGGTCTCTCACGTATGTATTCTACCCAACCAAACCAGCTACTAATTTCCTCTCCTTCTACTGAGATAACCTCATCACCTGAAATAAAGCCAGCCTGTTCGGCTGCTCCACCGTCACTAATCTCATCCATAACAGGCGGTAAAATAGGTCCAGGCTCGAACCCAAGCCCTACCCATAAAGCCTCTGGTTCCGTTAATTCTGCTTCTCGCCCTCGTACATCTAGCTCCAAATCACGTGAAACACCCTGATCATCTTGCACAGTGATATCAATCAACCCATCCCGTAATAATTCATCCAGGATTGCCAACACTGCTGTATCCCAGGTTTGAGCTGGACGGCCGCCAACAGTCAAAATCTCATCATTTGGCATCATGCCAACCTGTTCCGCCACCGATCCAGCAGTAACAGTTCCAACTATTGCTTTAGTCCCTGGCACTCCACTAACGAACATGAGCCAATAAGCAAAAATCGCAAATAAAAAATTAAATCCAGGTCCAGCAAATAAGACCGCAATACGATGAGAGATAGGTCGCCGATTAAAAGCGAGATGCTGTTCAGCTAATGGTACAGGTCCTTCCCTCTCATCGAGTAGCTTCACATAACCGCCAAGAGGAATACTAGATAACCAATATTCAGGACCTGCCGAATCTATTGTTGAAGCAGAACCTCCAGTCTCGGCAGAATTTGCAGGATACTTTACTTTTCGACCCTGCCACCGCAACAAAGGGCTGCCAAAGCCAACAGAGAACCTAAGAACCTTGAACCCTAATTTACGGGCGACCCAAAAATGTCCATACTCGTGCACGGACACAAGTACTCCAATAGCAATAATGAATGCTAAAATTGCAGAAATAATTTCGGTCATCTTGACCTCATTTTAGACTAGCCCTTGCCTGAAGGGCATATTATCGCTGAGTATTTAACCTTGGGGGAACCCCCCCAACCTAATATGGGCATTTTAATCTGGCCATCTGAAGTCTCAGATGCGCTATATCCTCTTAAATATGAAGTCCTGACAGATATATACCAAGAGCAAATATTGGAGTGGCGGCTGTAAGGCTATCAATTCTATCTAAAATCCCCCCATGGCCTGGCAAAAGAGACCCACTATCCTTCATGCTTACATTACGCTTAAACAGGCTGATAGTGAGATCACCCACTACTGAACTGATTGCTGTGACAACACCAATGGCTATGAATAAACTGCTCGGAATATTAAGCATGATGCTTATCCCTAAAGATACTAGCCCGGCAAGGGCTACTCCTCCAATAAAACCCTCCCAGGTTTTTCCTGGACTCACTCTTGGCGCTAGCTTAACTTTGCCACAAATATTTCCAACTACATAAGCACCTACATCAGCTGCCCAAACGATGAGAAGCAAACTCATTATTAATTCTGCACCCTGAATAAACCCTTGATGAAAATAGCTTAAAAGAAACCATGATGGCACTAGCACAAGTGGGCCTACAGCCCCGACTAGCGCAAGTGGGATATGTCGCGGCAATCGGAATAAAACCATACACGAAAGCATCCACCAACCGACACTTATAACTGTGATTGGATAAGTCCAACCCTGTGCAATACCTCCAAAAGCCATCAAAAACATAAGAGCTGCCATACCAACCATATAAAAAACCCGCGAAGCTCCCTGAAGTCGCACCAAACCAGTCCACTCCCACGCACCCCCTAACCAAAATAAAGCTATGACCCAACTCACAACCCATGTTGGAAAAAACAAAACTGTCGTGGTAATTCCGCCTGCCAAAATAACTGCCGTAATCAGACGAGTTATTAGCAATTTGATGCCTCTATTTGGTCTCCAGTACGTCCGAATCTTCTCTGACGACTAGCATAGGACACAAACGCTTTTTCTAGTTCCTCAATCTTAAAGTCAGGCCATAAAACATCTGAAAAATACAGTTCACTATAAGCAAGACTCCATAATACAAAGTTACTAATTCGATGTTCTTCCCCAGTACGTATCAAAAGATCAACATCTGGAAGCTGCCCCATGGTTAATTCCTCAGCAAATATTTTCTCATCAATCTGATCAAATGTGAGGGTTCCGGTCGAAACCTTTTGTGCAAGTCGCCTTGCAGCATTTACTATATCTACTCTTCCACCATAAGCTACTGCTAACGTAAGTTTCATGCCTTGATTATTTCTAGTACGGACCTCAGCTGCACGAGTCGTCTCTTGAAGGGCCGAATTCAATAGGCCAGTTTCACCAATAAAATTAAGCTGAATATCATTTTGAGCTAGCTCAGCTACTTCTTTATTTAACGACTCCATAAATAAAGACATTAACCCTCTAATCTCACCACGAGGACGCTTCCAATTCTCACTGGAAAACACAAAAAGCGTAAGAAAACTGACGCCTTGCTTAGTGCAATATTCGATAAGTGATCTTACTGACTTAATTCCAGCACGATGTCCTGCCTGTCTTGGCAATCCTCGTTGCCTAGCCCAGCGACCATTACCATCCATAATGACAGCTAAGTGATTTGGGACGGCACCAAAAACTTTTTTTTGCATCACTTTAGCCATCAGAACTCCATCATTTCCTTTTCTTTTTCCTCCAGAAGCTTATCCATTTGAGCTATATGATCGTCAGTAAGCTTTTGCACCTCATCTTGTGCTCTATGTTCATCATCTAACGTAATCATTTTTTCTTTTAAAAGATCTTTGACATCATTAAGGATATCGCGACGAATATTTCTTACAGCTATGCGGCCTGCCTCAGTTTCTCCACGCACAACTTTTATCATATCCTTACGGCGTTCCTCAGTCATAAGCGGTAAAGGCACACGAATTGCATTTCCAGCAGTAACTGGGGTTAACCCAAGATCAGAGGCAAATATAGCCTTCTCAACAATAGGTACCATCTGCTTCTCCCAGGGCGAAACAAGCAGTGTACGTGCATCCTCTACAGAAACTGTTGCGGCTTGAGAGATAGGAACCTGAGAACCGTAATACTCAATCATAATGTGCTCAAGTAAGCCGGTATGTGCACGCCCAGTACGAAGCCTTACTAATTCCTCTTTAAGAGCGTCAACGCTCTTTTTCATTCGAATCTCTCCGTCTTTTTTGAGCTCATCAATCATTATTTTTCTCTAGAGATTCTTCGATATTATGAACTGAAGTACCCAATATATCCCCACAAACTAGTCGAACTAGGTCACCTGAATTATTTAAATTAAATACAACAAGAGGAAGGTTATTATCCCTGCACATCACGATTGCAGTTGCATCCATAACATTAAGCTTTTCCATAAGCACATAATCAAAAGTTAACTCCGAGTAACGAATCGCTTCAGAATCTATAACTGGATCTGCGGAATAGATGCCATCCACTTTTGTAGCCTTGATTAAAAGATCAGCACCAATTTCTATGGCGCGTAGACTTGCTGCTGTGTCAGTAGTAAAAAATGGATTGCCGGTGCCCGCAGCAAAAATCACTACCCGGCCCTTTTCAAGATGGCGAATAGCCCGGCGACGAATATAATCCTCACATACATCATGAATTTGCAGTGCGGACATAACTCGAGCATCAGTTCCATTCTGTTCCAATGCATCCTGCAAAGCGAGAGCATTCATAACGGTAGCTAGCATACCCATATGATCGCCAGTCACACGGTCAATTCCTGCTTCGGCAAGCCCAGCACCGCGAAAGATATTGCCTCCTCCAAGCACTAGACCAACTTGAACACCCAGCTCAACAACTTCATCAATCTCATCTGCTATTCGTTTAATAATGATAGGATCAATACCATAACCAGTAGATCCTAAAAGGCCTTCTCCACTGACCTTCAGGAGAATTCTTTTATAAACGGCAGCTCTTTTCCCCATGCATCCCCAACTTATTAATTTTTTAGAGCCACTTAATCAAGACAGCTTACTTATGCTAAATAAGTTAATTTCCTTGAGATGCTTGCGCCATTACCTCTTGCACAAAATCATCTTTCTTTTTCTCAATTCCTTCGCCTACCTCATAACGCATAAATCTAATAACTGTTGCCTGACTCTGTGCTAACAGATCATTAACTTTCTGATCAGGATCCTTAACAAATTGTTGCCCAAGTAGCGTTACCTCATCAAGGTGTTTTCGTAAACGGCCTTCGACCATTTTCTCTACTATTTCTGGGGGTTTCCCTTCTCCCAAGGCCTGGGCAACCAAGATTTCACGTTCCTTGGCAAGTTCTTCTTGAGGCATATCATCAGCACTTATGCACTGTGGAGCTCTCGCAGCTATCTGCATTGCTATATCTCTTGCGAGCCCTATGGTCCCTCCATCTAGCTCAACTAAAACACCTATTCGACCCATATGACTGTATGCACCAACCAACCCGTCAGTATCTAATACACAAAATCGTCGAACAGAAATGTTTTCTCCAATCTTAGTAACCAACTCAAGTCGCAGTTTCTCGATGGTTTTCCCGTCCACTTCCAGTGCCATAAGTTCATCCAGATTAGTTGGCGAAGGCTCAACAAGCGCTGCCTTAACTACCGTATCTGCAAAGTGCCTGAAATTATGGTCTTTAGCGACAAAATCAGTTTCTGAATTAACTTCTAATATGACATGGCGAGTTTCACTATCGTCTCCTTTGAGCACCACTAAGCCTTCAGCCGCAACTCGTGAAGCTTTCTTGTCCGCTTTGGCTTGACCTGATTTGCGTAATAGCTCAGCTGCCAGTTCAATGTCGCCATCGACTTCCATAAGGGCTCTTTTACAATCCATCATTCCAGCGCCAGTACGCTCGCGAAGCTCTTTGACTAATCCCGCTGTTATCGTCATTACTAGATCCTCTATCTACTCACATATCCGAAACCTAAACATCATCCTTAGCTTTAGTTTTTGACGACGCTTTTGTGGTTTTTTTTGTAGGCTTTTTAACTCCCTTAGCAGACTTTGATTTGGCACCATCTGAT
>JAQWRR010000081.1 GCA_029243585.1 Gammaproteobacteria bacterium
GATGCTCTGTTGAAAATGTTGTTATACCATCTGGAGGTATCGCTACTGAGGTATCCACAGAAACCGTATCAGCTGAGGACAGGCCAGATACCTCAGACTCTTCACTAGGCTGGCAAGCTACCAATAAAAAACTAATCACAATTCCTGTGATAGCCAAGCAGCATGAATCCAATTTTTTAAGAGTCATTGTTATTTCCCCTTTGGGATTGAAGTGCTATTTTCCCATTCTGCGCCGAGCGCTTTCATTTTTCCAATGTTCCGTCAAATGAGTTTGACAATAATTATTTTCTACTGTTATACCGAGTTCAATTTATAATGATATTACCATTCCCATTAAGACTGAATGGTTAATAACACTTTACGTTTGTTTCTGCCTAATCGATGCTCCCAGAGATAGACCCCCTGCCATGCCCCCAATACGAGTTTATTAGACATTATTGGGATACTCAGATCTGTCTGGGTCAAAACGCTTCGAACATGTGCAGGCATATCATCTGGGCCCTCATCAGTATGAACAAAACGCTTATCACCATCAGGTACAAGGTTGGCCATGAATGTTTCCAAATCAATCCTTACCGCAGGATCTGCATTTTCACAAATCATAAGCGAGGCACTGGTATGCTTGATAAACAAATGACAAAGCCCAGTGACTATGTCCATCCCTGCTACAACATTATTAACACGATCCGTGAGCTCGTAACTCCCACGACCTTCTGTCTCAACGATCAATTCTTCCTGGTACATCAGCATATACGTCCAATCACTTAATTAGTTTTACTTTTCAATATCCAGCATCAAGACATAACGAAAAAAGAGAAGGATAATACTGAACAATGACACCAGAAAGATTTAATAAAATTAAAACTGTCCTAGCTCGACGCCAACCCGACCTTACCGTGTTAACTGACAATATTCATAAATCCCATAATATAGCTGCTATTCTGAGAACATGTGATGCTGTTGGGATACACAAAATACATGCTATATCCCCAAATGGACAAATTCATCGCCATCACATGGTGTCAGGAGGAAGTCGTCGATGGATTAATACAGCTTTACATAATAATGCATCTGATGCCGTTACAAACCTAAGGAAAGAAGGTTGGCAGTTAATAGCGGCACACCCGGCCCGTACTTCATTAGATTACCGCGCCATTGACTACACAAAAAAAACAGCCATTATTTTAGGCTCAGAATTAGAAGGACTAGCGTCACAACTAATAGATGAAGCAGATAAAGCAGTAATTATTCCTATGGAAGGTATGGTTGCTTCATTAAATGTATCGGTAGCTGCTGCTCTTATATTGTATGAAGCACAACGCCAGCGTAGTAATGCCGGTCTCTACCGGGAGTCAAGACTACCAACAAAAGAATATGAAATGACCTTGTTTGAATGGGCTTATCCAGAAATCGCAGAACGTTGTCGAAACCATGCTATTCCTTACCCAAGTCTAAATGAGGATGGGTCCCTAGCAAAAAACCCTTTAATCAAAATAAAAGAAGACTAACCGCTAGTCATTGAATGAGGAATTGCACCAGATTTAGGCTCATCTGGCCTGTCATAAAAACCATACCGAAGTCTTAATGTTTTCACCTTGCCAAACCAGGGGATCGTGACAATATAGATGTTCTCATATTCATCCGATGCCATAGCTGGAATATTTTTACTACCATGCAACTCCTCTACAAGAGGAGCAAGAGCGTCCTCAAGAGTAATTATAAGTATGATTTCCCCCTTATGGTCCAGTAAAACCTGATTCATAAACGGCTCTACTAGATATGGGTTTTTTACTTGGATATCAATACCTAATCGTTCTCCAATAGGAGCCGCAGTCTCACGGGTTCTAAGATGCTCACTGGCATAAATGGCATCAACTCCCGCTACAACATCAATATCCTGAATAACATCTGCGAGCAATTCTGCACGCTGATGACCTAGCAAACTCAGCTGAGGATCCATGTCTCCCACAATATTATCGGTGTCTGTATGACGCACAAAAATAATAGTGGTCGTGGCTTGTGATTCAAAGAACCAAGCAAGACCAAGACAAACAAGGATAAAACCTGTAATTGGAACTAGCCGAGAGCCGCGATGACGCTCAACACCAAGCGGGATCGGTCTGGCTTGTCCCCTAGCCCTCCTACTTATAGCCATTCAGTGTCCTAAAACTTTAAGCCTCTACTCATGAGGCTTGATCATCAACATTACGTTCTTTAACAACAGTGTATTGAACATTCACTATATCTTTAGGTTTGTCCTCGGCAAAACCGCTTGAAGCCTTCTTAATACCGCGCCTAGCCCACCAAGAACGCGCATAAATTAACATGCCCATCAACACAACAAACCCAATAATGAATGATAACAAAACAGCGCCCACAAGCACCGCTGCGACGGCTACAACCGCACCAATTATTAAGCCTATTGCCTGCAAAATTGGGTTCCGAGAGGCTGTCATACGATTCATAGGAAGTCTATTCTACATTAGGGACGATCGGCTAACTCATAATATCCATCAAACCAGGTCTGCCAGGTATTAGTCCCAATTTCGAATTCCTCAAAGAGCTGTCTTACACGACCATCTGGCAAAACCGTCCAGCTTCCACGCAAAGCCACAACACTATTAATTAATCCAACATACTCGATAGTTCCCTCCATGCGCATACTGCCATCGACTACTTCGCCAGCAATATCTATAAGTGTTCCACCAGAACCAACCCAAACTTGTCGCCACTGATCACGACTAGGGACATAGAAGCTAGTGCTACTTCCGGTCGAACCACCTCCCCCTTCCCATTTTTCAATGATCGTACACCCACCGTCCTGCTTGGAAATAGTGTTTTGACCTACCAGAGAGCCGTTCGCAAGTCGCACATCCCAAGTACCAATCCAAAAATCGAAATTATATGTTGGAGCCATAGCCTCACAAGGATAAATTCTTGTGCGCACACTCCGATAAAACCTCTGAAAACGATCGTCTGAACGTATATTTCTAAACTCTTCCGAATCATCAAGAATAGAAATAGATCTAAGCTC
The DNA here is from genome assembly GCA_029243585.1 of Gammaproteobacteria bacterium. Classification (GTDB taxonomy): domain Bacteria; phylum Pseudomonadota; class Gammaproteobacteria; order Steroidobacterales; family Rariloculaceae; genus UBA6522. Next base: position 3,035 of record JAQWRR010000081.1, read on the forward strand.
AGCATCATCAGCCGCCTGCAATGCCATGAACCCTTCCTCTATACGATCTAGAGCAACCAGATTCCTCGCACGTTCAAGCTCCAACATAGCTTCTGGACCCTGCGCTACTCTAGCCCGTTCAAGCGTATCCAACGCCTCTATATAAACTCCTAATTCCCGCTGAGCTTGCGCAATTCGCAACCAGTAGACCCCATTTAAAGTGTCATCGGACAAAAGGTTTAGATATTCATCAATAGCATCTTCCCAACGCTCATCCTCAAATGCATGATCCGCCAAATTTACCTTAATTGGTTCCTGGGCAAACGCGAATCCTGCTTGCATCAAGCCTAAAACAATCAAAAAAACATAACCCATTAAATTTATCATGAGGAATTATTTGCCTTAAATTATTCTTGATCAAAAAAACATTTTTAATGATGCTAAAAAAACATAGTCTCTTGCAATAGCGCAAGAGGCTCTGGAAAATGGTGATCCTGGAGAGGTGGCAGAGCGGTCGAATGCGGCGGTCTTGAAAACCGTTGTCCGTTTGCGCGGACCGGGGGTTCGAATCCCTCCCTCTCCGCCAAAATCAAGGAGTTAACTACTCCCCGCTGACTACCTTAAATTCAGAATCTGATTTTAGGCAGCTGATAGACATAGTACCGCCCACCATCACGACTTAAATTTGCTGATAACCAAGCTTGCGCCAAATATGCGAATACCTGTTTTCGGACAAATTCGTTCAGCTTTCAGAACCATGATCAAACATGGGGACTAGTGATCCAGCTCCACAAATGCCAGTGAGTTATTGTTGTTCATTGGAATAACGAGCTGGTGCTGTGTCGAGTCGTAACACATTGATGCGGCACTCGGGATGCCAGCAGCAATCACTTCCGCTTCCTGCCCCGGGCGAATTCTCGACACGCTACCGAAACGCACACTGCTTACATACTTAGTGCCATCGTTGAGTATAACGACTCCATCATTGCCGGCCTCGTGTGCATACTCCGTTTGGATCAGTTCGCCGTCGGAATTGAATGTCAGTACGGCGTTGTCACCAACATTAACGACAACGACATTGCCATTGGGATCGATCGCAACACCATTCGGCTCATTAAGTGGCTCACCGTCGACAAGCAATGACGATTGACCATCAGCTGTCACCTTGTAAAGGCGTCCCTCAGGACGTGTATTCGAAGCATAAATCGTGCCATCTTCGGTCACTCCGATGCCGTTTAGGAATGTAGAACCGTGCACAGGAAATGCCTCACGAGGCTGTCCCGTTGCCTGATCGAATAAGCGCACTACGCCACTATCCACAGTGTAGAGCAGACCGTTACGGACGGCGCTGCCAATCGGGTCATGCAATTCGAGTCCATCACGATTTACACCGATCCATCTGATCGTATGCGCACTGCCATCTGGGTTGATCAATGACACGTATCCGTCATCGTCACCCTCCTCTATTCGGTTGCCGGCATTCATCACAATAATAAGATTTCTTTCCGAATCGAATGTGCAGCTTTCCGCGAAATGAAAACTCCCATAAACCTTTACGTTGTCAGTCATCGTGACAACTTCGCCTACCTCATTAATTGTGCTCAAGGGGTTAGCAATCTGAATTAATTGTGCGAAAGCGGCCTGTTGCCAGCAAATCATCATTCCAACAATTACTGTATATCCAGAAAGCTTGTTGTGTCCGTGCATGAGGTTTGCTCCTTATCGGTATATGCTTTTTCTCCACGCTTCCCAAGAAATTCGCTAGGGGGGTTAGCTGGTACATGCTGAAGTCTAATGTTCAACAGCTTCCCCCGATTAATTGGTCATTCTTTAGGACTATGACGAAGATATTACAATAATAGTAGATTTATATATGCGATTGTACAATCCCATCAAATACACATTTTTATATGGCAAACGACCTTTAAGGCACCACCCATAATCAAATCAATAACACTTTCCAAGTAGGTTAATCATAAAACCCAATTGAATCACCCTCGGTAGTAACGCCTAAGCCATTTAGCAAACGATTTGAATAATTGAAATATGCAGCAACCTGATTAACCTCAAGAATTTCGCCATCAGTACAATCGTACTCGCGAAGAAGATCGATATCTGAAACTTCCATTTTCGCTACGTCAGTTGTTAACTTCGCAGCATAACGGAGCAGCTCTAGTTGTTTTCCTTTAAATTGATCCTGCGGGACACCAGCATTAAGGCTTTGCAAAATACCATCACATCGCTTTTCATTATTAAGCAATCGTCTAACATTCATAAAATGATGAGTCAGGCTATAATCACAGTCGTTTTTAATACTGACATAAGATGCAACAACTTCTAGAAACCATAATGGCAACGTTATATTAGGATTGTGGAGAACACTCCGATAAAGCGTTACGTGGCCATGCATTGTGTGTGGGCGTAATGAATGCACCTTCATGACATTATCGACTGTGCCATGTGGCGTCATCGCTTCGTCATATAACTCCCGTAAGACTCCAGTTGCTTCGTCTTCCGGAATCATTCTAATCCAGGCTGTCATTAAATATTCTCCAAGAAACAGGTTAAAACTGAAGAAAGCTTACTAGCAATTATGAATATTTTCGGAATATCCCAAACCCCATATAGGCAAGAACAATAGACAACAGTGGATTGATATAGTTAAAAAACGTCCATGGAGCATATTCCAATGGTGATATGCCCAGAACTCCTATAATAAATGCACCTGAAGTGGTCCATGGAATCAACGAAGTGCTGAGTGTCGCGCCTTCTTCCAGACACCGGGACAACATGTGTTTTTCTAAATTATCTTGTTCGTAGGAATCTTTAAATATCTGCCCGCCAAAGATAATAGAGAGATACGCTTCACCCATACTCATATTGGCAAAAATTCCAGCACCTATCGTAGTGGTCATTAGGCTTGCGGATCGCTTGATTCGCCTTAGCAGCCCACTCAATAATATTCTTACGAAACCGGCACGATCCAGAATACCTCCAAGCGATAAGGCAAGTAGTGCCAGTGACATGGTCCACATCATGCTTACAATACCGCCACGATTAAGAATGATATCCAATCTTTCAAGACCAGTGTCACCAAAATACCCAGTGTGCAAACTGTTTAATACTTCCGTAACAGTTCGGTCCTGCATCGCAACTGCTAATACACATGCTGTAGCTACACTGGCTAGCATGCTAGCTTCTGCTGGAACTCTTTTGATGCTGAGAACGATGAGCACAATCAGTGGCAGTAAAGTTAATAGATTTATCGAGAACTGAAGATCGAGGTATTGCTTAAGCTCTAATAACTCCTGCAATGCGAGTGTTTGATCACTGTAACTCAATCCAACGAATGTAAACATGATCAAGCAAATGATATAGGTTGGCACTGTCGTATACATCATCGACTTTATATGAGAGTAGAGATCAGTATCCGCACTCATTGCAGCAAGATTTGTAGTATCTGAAACAGGAGACATCTTATCTCCAAAACTTGCACCTGAGACAACCATTCCAGCAACAAGCGGCAATGGAATACCTAACGCTTCACCAAGCCCTACAAGGACAACACCAATCGTGCCAATCGTGCCCCATGCTGTACCAGTAGCAATAGACATCAAACTACACAACACCAAACCAGCCGGCAAAAAGATTGCAGGATGAAGTAAATCTACGCCATAGTAGACCAAACCACCGATAGTCCCGCCCTCAATCAGCGCAGCGATGAGCAAACCAATAAGAAAAAAAATAAAGAACGCACCAAGGCCTTTTTCAATCCCAGAAATCATCGCAGATTTGATTTCTTGAAAGCAGAAACCGAGAAGCATCGCTTGCCCCCCAATCCATATAAGTGCGACAAGCAGAAGACTATGCAGACTAATCCCTAGCCATAGTAGCCCAGTAATAACGATCACGATGACGCCACCGAAACTTACTAGAGAATGCTCAAATGTAGGCTCTTTAGGGCCGTTCATAAATTAAATCTCAGGAAACATGGCTGCATCGTAACTCAAATGCCGGTCAGCTACCGCAAAGCTCCTATCATTGATAAGCCAGATTAAAGTCGCCTTGCTAGTTTATGCATGTGCACCATATGCAACTCAATATCGATAGATCAAACGCGCATCATGTATCCTTAAACTTCACGATCGAGCAAACAGACCACTACGTAACACATTGAGTATGGGATTTTAAAAATCTGCTATTAATATTCAAGTCAATGAAGAGCAGTTTGTTGATATCAGAAAAGGGATGACGCGTTACCTAGAAACCAAAAATGAGAATAGGGGGAATAATATGCGAGCGCGAGCAGCAGTAGCCTGGGAGGCAAATCAGCCTTTATCTATTGAAGAAATTGATATTTCCGGACCACAGGACGGGGAGGTGCTTGTGAGACTGGTTGCAACAGGCGTTTGTCATACGGATGCCTATACGCTTTCGGGTGAAGATCCCGAGGGTGCTTTCCCCGTGATTTTAGGACATGAAGGCGGAGGTATAGTTGAAGAAGTCGGTACAGGGGTAACAAGCGTTAAAATAGGTGACCATGTTATTCCTCTCTACACACCTGAGTGTCGTGAGTGCACATTTTGTCTATCTGGAAAAACCAATCTTTGTCAGAAAATCCGAATAACCCAAGGCCAAGGTGTTATGCCTGACGGCACAAGCCGTTTTTCGGCTAGAGGTAAAGACATTCTCCATTTTATGGGCACATCAACATTCTCTGAATACACTGTCCTACCTGAAATCGCTGTCGCAAAAATTTCACATGCAGCTCCTCTAGAAAAAGTTTGTCTCCTTGGATGTGGCATCACGACAGGTATAGGCGCAGTGCTAAATACAGCAAAGGTAGAGGCCGGCTCAACAGTTGCTATATTTGGTTTGGGAGGCGTTGGACTTAGCACAATCCAAGGCGCTGTAATGGCTAAGGCAGAACGGATTCTAGCGATCGATACTAATCCGGATAAGGAAGAAATGGCACGTCAGCTTGGCGCCACAGACTTCATTAATCCAAAAAATTATGATCTTCCGATTCAGGAGGTAATTGTCGATATGACAAATGGTGGAGTCGATTATTCTTTCGAGGCTGTTGGTAACGTTGAGCTTATGCGGTCGGCTCTCGAGTGCTGCCATAAGGGCTGGGGGGAATCTACAATTATTGGTGTTGCTGGTGCAGGCCAAGAGATTTCGACAAGACCGTTTCAACTAGTGACGGGTCGCGTTTGGCGTGGTAGTGCTTTCGGGGGAGTAAAAGGCCGCAGTCAGCTGCCTGAAATGGTTGATCAGTATATGAATGGAGAAATTGCTGTCGACGAGATGATTACCCATACGATGAGCCTTGAAGAAATCAACACAGCATTCGATCTTATGCATGAGGGTGCGAGTATTCGTTCAGTTATTAATTTCTAAATAATGGCAGTTTAAGCTATCAAACATTAACTTACTGTACGATTCCAATATGAAATATTGAGATTGAACTATGACTGTTTATTATGGTGCCAACTAAATGAGTGTAGTTTCAGCAATCCGTGCTGGTGTAGAGAACCTTCTGTTTAACTGCATAGAAGCTAAACATGGGGACTCTATTGCCATCATTTCCGAAGACGATGTTGATTATTATTCCCCGAGTCTTGCAAAAAATATTGCAACTCTCTTGCGTTCTTATTCCATTGATACGCGTATTATCAGTATGAGTTATGTGGAGGATGCAACGATTCTCCCACAAGATATATCTGATGCTCTGGACGATGTTGATCACATGTTATTTCTCGCCCGTATTGGCGATCAGGTGAGATTTTCGAAACTAGCTGGCCGTAGCAAAAAAATTATGTGCTATGCGCAGGATGAGCAAAGCTTCAGCATGGAATTCTGTAGCGCAGACCATCGTTTTTTTATGGCATTCAAGAGTATGGTCGACTTGGCGTTATGGGGTAAGCGAAAGATAATAATTACTTGTCCAGCCGGCACGAAACTAGAAGGGTTATCCCCACAGGATCTAGACTACAACGACATCGATGATGTGACGGTCAAAAGATTTCCCTTGAATGTGTTCCGACCTATCCCTGCTTCAACATTTTCTGGCGTACTGGCATTATCAAAATGGCTATGCCCAACAGGCTCGAGATTCTATCAACCTAACCACATACTTATAAATGGCATTGTATTAGCGAAAGTTAAGAATGGGCGTATTATCGATTTTGACGGACTTGAAAGTGAGGTACGCAAAGTACGCAAACACTATGATTACGTCTCTGAAAGATATGATGTTGATCGTGACATTATCCATTCCTGGCATGCAGGCATTCACCCACAAAATAGTTATTTTGGCCGTGCTGTCGACAATCTAGCTCGCTGGAGTGGCTCTGCATTCGGAAACCCAAGATATCTCCACTTTCATACTTGCGGTAACTATGCTCCGGGTGAGATTTGCATCTCAGCATTTGATCCAACTATTTCAGTAGACGGAGTAGATTTTTGGCGGAATGGTAAATTTCTCTTTGCTGAAACACCAGCGGCGCTAGACCTTATGGCGAAGCACCCAGGAATACGAGAACTTTTTGAAAAACCTGTCAGAGAATATGGACTGGGTAGTTCCTAGGAGAAAACAGCTGCTTCTCCAAAAAGCGTACGAAGGTTTTTATGTCCCCAACATTCCTAAGTTAGGCGACTCTACCATTTAGTTTAAAAGCTATACTGAACAGTCAGATTAATGTTTCTTCCTGGCTCAGAAAGTCTATCTTTCAAATACGAAGTATGGTTCCTGATCTCCTCATCACCAATATTTCTAGCTATTAAAGAGAAGGTAAAACCTTCTAACTGAGTTGGAATCCAGCTCACTTCAACATCAAATTGGGTATAAGAATCCGTAGCTAGCTCATTAATAGCAATATCATTTTGTTTTCCAGCATGTCTGAGTCGACAGAGCCACATCATGTTTCCAGAAACGCCTTCGAGTGAATATTGATAAGTAGATGGAGGTATTCTTGGTATGTTTTTACCAGAATTAAGTTCGGCATGAATATGAGAGAAACTAAATTCATGATTAATATCAAATATCCCTATTTGACCTGAGAAATACTCCAACTGAACTTCTATGCCGGTGATACTCGCATCCTGCTGTTTATAATTAATTATCGGAAGGCCATCCTTTTTTGCTCCAGAAAAATCACCATAGACGAAATTATTAAACTGGTTAAAATATACTGAAGAGTTAATAAGCCAATTATCTCCGTTATATCTAAAATACAATTCTGATGCGGTTGCAGTCTCCTTATCTAACAAAGCTCCAGTACTATTGAAACTACCTACCTCATAAACTTGCGGACCAATGTGAGGCCCATTGGCATAAAGCTCTGCTGATGAGGGACTTCTTTCATTTCTAGCTAGTGACAAACCAAACAAAGCATCGTCTATAGGCTTGTATCCACCGCCTATTGAGAAACTTGAAGCCGTATCACTATAGGAGGTTAAGTTCCCCTCAGGATCAAGAGATACTCTGTCTATTCGTGCCGCACTTTCCAGCAATATTTGGTTATTTTCATAATTCTGTACCGCAAATATAGCTGATTTGTAAGACTTAAAGCTTGGCAAATACTTTTCCGCTCCTTGAATAGAAAAGTCTTCGTCATAATGAGAAAAACCAAACAAACCTGATTGATCACTCAATAGTGAATGTGTTATCTCAGCTCTTAAATTGAAACTGTTATTATCAAATTCAGTACCAACCTTTTTATCTTCTAACTCTTTATGGCTATAGTCGGTAAAAGAGCTTGAGAAAAGAATATTTTGAAAGTTCCCACTAAGAACTTGATTAAGTTCAAAACCAAATCGGTCCCTTTTCATGTCTAGCTGAACAGTCTCTGCACCTTTCTCTTCATGCTCACCTTCATCTTCTTCGTGATGCTCATGGGCGGGAACACCAAACAAAGATTTATTTGTATTAAAAAAGAATGTTGTTTTTAGTCTATCCCCAAGAAAGGTTGAATGGAGATTAATACCTTTTTCGTCTAATGCAGTACCTTTAGCTTTACCAGAAATACGCGCATGCTCTTCATGTCCTTCCTCTTCCGCTTCTTTTGCTTCTTCAGCTTCATGATAAGCATTACTTTCTTCAAAGCCTGGAATCTTGTAATCATCAGCGTCTCGGCTGTGTCCAGAAAAACCAAAAAACCAATCGCCCGCTCGACGTAAAGTATGCCAATGAAAAGCATCTTCCTTGGCGACAGAACTATATCCATAAATCAGATCACCACCACTTTCGGATTCATCAGTAAGCAGCTTATGTTCAGAAAGCATGTTTACGACACCACTGGTGGCGTATGGACCAAAACGCAAAGTAGATGGTCCTTTAAGAATCTCCATCTTTGAAATTGCCAGAGCATTCTGAGCATGCGGGTGGTCGGGACCGGCAGACGCTACGTCACCAGCACCCAAATCATTTTCTAAAACCTGAACACGGTAATCACCTAGCCCTCTTATCACAGGGCGTCCCACTGCTCTACCAAACCCAGCTGATGAAATTCCAGGAATATTTTCTAATATCTGCCCCAGATTTCTATTGATGTTTCTATCTAACCCCTCATGTTCAACAATATCGGTTGAAGAAATAATGTCATCAGCAGCTCTTGCTCCCACAGAACTAACAATAACCTCTTCAATAAAGTCATTTTGTGCATCTGCTCCATAAGAAAACAGCAAAAAAACATAAAAAATAATCTTTTTCATAAAGCATGTCTTTTGTAATTAGGGGGATAAGCTAGAATTTTACCTAATAAAAAACCCCTTATACTAATTATTATTCAAGTTGAAAAAACTCACGATCAAAATAGACAACCTTTCCATCAACGATCGTAATAGCAGATTTTGTATCCCTGATTTGATGAACATTGCCTTGAAATGGGTTTCTCGTCAAAACAACTAAATCAGCTAAGTAACCTGCCTTAAGTTGGCCACGCTCATGCTCTTCTCTCGTAAACCATGCTGCATTCTTTGTATACCCGTTCAGCCCCTCCATTAAAGTAATCTGCTGAGATCCCCTATCAAGTGGATCATCAGTCAAAATATCCTCACCATTAAATGATTCCCCAGTAACCATGAACTGGAGTGTTGTCCAAGGATTCCCATGACCGGCAAACATACCGTCAGCACCAAAAGCGTAATTAAGGCCGGAAGTCTCTACTGCCGCTTTAAAAGGTGGCCCCGAATATTGCCAATCTGGAAATAAAAACCTAACGGCCTGAATTCCTGCACCTAAACCAAGAGATGCAATATCAGCTAAGTTCTGTTTCGTAGCATCGTTTAAATGCTCCAATGAACTGTGTCTATCAGCTAGGGTCCCAATACGGCAAGGGTCTTCAGTATTAACAGCTAGTTGCAGCCCATGTATAACATTTCCAATTTGTGCTGCTTCTGCATGTTGATGAAAGGACCAGTCAGGTCTTCGAAGAATGAAAATTGCGGCCTCAGCAATATCTGTCGTAATAGGCCTCGAAATCCATTCTCCCAAACCCATATTTCTAAAAAAAGCACTTCCAATACGACTAATGTGGAAACCTTCAGCCGTTATTTCTTTGGGGTTTGTGCAAGTTAAGGATTCGGCAAGTGGTGCAGCACTTAGCAGATTACGAAGTGCGTCTAAATTTGCCTGATTCTCTACCCCTGGAGCCGAAGTTGGCCGAAGCTGATACCGGTTTCTAACCGTAAGCTCACCTCGTCGTGCAACCTCCAAAATAGGCAAAAAATCTTGCGTTGCTCTAAAGCCATTACCGCCGGGGTCACCAACACCAACGAGCCCAACACTATGGGACCAACGCACTAAGTCTATTGTGCTCCTTATCTGATCTGCAATCGTATTATTAGCTCTGGTCCACTCATAAACTTGTTGATTTATCTCGTGGCTTAAAGCTCCATTTTCAGGGATAGCAGGAATAAACGGCACTGATACTTCCATACTATTAAAAAACCTAATGGCATTAGTATTCATTTGTCCAATACCAGTAAAACTCGCCCTGTTATAGTCCTCAGAACCCTCCCCCACTGGCTCAGGCGTAAACCGTTGTAACAATAAAACTTTATGATTAGGGGCCCATTGATCAAGCTCCTGGCGCGTAGGGTATCTACCCGATAAAGGATCACTCAGATCTGCAAGAAATTGGCGATTATTATGCCTTCCAATTAATGAAATCCACTCTCCAACAGGCACTTCTGCTACCCGCAGTTTTATCGCTTGCTCAAGGTCAGCCAAAGAAAAAACGTTTTCAGCACGATGTAATGCATAGCCCCAGGTAATCGCACTTCTGCTCCAGTGCAAATGCGAGTCTATTAGACCTGGTATAACAACTGCGCCCTCTGCATCTATAACTGTACCTACAAAACTATTATTGCTTTCTTGGAACTCATTACTATCTATATCAATAATACGGTTGCCGCTTATGAGCAATGAGCTTGCAGTTGGATTAGACTCATCCATAGTAATTATCTGAGCATTAATAATTCTAATATCGTCGGCTGTACCTTTTTGCCAAAGTAGCATTAGGAAAGGAACAAAAAAGATCGCTAGCACTCGAACCGAGGAGGTTAGCTTGATGTTGTTCTTAATACTCAGTCCTTTATTCATGAAATGACTCTTTATATAGTTGCATATCAACTTCTGTAGTTAGTTCATTATAGTCCTAATGCCTTTTGGCAAATGTGCTACTAAGGTAAAGTTATACGTTAGAAGAATTAATAACTGTATTTGGGGAGAACCCTTCATGTTTAAAGTCCTACTTGCCTCAATCATCATAACTTCCACTGCCATTACAGATAATGTTTTAGCTCAGTCATCTGATCCACTAGCAATTGGTGGCAAAGATACCGCTTGGTTTATGAGTCGTGTTGGACGTTCAGACCTTGATAGTGAACCCCAAGAGCCATTTAAAATTGCAGGAAATGTCTATTATGTTGGTTCAAATAATATTACATCGATCCTAGTTGCCACCCCAGAAGGTCATGTCCTCTTAGATACTGGCACCCAAAAAATGGGGGCAGTAGTTTTTCCAAATATTGTTACATTAGGCTTCTCGCCAGCAGATATAAAAGTTATGTTAATTTCCCATGCACACTATGATCACATGGAAACTATGGAGACTATGCGCCGAATCACTGGCGCTACGGTTGCTGCCTTAGAAGCAGAAATACCTTCTTTGCTTAGCGGTCATGATCATGGAATCAATGAGACATGGGGGCATGAACCCATTCAGGTTGGTCGCATCCTACAAAGCGGCGATAACATTAATATTGGTGGATCTACCGTTAAGGTTATTTGGACACCTGGACACACACCAGGCACTGCTACTTACTTTATTAATACTCAAGAAGATGGAAAAACTTATCAAGTTGTCTTTGGTGGTCCACCTTCTCCAGTCACAAATCATCCAACTTACGATACTCGACCTGAGGATGTCTTAAATGCCTTCGCAGCTCTTCGTGAAATGGATCCAGACATTCGAATTAATGGTCATCCACAGAACCTTTTCGAAGGGAAACTAGAGGCATTATGGGCAAATGTTCGCCCAAGCCCGCTAATGCTAGCTCCAGGTGAATGGCTTGAACTATTAGATAATTCCGAGACTGAATATAGACGGCGTCTAGCAGAGGTAACTGCTACAGCTCCTTAACTCAAACTATTGGGGACTAAGATGCTCAGAGAACCAATTGACTATCTCGGTAGTGGATAACTCCAGATCATCGCCATAAAAACCATGGTTAGCCCCCGGCACAATAACCAGTTTTGATTCAACATTGTGTTCTTGAAAAACAGCAAATAAATCATAACTGTTATTAACGTCTACCAAAGAGTCGGAATCTCCATGGACTAATAGAGTCGGTGGATCATCAGACGATACATGCATGATTGGCGAATACATTTCGATTTCTGATCTATCAAAGTCTAAGGCTGGGTAACGCGTATTTGTAATACCAGGACTAGCAGCCCTAGCCGCAGGACGAAAATCAACAGGAGGGTAAATTGCAACTACAGCTGATACATGATTACTAACCTGTAAAACAGGGTCATCTGATAATGGATTTCCATTATCAGAAAGATTTCCTAACATAAGAGAAAGGTGCCCACCCGCACTCTGACCCCATACACCTAAACGATTTTCATCCACACCTAGTTGCATAGCATTTAACCTGATATACCGAACAGCCCTTTGAACATCAGGAACAATTTCAGGCATCTTATATTTAGGGCTACTCCCATGTCGCACAGCGAAGACCGTAAAGCCCCGGTCAAGGAGCGGCTGATAAAGTTTTTGAGACTCCTCATGGGGGCGCCATCTGGACCGCCAACCACCGCTAACTATATTGATGACTCCAGAGCCATTCACACTGTTAGGTGTGAAAACATCAAACGTTAGTGCCATTCCATGTTTATGACCATAAACCACATCTGGCGTAACGGTAACCTCTTGTGCCTGCGTAACCGCAGAAACGCCAAGTAGAAAAAATAAAGCACTAAACCTGATCATTTCCATAACAATTCCCTTGGCAGTGAAATACGAGATTAATGGTTTTATTCTGCCAAGATACCAGCCAGCTGATCAACACCTCTAGCTAATGTCCTGGTCCAGGTTCTTATTGATCTTTCTGTAACAGGGTTGGTCTCGCTAGTTTCGAATGGCCCCTCAACTCGTTCTCTACTGCCTATTCGAGCAAGAAGCGTATCGTCCATTGAATCTCTTAATTCTAAAAAGTAGTTAACCTCCCAAAGCCAATCGATTGTGATAAAACCACTGCTACGAGTCTCAGGTGGCAGAGCTGAAGCAACATCTGATAAAAAACCGCGAACTATTAGCACATTACGACCTGCCTGTTCCGTTTCAGCAAAGGCTTGAACTTCAGAGAGGGCATCATGAAATTCAACTCCAAATATATCGGTAAATTCACTACGCCTATCATTATCTATGAAAAACGCGTCACCACTCTCCCTTGATCTTGCTGTAGAAGATCGCTCAGCAACCTCTCTAAATGCAACTCTAGTAGGCATTAGCCATACTTCTCTATAGCTTGATAAATCAAGGTCTTCACTAACCCAAGCATTTGGTATTTGCGAAGGATCAACTCGACGGAGTCCTTCCTCAGTCACTTCGGCATCAGAACCGGTTGCAAACACTATTTGCGCCTGACTTTCGACATTCCAAACAAACGCGAGGCTAACCAGAAGGGGTAGCACACTTCGTAAGGATGAATATTTTATGATTTGTTCCATTAGTTTTTCCTCGGTTTAGCTGTAACTAGCCATTCAGCTCTAACTATTATTATCGAACTCCACTAACCAATTCCAGCCAAGCACAAAACATCAATGATTACTTTTAATAGTAATTGTAACGATGAAAATATTTAATGTATTGACTGAAAAGTTATTTATTAAATCTATATGTTGCTTTTTCAACTAGTTCAAAAAGCAGCAGGCATACTAGCCAACTGTTCTAGCAATTCTCCTCTGAGGCTATCAACAGGTACAAATCGTTGTGCACGCTCACCATTTTGAACTTCGCCAGTATAAATATTGCCATGTGAATCAACAGCAATCATGTGGAGCCCATAGAACTGTCCTCCAGCATCACTCATACTTCCCATTTCTTCCACAACCTCCCCGGTCTCACGATCCAGAAACCAGATCTTGTTATTAGTCAGATCTGATATGTAGAGATACTGCTGCTCCGGATCATGAGAAAAAGCTACGCCACCTGTTGATCCACCAGCACCGGTACCAGGGGCCAAAATAAATTCCTGCTGAAACTCCCCATCCTTGGTTGTTACATGAATACGATTAGCATTGCGATCAGCCGCATAAACCAAACCATCATTGGAAACATTCACTGTTAAGTGACCTACAAAATCCTGGGGCATCGGGCCATTAGGAGTGTAGGCATGATCCGCATCATCCGTACTGATCTCCGATAGAGGTTTGCCATAAGCACCCCAACCACGCTTAAACTCAAAGGTATCCAGATCAAAAATTAAGATGCGGCCACCTAGATAGTTATCCGCAACGTACATCTCATTGTCTTCCTCAATGATCCTGATCTCCTCA
>JAQWRR010000008.1 GCA_029243585.1 Gammaproteobacteria bacterium
CCCCTAGGCTGTTGGGATTATCCTGATTACAGTTAGAGATGAGTTTGCGGGCCCAGCACAATCGATTGTAAGCATTTGCCTTTTTATATGAAGATAGAGTTAGTCCTGTTGTCTTGGAGTTATTCAGCCTAGTGGTAACCAACTCTTTTTTGGCTTGCTGGGATTTTCTTAGCAACCTCTTCAATTGCTGGCCTTGGGGAAGGCGCCGAAATAAGGTATCAGATGGGTTTTTCGGAAAAACTATCAATACATGATCAAGCGCATCGAATGTGTTCCGAGTGGCCTGTTCTGGTAGTTGTGAGACCTTCAATGGCCTAAAATCAGGTAGAGTTATCATTAGCTTGCCTTGACCCGCTGTTAGCAAACCCCGATCATATTACGCTTGGCCGGCGGGCTCGAGAAGCAGCGGGGACCGAGGCTAGATATCCTATCAGGAGAGCTTGATTAATTCACATGCTCTTGCTGAATCTGTTTTTCTATGGGAGATACAAAGCCAATGGCTAGTGCGCGACCATTATCACTCAATACACCTAGGCGCGATGATGCTGATCCTGAGGAAACTCAGGATTGGTTAGAGTCAATTGACTCAGTTTTGAGAGTTCATGGTGCAGATAGAACCCATTATCTTCTTGAGAGAATGATTGAACGTGCACGGCACTCAGGGGCATCTCTTCCTTATAGTCCCAACACACCCTATCTAAATACGATATCTATTAGAAATCAAAAATCGTATCCGGGTGATCGCGATATAGAAAAGAGAATAGAAGCCTATATACGTTGGAACGCCATGGCTATGGTTGTACATGCTAATAAAAAAAGTTCTGAGTATGGTGGGCATATTGCAAGTTACGCGTCATCAGCTACGCTTTATGAGGTTGGGTTCAACCATTTTTGGCAAGCTCCTAGCAAAGAAAACGGTGGTGACCTTGTTTTTTTTCAAGGCCATTCTTCCCCAGGAATTTATGCGCGAGCTTTTTTGGAAGGTCGGCTGACAGAAACACAACTCGACCACTTCCGACAGGAGGTTGGAGGGTCTGGTCTTTCTTCTTATCCTCATCCATGGCTAATGCCTGATTTTTGGCAATTTCCAACCGTCTCAATGGGTCTTGGGCCTATGATGGCTATATATCAAGCACGCTTCCTGCGTTACATGCAGCATCGTGGAATTCTACCTTCACAGCGTAGAAAGGTATGGTGTTTTTTAGGTGATGGGGAAACGGATGAAGCCGAAGCGATGGGCGCAATTAATTTACCTGTTCGTGAAAAGCTCGATGACTTAATTTTTGTTATCAACTGTAATTTGCAACGACTTGATGGTCCCGTACGAGGGAATGGAAAGATCATTCAGGAACTTGAGGCAGCGTTCGGTGGTGCTGGTTGGAACGTACTCAAAGTTGTCTGGGGTTCTCGTTGGGATAAATTGATTAATCAGGATCATAGTGGCTTGTTGAAGCAAGTCATGGAGAAAACCGTAGACGGTGAGTATCAAAACTATAAAGCAAATGGCGGGGCCTATACTCGTGAACACTTTTTCGGTAAGGAAGCCGAATTAAAGGCTATGGTTGCCAATATGTCAGACGAGGAAATTTGGCGACTTAACCGCGGAGGACATGATTCTATCAAGGTACATGCCGCTTACGATCAGGCTGTTAACCATGTTGGACGTCCAACAGTAATTTTGGCAAAGACCGTAAAGGGTTTTGGCATGGGGGCTGCTGGCGAAGGTCAGAATATTACGCACCAGAAAAAGAAGTTAGATATAGAGGATCTTAAAGCCTTTCGTGATCGTTTTGATATACCTATTACAGATAGCAAAATAGCCGAATTGCCATATTGCAAACCGTCTGAAAATAGTGAGGAGATGCAGTATCTCAAGAGCAAAAGAAAGGCCTTGGGTGGATCTCTTCCAGCTAGAAGAAATAGTGCAAAGAAGGTTAAAGCACCAAAGTTAGAGCTATTTTCTGCTCAGTTAAAGGGGTCTGGTGAAAGAGAAATCTCCACTACTATGGCCCTAGTGAGAATGCTAACCGCATTAGTTAGAGATAAAAACATGGGTTCACATATTGTTCCTATTGTGCCAGATGAAGCGCGTACCTTTGGTATGGAAGGGATGTTTCGGCAAATCGGAATCTACTCATCAGTCGGCCAGCTCTATACCCCACAGGACGCCGACCAATTGATGTACTACAAAGAGGACCAAAACGGACAAATACTGCAAGAGGGTATAAATGAGGCGGGAGCATATTGTTCTTGGTTAGCTGCCGGTACTGCATACACTAATCATGATGTTCAGATGATTCCGTTCTATATTTTTTACTCAATGTTTGGGTTTCAGAGGATTGGTGATTTTGCCTGGGCAGGAGGAGACCTTCAGGCCCGTGGTTTTGTTATAGGTGGGACGGCAGGGCGTACTACTTTGGCTGGGGAAGGTTTGCAGCATCAGGATGGTCATAGCCAATTGATTGCTACAACAATACCCAACTGTCGTGCATATGATCCATGTTTTGCATATGAGCTTGCGGTAATTGTGCAAGATGGATTAAGAAGAATGCATGAAGAGCAGGAAAATATTTTTTATTACATTACCTGCATGAATGAGAACTATGTGCACCCTGCAATACCTGATGGTGTTGAAGCTGGAATACTGAAGGGCGCTTATCCATTGCAAACTAGTAACCAGAAGGGTGTTTTTGTTCAATTATTAGGTTCAGGCACGATCTTAAGAGAGGTGCTGGCTGCTGCTGAGATTCTTGATAATGAATTTAATGTGTTAGCCAATGTTTGGAGCGTTACTAGTTTTAGCGAATTACGAAGAGATGCGTTGGATGTAGAACGTTGGAACGAGAGACATCCTAGTAAAAAGCCAAGAAAAAGCTACGTTTCAGAGTGCCTATCTGAAACATCAGGGCCATTTATAGCGGCTACTGATTACATGAAAACCGTACCAGATCAGATTCGCCAATGGGTTCCAGGGCGTTATGTTGTGCTTGGAACTGATGGTTTTGGACGAAGTGATAGCCGCGAGGCGCTGAGAAGCTTTTTTGAGGTAGACAGACACTCTATTGTTCTCTCTGCATTGAAAGCCCTTGTGGATGATGGTGAATTGGAGAAAAAGGTTGTTCTTCAAGCCATAGATAAGTTTGGTATTGATTCTGAAAAACCAAACCCCGTGACACTATAGAATTGATTGAGTAACACTCTAATGGAAATTTTGATACCGGAGCTTGGTGATTTTTCTGATGTCGAAGTGATCGAGGTGCTTGTTTCTGAGGGTGATGAGGTACAGGCAGAAGATCCTTTGATCACATTAGAAACTGACAAGGCCACAATGGAGGTTCCATCGCCATATTCAGGCATTGTTAAAAAACTAGAGATTTCTGTGGGTGATCGGGTATCTGTAGGTCATCAAATATTGTTGCTCGATGAGGCAGAAGTGCAAGAAGTAGAAGCAGCAGAAGCAGAGGAGCCTGTAGAGCAAGAGTTAGCAACCTCTAGTGGTTCTTCAATGGAAATTTTGATACCGGAGCTTGGTGATTTTTCTGATATCGAAGTGATCGAGGTGCTTATTTCTGAGGGTGATGAGGTACAGGCAGAAGATCCTTTGATCACATTAGAAACTGATAAGGCCACAATGGAGGTTCCATCGCCATATGCAGGCGTTGTCAAAAAACTAGAGATTTCTGTGGGCGATCGGGTATCTGTAGGTCATCAAATATTGCTGCTCGATGTTGTGGATGTTATTGACAAAGTAGCAATAGAATCTGGTAATTCTCTAGACTCGAAAGAAGAGCCTCTAAAATCAGAAGGTCATACGGATAATGAGCAAACATTAGCTCAGGTTCGTTCCGAAGAACAGAGCTCCCCTCAAGTATTGCCTGCTATTGATGATGCGACCTTTATAAAAGCCCATGCAACTCCATCTGTCCGGAAATTAGCTCGTGAACTTGGTGTTGATCTTGGTCGGGTTGTCGGAACCGGACAGAAAGGTAGAGTCACTGCAGATAATGTTAAGGCTTGGGTAAAAGCCATGCTTCAGCAGGGGGGGGCGACTGGGTTACCTGAGATAGCTGAAGTCGATTTTTCGAGCTTTGGATCCATAGACATAGAGCCACTGAGTAGAATTCAGAAAATCTCAGGTGGCCGTTTACAAGCAAGCTGGTTGAATCTACCCCATGTTACTCAACATGACGAAGCAGATATTACCGACTTGGAAGAAATCCGACAGAAATTAAAAAAATCCGAAGGTATTCGAGAAGCGAAGGTGACATTACTGTCCTTTATTGTTAGAGCATGTGTTCTAGCACTCGGAGAGTATCCAAACTTTCGATCATCCTTGGCTAGAGATGGTAAGAATCTGATCAAAAAGAATTATTTTCATATTGGTTTTGCAGTCGATACGCCTAATGGGTTGGTAGTGCCAGTTATTCATAATGCAGATCAAATGGATGTTTTTGAGATTGCTGCTTCTTTAGAAGAATTGAGTCAACGTGCTCGCGAGGGAAAACTTGGGTCTAAGGATATGCAAGGAGGTGTCTTTACAGTTTCAAGTCTTGGGGGAATAGGCGGTACTGGGTTCACACCAATCATTAATGCCCCAGAGGTTGCAATATTGGGAGTTTCTAGAAGTCAGTTTCAACCTGTCTATGAGAATGGCGAATTTGTAGCACGACTTATATTACCTTTGTCCCTTTCTTATGATCATCGCGTTATTGATGGTGCTGCTGCAGTGCGATTTACAACCTATATTTCTAAGCTACTTAAAGATTTAGACCCTCTTGTAGAGGGTATAGATTTATGACAAACGAGACTCAACTTCTAGTTCTAGGTGCTGGCCCAGGCGGGTATACGGCGGCATTTCGTGCGGCTGATTTAGGGCTAAAGGTGGTTTTGGTTGAGCGTTGGCCCACCTTAGGTGGGGTTTGCTTAAATGTAGGATGCATACCTTCTAAGGCCCTGCTACATGCGGCGAGTGTTATACAAGAAGCTGCTGAGATGAGCACTCGTGGTATTGATTTTGGTGCTCCAACGATTGATGCGTCACAGCTGAATGGTTGGAAGGATGAGGTTGTTAGTAAGTTAACGACTGGTTTAGATGGGCTAGCTAAACAACGTTCAGTTACGGTAATGCACGGTACAGGTCAATTTATTTCTGATAATGAGTTAGAGGTAGAGAACGATGGTGATATTACCCGCATAGCATTTGAACATTGCATTATTGCTGCGGGCTCAGAACCCTCTAAATTAGAAAGTTTGCCTGATGATTCGAGAATCATAGATTCTACTGGTGCCTTACAGTTAGACCCATTACCAAAGAACCTCTTAGTAATTGGTGGCGGAATTATTGGTCTAGAAATGGCTACTGTATATGACTCTCTTGGAGTAAGTGTATCAGTTGTAGAAATGACAAAAACACTGATACCGGGATGTGATCGTGACCTGATAAAGCCATTTCAGAAACGTATTAGTTCCAGTTATGAGTCAATCATGCTTGGGACAAAGGTTACATCTGTTATCCCTGAAAGCGATGGTCTAAGCGTTACATTTGATAGCGATATAGCACCAAATAAGCAAAAAAAATATGATCGAATTCTCGTGGCAGTTGGCCGACAAGCTAATGGTCATAAGATATCAGCAGATAACGCAGGTGTTAATGTTGATTCTAAGGGTGTTATTAAGGTTGATAAGCAAATGCGCACAAATGTGCCCCATATTTTCGCTATTGGGGATATTGTTGGCGACCCTATGCTTGCACATAAGGCCTCATATGAAGGCCGAATAGCTGCAGAAGTGGTTGCTGGTAAAAAAAGTTTCTTTGATGCCCGGGCGATTCCATCTGTTGCCTATACTGACCCCGAAATTGCCTGGGTTGGGTTGAGTGAAAATGAGGCAAATGAAAAAAATATTAATTATGAGAAGGGTGTTTTTCCATGGGCGGCTAGCGGTCGTTCACTTTCTATTGGCCGTTCAGAAGGTATGACAAAGCTATTGTTTGATAAAAACACTGGTCGGCTTTTGGGTGCTGGAATAGTGGGATCAAATGCTGGTGATTTAATTGCTGAAGCTGCTTTAGCTATTGAGATGGGAGCTGATGCTGCAGATATTGGTATGACTATACATCCACACCCAACATTAGCGGAGACGGTGAGTTTTGCAGCAGAGGCTTCTGAGGGAGTTATTACCGATCTCTATATGCCGAAGAGTTGATGTTTTGATTAGCTATGAAAGAAAGTTGGAATAAGGATTCGAATATTTTAACTTTTTCTTATTTACCTGATTTTTTCTTTATACTGGCAAAGATCAGATATTAGGCAATTCTGGCATTCAGGCTTACGTGCTTTGCAGGTGTATCTCCCGTGTAGAAGAAGCCAGTGATGAGCGTTCAGTTTGAATTCTTCAGGGGTGACTTCCAAAAGTTTCTGTTCAACCTTGTCTACATTTTTTCCTGATGCAATACCAGTTCTATTAGATACGCGAAAAATATGTGTATCCACTGCTATTGTTGGATGGCCGAAAGCGGTATTAAGAATCACATTAGCAGTTTTCCTGCCAACGCCTGGAAGAGACTCTAGCGCAGTACGGTCTTCAGGTACGATGCCTGCATGATTTTCTACTAAAAGCTTACATGTGCTCAGAATGTTTTTAGCCTTGTTATTAAAAAGTCCAATAGTTTTTATATAGACTTTTAAGTTAGTTAATCCAAGTGCAAGTATTCCCTGGGGTGTGCGAGCAGCTTTAAAAAGCTTGGCAGTAGCTTTATTTACCCCTATATCTGTTGCCTGAGCTGAGAGGATTACTGCAATAAGCAGTTCAAATGGTGATGAGAAATTTAATTCGGTTGTAGGTTTTGGATTCTCTTTCTCAAGACGCTTATAAATTTTCCTACATGTTGCTGCATTCACCCATGAGACTCCGAGATATTTGTTTCTAATCTTTGTTCTATGGTCGCCGTTGGAATAAATAGATTACGCAGTGCTATAAGTATTGCAAGGCCAAAGAAGGCACCCGGTGGGAGTATTGCTACTAAGGCGCCATCAAATGGAAATTTGATGAATGAGTCAGTAGCGCTATCTCCTAAAATCATGTCTATCCCAGAGAATAAACTACCACGACCTATAATCTCTCTAAAACCCCCAAGTACCAGAAGCACTGCTGTAAACCCTAGTCCTGCGCTACCTCCAGAAATTATAGATTTACCAATGCTATTACGGCTAGCAACTGACTCAGCTTGAGCTAATATTGTGCAATTCGTAATAATTAGAGGAATAAAAAGACCAAGAACTCCATGTAATTCATGAAAAAAGGCATTAGTTAGAAGGTCGATAGTCGTCACGAGTGACGATATGATCATAACGAAAATTAATATTCGAACGCTTGGTAGCAAAGTATGGCGTATCAGTGACACGATTGAGTTCGTGCAGATAAGAACTACCGTTGTTGCAATCCCTAGAGCCAGGCCATTTACAAGTGTCGTAGTTATAGCTAGTAGCGGGCAAATTCCAAGTAACTGGATAAGAGCAGGATTCTTAGTCCAAAGACCATCTACTATCAGGGTTTTAATGTCACTCATAATTGATTTTGATAGAAGAAACTAAAGAGTCTGAAATAATTTTTTCTTTGTTTTTTTCAAAATTTATTAGGGCTTCTCTTACAGTATGGATAACCGCCCTTGCAGTTATCGTTGCACTAGTAAATCCATCAAATTTCCCACCATCTTTAACCACCTTCCATTCAGATAACGGGGGGTCTATTAAACTTTTTTGATTAAAGTGAGTTATCCAATCAGATTTCTCAATCTCTATTAAATCTCCTAGTCCAGGCGTTTCTCTATGATTGATTATGCGGACACCCATGACATTTCCATCCATACTTATACCAATGAGCATATCAATAGGTCCGTTATATCCTTGAGATGAACCTGCGCTATAAATCACTGCAGTTGCAGCGTTATTTCGAATTGCTATATAGAGAGGCCTTGGCTCTGAGTTTTCTATAATATTTATACTATCTGTGGAATTGAAATTTTCTATAATCTCATCGTAACTTGAGTTTTGAAGAAGTTCATCTAGGGTTGCTAGTTGCTGATTTTGTTGGTTTTTTAGGATTCTTTCATGACTAATCTCATAACTCCCTGACACAATAACCGAAGCAGTGATAGCCATTATTGCCACAAGTATCATTACCCTCAGACTTGATTTATTGCTGTTGGCCATAGATTTTTGGTGTGGTAAAACGGTCTATTAATGGGACCATGAGATTCATCAATAGGACAGCAAATGCCAGTCCATCAGGATATCCACCCCATGTGCGAATCGCATAGGTTAAAGCTCCGATGCTGGCTCCATATATCAAACGACCTTGGTTGGTAGCCGCAGCTGATACGGGGTCAGTAGCAATAAAAAATGCACCTAAGACCGTTGCACCACTTAAAAGGTGAAAGCTAGGTGATAGATTCTGATTAGGGTCATATAAATAAAATAATGCTGCAAAAATTGTAATGGATGTTAAAAGTGATACTGGTATATGCCAACGAATTATTCCTTTGTAAAGTAAGTAAACTCCTCCAAAAGCAGTAAAAATATTTATCCATTCCCATCCATAACCTCCTAATTGGCTAAATAATGGTCCTGATCTTAATTCATTGATAGATATGCCATTTTTAAGCCCTCCTTTGACAATGTCGAGGGGGGTAGCCTGAGTGATTGCATCAAGATTGAGATTTGAAGGAAGAGAGCCAGTTACTGAATAAAGAACGGTACTCCATAGATCAATATTCTGAAATCCTAAGTTTTCTATTTGTGGAGGTATCCAGTGTGTCATTTGTACTGGGAACGATAGAAGTAATATAGCGTAACCGACCATTGCCGGATTAAATATATTGGCTCCTATCCCGCCATATAGATGTTTTGCTAATACAATTGCTGATGATGCGCCCAATACAGGTAGCCACCAAGGAGCAAGTGGTGGTATAGAAAAAGCTATAAGAATTGCTGTAACAATGGCGCTTCCATCAGCAAGACTGGGTTTGATTGGCCGGTTTCTTATTCTTAGCATTATAGCCTCTGAAATTAGAGCAGCTATGGATGCGATTAGCATGTTTATGAAAATGCCAAACCCAAAATACCAAACATAAACAATAGTTGATGGTATGAGTGCATAAAGCACATGCCTCATTATTATGGGAACGCTTGTAATAGGTAAAACATGTGGTGAGGAATTGATTGGAAAATTCATGTTTTTTCTATTTTTTATCTCGGCGTTTTTTTGATCGTTCTACGGCAGCTTTTATCATGTCGTTTTTGCTGCTTTCTTTAATGCTTTCTTTAAGATCAGCGTGCAATTTTTCTGTATTAGCGTGCTGACTTGATAGTCGTTGTGTCTTAAGTTCATAGCGCTTTTGTGCTGCATTAGATAGCTCAGAGCTCTTTATTTCTTGCATGCGCAAATGTTTTGCTTTCCTAAAGTTTTCAACTAGGGGGATATGACTTGGACAAACTACATCGCAGCACCCACACTCTATGCACTCCGATAAACCTAACTTTCCTAGTTCCTCAAAATTTTTGTTTTCATAGGCTTTTAATATTTGCTGTGGCAAAAGCCGTACGGGACATACTGGAATGCATTCGCCACAGCGTATACATGGCCATATTTCAAATGGTTTTGGAGTTGTAGCTTTTTTGGTGGTTATGATGCAATTAGTAGATTTTGTGACCGGTAATTGGTCAGTATCTACAGTGTAGCCCATCATATTTCCTCCGAGTATCAATTGTGATACTTCGCCATCATAGCCCCCACAAAATTTGATTAACTCTACGATTGGAGCACCGATTGGCACAGCAACATTTTGTGGGTTTTTAACCCCTTGGCCTGTAACAGTAACAATACGGTTTATAAGTGGTTCCCCTAATTGAAAAAAACAATCAAGCGCATAAGCTGTTCCAACATTTTGGCAGATACAACCTACATCAATTGGGTATTTTCCACTTGGCACTTCTTTTCCTGTTAATGCCTCTACTAATTGGCGTTCTCCACCGGTTGGGTACATTGTAGGTATGTCTGTTAGTCGAATGCATTTGGAACCTATTGTCTCTATAGCATTAGAAATAGCTTCAATCGCCTTAGGTTTGTCCTTTTCAATTACTACAACAGTTAGTTCCGCTCCAACTATTTCCATCATGGCTAGAGCACCACGTAATACTTCTGTGGCGTGCTCCTGCATCAACAGATCGTCACAGCTAATATAAGGTTCACATTCTGCCCCATTTAAAATTAGCATTTCACAGTGCGATGATTTTCTATTAAGTTTTTCAGCTGTTGGAAACGCTGCTCCACCTAAACCTACGATTCCAGCATGATTGATTGCAGTAAGCTTGTCTAAATGGTTTTTGAATAAAGGGGGTTTTTGTGCTGCTATATTATTTTCATCATTTGTTTCAATAATCACACAGGTTGAAGTAGATACTTTACCGGCAGTTGGAACTGGATGTTTCTCGATTGCGCCTACTCGCCCGGAGCATGATGCATGTACTGCCGTAGTGTTTTTTTCTGCAGGTTTTCCTATTACTTCTCCTTTCTGTATAAGTTGACCAACTTTTACACTGGGAATTGCATCCGAACCAAACTGTTGGTTCATTGGAATTATGAGTCTACTTGGAAGAAAATCACGCGCTATTTGCTTATGATTTGATGTGTTTTTATGGCTCTCTAGGTGAACACCGCCATAGAAACTTTGGAATAGCGGGTATTTAAGCATTTCTTGATACCAGGGAAATACAGTCCACCGGACAGGGCGGGATGCATAATCTACAACCAGTACAGTGATCAGAAATAACGGTATGCATGGACTGATGAGTTCCAACAATGGCATCAACAGGGCAAGCTCGCAAACAAAGATTACAACCAATACATAGTTCTTCAGAAATGAAAGCAATTTCATTCAAATTAGCTGTTGTTGAATATTTGGTAACTGGCGAAAAATCACTGCCAAGAAATTTTGCTAACCGGCGAACGGTTTCATTGCCCCCCGGTGGACAAAGATTTATATCTGCTTTATCAGTGACAATAGCGGCTGCATATGGCCGACAACCAGGATAACCACATTGAGCGCATTGAATCCGGGGTAAAAGGCTCTCAATTTTATCAATTACTTCATTTTCTGTTGTTGATAGGTAGTGAGAACTGACTATCAGTAGAATGGCAAGAACAATGGCAATTCCAGCAAAAATTACAGTGGCAGTAGCCATTAGGTTTGTGGAAAACCTGTAAAGCCTAAAAAAGCAATAGACATAATTCCTGCTGTTATGAGTGTGATTGGAGGTCCACGAAATGGAGCTGGTATGTCTTCTTCATCAGTTCTTTCGCGAAGTGAGCTTAATAGAATTAAAGCTATGCCAAATCCTACTGCTGCGCCCGCACCATAAAAAATAGCCTCTGCTAAATTTCTTGCTGCATTTGAATTTAATAAAGCAACCCCCAGTACTGCACAGTTGCTTGCAATCAGAGGTATATAAACTCCAAGGATCTGATGAAGGAGGGGTGATATGCGACTAAGGAGTAATTCAGTAAACTGAACAGAAGCACCAATTACAAGGATGAAAGAGATAAGCCGTAGGTACTCCACATCGAAAGGAATCAGTAATAAGTGTTCAATGGAATAACTCAGTGCAGATGCAATTGTAAGTACTAGTCCAGTAGAAAGCGCCATACCAAGCGCGCCTTCAAGTTTTTTTGAGGCGCCTAAAAGTGGGCAAAGACCGAGGAATTGAACAAGAACAAAATTGTTTACCAGAGCAGCTGAAAAAATTATGAGCACTAGCTCTGTCATAAGTTTATCTAACCTTCATCCCCGGTTCAGCGCCACTATCTGGGCTTAAGAGATAGATTTCTTTACCTCCAGATCCGCCTGCTAACACCATTCCTTCCGAGGTTCCAAAACGCATTTTTCTTGGTTTTAGATTGGCAACCATGAGTACAAGTCTGCCTTTTAGATCTTCTGGTTTATATGCTGAGCGAATTCCAGAGAAAACGGTACGCTGGTCTTTTCCAAGACTAAGTTTTAATTCTAAAAGCTTATCAGCACCATCAACGACTTTTGCTTCTAATATTTCAGCGACCCGTAAATCAACTTGAGAGAACTGATCGATATCTATCTCATCGGTTTGTGTCTTTTTAGTGGGTTCATTTTCAGGAGTATTGCTGCGTGTTTCTTCAATCATAGCTTGTATCTTCTCCGGATCTGCACGTTCCAACAAGCTCTTAAACTTGTTTATTGAGTGTTCTAACAATGGTTGGTTAGCATCTGACCAGTTTGCTGGGTCTATTTTGAGAAATATTTCTGCTCGCTCAGCTAAAGCCGGTGTAATAGGCTTGAGATATATAATGAGTATTCGAAATAGATTTATTCCAAGTGTGCAAACACTCACTACTTGCTCTGCTTGAGACCCATCTTTTGCCATAACCCATGGTTTTTTTTCGTCTATAAATTGATTGGCAAGATCTGCAAGCCCCATGACTTGTCTAATTGCTTTTGAATAATCTCTGGCTTCATAGTCTGCAGCAATGGATTTTCCGGTAGTGATAAAATGATTAAATAATTGTTCATTTGGAAGGGTTTTAGAGAGTTTGCCATTGCCCAAGCTATGTATAAAACCAGAACAGCGACTTCCAATGTTAACTAACTTACCGACTAAGTCGGAGTTTACACGTGCAATGAAATCATCAAAATTTAAGTCAATATCATCTATATTCGAACTAAGTTTTGCTGCTAAATAGTAACGTAGGTAGTCTGGATCTAAATGCTTGTAATAGGTTGAGGCCATGATAAAAGTGCCTCGGGATTTAGACATTTTTTGGCCGTCAACTGTAAGAAAACCATGAACAAATATACTAGATGGTTTTCTATATCCTGATCCACTTAAAACGGATGGCCAGAACAGCGCATGAAAATAAATTATGTCTTTCCCTATAAAGTGGTAAAGCTCTGTGTCCTTGTTTTTTTTCCAAAATTTATTAAAGTCTGCTTCCTTATCAGATTTATTGCATAAATTTAGAAAGCTTGCCATATAGCCTATGGTTGCATCGAACCAGACATAAAAATATTTTTCATTTTCGTCTGGGATTTCAAAACCAAAATATGGCGCGTCTCGTGATATATCCCAGTCCTTTAGACCGCTTTCAAGCCACTCATTAAGCTTGTTGACCATTGATGCATCAACATGGTCTGGAACCCAAGCACGTAATTCTTCTTGAAAGTCAGCAAGCTGAAAAAATAAGTGTTCAGATTCTCGTACGGATGGTGTTGTTCCCGAGATAACTGAAACAGGGTTTTTGAGATCCATCGGCGTGTATGTCGCACTGCAGTGTTCACAAGCGTCACCATATTGATCTTTAGCACCACATGTTGGACATTCTCCGCGCACATAACGATCTGGCAGGAAAAGACCCTTTTTATCATCGTATGCCTGTTTAATTGTACGTCGCTTTATATGACCATTCTTTTTTAATTGAAGGTAAATTTGCGCTGTAAGCTTTTTATTTTCAGAAGAGTGGGTTGTTTGATAATTATCTACACTGATTCCAAAGTTCTTAAAGTCTGTTCGATGATCGGTAGCAACATTAGCCACGAGTTTTTCTGGTGGTACTCCAAGCTTCTCTGCTTGAAGCATTGTTGGTGTTCCATGCGCATCACTGGCACACACATAGGTGCAATTGTGTCCTTGCATGCGTTGGAACCGAACCCATACATCTGTTTGTGTGTACTCAACTAAATGACCTAGATGTAAGGGACCGCTCGCATAAGGAAGAGCGCTTGTAACAAGTATGTTGCGTCGTACAGTCAATTCGAAGGGCTCCAAAACAGGATGGATATAGCACAATTACTGAGTTTGATAAGGATAATCCGCGGTAGTTTTAGAAACCATGGATTGTCATTTCAATCAGTTATTGCTCCTAATATGAGATTATGCCATTGGAGAGGATAGGATGCTTAGCTGGTCTTGTTTTAGAACCACGATATTCTTAGATTCTAAGGTACAATGCCGACTTCGTAGGCAGTTGGTTCGTTTATGAGTGACAAAAACCTAGAAATTCTTGAAAATCATCTCCGTAAGTTCATAGTGCCATTCACACAGTCTGAGCTAGGTGGTTCTGGTAGTTCCTTTACCATTGCCATTGAGGAAAGCGGATATCGGGTGAGTATCTCTTTGGGGTACCCCTGTGATCGTAGTGGGAAAGAACTGATTGGAGAACTAAAGACTCATACCGATTCTTTAAGATTAGATAAAAAAGTTCACTTTATTATCGAGTGGAAAGTTGCTCCTCATACGGTTCAGCATGGCCTTAAACCTTTAGATGGCGTTAGTAACGTTATTGCTATTTCCTCTGGTAAGGGTGGTGTAGGTAAATCAACAGTAACTGTTAACTTAGCATTAGCTTTAGCGCAGGAGGGGGCACGTGTTGGCATTTTAGATGCGGATATTTATGGTCCTAGTCAGCCTCGCATGCTCGGCTTGTTAGGTAAGAAGCCTGAAACCAAGGATGGTAAAACGTTGGAACCACTTTTGGCACATGGGATCAAGGCAATGTCCATAGGTTTTTTAATAGATGAAAGTCAGCCTATGGCTTGGCGCGGCCCAATGGTTACCTCTGCCCTTAGTCAAATGTTAAGTGATACGCACTGGGGTGAACTAGATTATCTTATGGTTGATATGCCGCCTGGAACAGGTGATATACAGCTTACGCTTTCTCAACGTGTGCCAGTAAGTGGGGCAGTAGTTGTGACTACACCGCAAGATGTTTCATTGGCTGACGCTCGCAAAGGGCTGGAAATGTTCCAAAAGGTGAATGTTCCAATACTTGGGATTATAGAGAACATGAGCGTGCATATTTGTTCTGATTGTGGGCATGAAGAACGTATTTTTGGTTATGCGGGTGGTGAAAAATTAGCTGCCCAGTATGATGCTTCCTTCCTTGGTGCGATGCCCCTTGACCGTGGGATTAGAGAAAATACAGACGAGGGTAATCCCACTGTGGTAGCAGAGCCTGAGGGTGCTATAGCTACAAGTTATCGTCAGATAGCTTTGCTAACTAGTGGGCAGTTGTCAGCTGGTGGTAAGGACTATAGCCGCTTGTTTCCAACTATTACTGTAGAGGAGGATAAATGACAATAAAGTCTGATCTCTGGATACGGCGTATGGCTGTCGAAAATGGAATGATTGAGCCATTTGAAACTGGCCAGGTTCGAGAGGTGGACAATGAAAGAGTTATTTCTTATGGGACATCTAGTTATGGATATGATGTCCGTTGTGCTTCGGACTTTAAAATATTTACAAATATTCACTCTGCAGTTGTTGATCCAAAAAACTTTGTTGAGTCGAGCTTTGTTGATAAGAGATCAGATGTTTGTATTGTTCCTCCCAATTCCTTTGTCTTAGCCAGGACAGTTGAGTATTTCAGAATTCCCAGGAATGTTCTTACTATTTGTTTAGGTAAGTCTACTTATGCCCGTTGTGGAATTATTGTTAACGTTACTCCATTAGAACCAGAGTGGGAGGGACATGTAACATTGGAATTTTCTAACACGACGCCCCTTCCTGCTAAGATTTATGCAAATGAAGGTGTTGCTCAGATGATTTTTTTTGAATCAGATGAGGTATGTGAGACCAGTTATTCTGATCGCCAAGGAAAATATCAGGGTCAAAAAGGAGTGACCTTACCAAAAACTTAAAACATCCTATTCTTTGGGTGTTAGCCACTCAATAGAGCGAATCTCTAAAACCGCTCCTGACTCATTATTTCTTAGTTGCTCTATTCGGACAGGAAGGTATTGGAAGTCTTTAGCTAGCCAGAATATAATTTGTCTTGAATAGCCTTCCCTTTGCCGAATTAGTTTTTCTGCTTGTATTAATCCTAGTGAGGTTTCTATAGTTTCTTGTCCAGATGATGAGTAGTCATATGTTCTGATGCCATCATCATCTCTGATCGTGTGTGTTAGGGGTGCCGATTCTTGCATCTCTAGCATTACAGCAACTTGCAGAGTGCCACGATCAAGAATGCCTGGAACAAGCATTGATTCAGTGGTCTGATCGCTAACAGTTGTGATTGTGATTTTTTTCGCCCAATTAAAATCCACACTGTAACTGTCATCACCAAGACGGCTGTTATTTTCAAGGACATACCGCATTGGTTTGATGAGATTGTTGTTGTAGGAAAATTCGCTTTTCTCTAGTAATTCTTTTGGTGCAATAAGTCTTAGAAGCCCTTTAGTATTTGATTTTGATGTATAAATATAGGAACCATGGGTTTGACCCTCTACTAAAGTAATTTCAGATTCACCAACAAGTTTACCTTTATATCGAATATCGTAGACTGCCTTATAGGTAGGTATGGAGTTTGTTTCTGCAAACACCGATATCGAAGGTATGGTGATTGTAATGAATACACTGTAAATCAATAATTTCAACATTTAAGGTAGTTTCTCAGAATAAATTAGCTATATAGAATATCTATTTAAATGACTTTTGCTTGATTGTTTTTATCTTCTACTATTTCGCCAACAATCCAAGCTTCTTCACCGCAAGAGTTTAGTATTGATAGTGCGTTTTCTGTAATTTCTGGTTTAACAATCACTACCATCCCAATTCCACAATTAAATGTGCGAAGCATTTCTTTGGTTTCTACACCCATGTCCTCTATCCACTGAAAAACCGGTAGAGTTGGCCAAGCTGAGCGCTTCAGTTGAGCGCCAAGCCCCATTGGTAGTACCCGAGGAATATTCTCTGTCAGTCCCCCTCCAGTAATGTGTGCAAGACCTTTTACTTCAATGCTTTCAAGGAGATGGAGGATTGATTTTGAATAGATGCGTGTTGGGGTAAGTAACAATTCTATTATTGGTTGACCATTAATTAATGTATCTGTTCCTAGAGGACTTTGTTCTAATACTTTTCTTATAAGCGAAAAGCCATTGGAGTGTGGGCCAGATGAGGCTATACCAATAATGCTGTCTCCTGCACTTATAGAGCTACCATCCAGAAGGCGATCTGCTTCTACGATACCCACGCAGAATCCTGCTAAGTCATATTCATCCTTAGCATGCATGCCAGGATGTTCTGCCGTTTCACCACCAATTAAAGCTGCTCCAGAGAGTTCGCAACCACGAGCAATGCCTTCTATTACACGTGTTGCAATATCAATATTGAGACATTGACTTACATAGTAGTCAAGAAAGAATAAGGGTTCTGCACCTTGAACAATTACATCATTGACGGACATTGCTACGAGGTCTATACCAACCTGATCATGGGCATCATGCTCGACAGCTAATTTCAATTTTGTCCCTACACCATCTACACCAGCAACAAGGACGGGTTCCTTATAGCGGCCTAAGGGCAATTTGAATAGTCCACCAAATCCGCCTAGTCCACCAAGGACTTCTGGGCGTGAAGTTCGCGCTACGGCGGACTTAATCCGCCCAACTAGTTGCTCACCGGCATCAATGTCGACGCCTGATTCCCTATAGGTAAGGGGTGTTTTAGAGGTCATTGTTGAGATCCTGACACTAGGTAGTAATTATGATCGCTATAATAAGCTAGTCAATTTTATCTTGGGCAGTAATGGTTCAGTTTAAACATTTAAATTGCGTCAGTTGGGCAGTTTCAGGGCTAGGAATGCTTCTGATGCTCAGTAATGCTAAATCGGCTCCCTTCGAGAATCTATACACTATAACTGTTCCCAGGGATTTTGGGGATGAGTTACGTACAGATGAGGAATATGTTCCATTAGCTATGGGCCAGCTTCTAGCGCGAGTTACGGGTAGAACTAACGCTTTTCTTGAGCCAAACCTACAGAACCTTATAAGTAACGCTAATGACTATGTGATAGAGAAAGGTTGGCCAAACCTAGAGGGCTACAGAGTGACTTTCGATGATAGGGCTATACTTGAGTCGCTCTTCCAAAGAAATGAGCCTGTTTGGGTAGAAGAGCGCCCCTTAACACTTCTATGGATAGCGGTAGATGCGGGCTTTGATGAACAAGGAGTTTTAGCTGCTGATCCTCAAAATTTAACTCACAGTGCAGAATATCTTGCCATTGCGGATGAAATTAGAAATCGATTAGAAGAGACCGCATATTCTAGAGGACTGCCAATTAGATTTCCCTTATGGGATCTTCAGGATATGGAATCTTTGAGCTTTTTTGATATATGGAGAGGTCTTAGCAACAAGCTGGGCCAGTCATCTAAACGTTATGGGGTGGATGCCATTTTAAACGGCCGGGCTTGGATGACTTCACGAGGGTTAGAGGTACAGTGGACACTAATGCGTGGCTCTGATCGTTTCATATTGCCAGGTGGAAGTTTGCAGTCTGGTTTGGATCAGCTTGCTGACCTATATGCAGGTGAATTCAGTAGTAGTGGACATCCAACGGCATCAAAAATTACCGTGATGGATTTAAAAAATATCGAAGATTATGCGCGCGTTATGCGTTATATAGAAAACTTGCAGGAGAGACATATATTGGAGTCAGTGGATATTGAAGAGTTTTCTGAGACGACTTTGAGCTTGAGTATGACGGTGCGCGGTGGATCTGAGTTGCTCGAAAGAGTCCTTAGTCTCAGTGGAGTTTTAACACCCGCTGCATTTGTCAGTGATGATTACCTTGAAACTCAACTTTCGTTTTTTTTATCTAGGTAGTCACCGAGGTTTGATGTTATGAGGCTAAATTGGCTACCAAATGCTATTTGCATTGCAAGAGCAGTGCTAGTTGGCCCAATTGTTGTTGCTTTGCTTGACGAGAACTATACCGTCGCGTTAGCCCTGATAGGTCTAGCCGGATTTTCTGATGCCTTAGATGGAATGTTAGCCAGAAATTTCAATTGGCGAACGCGTATGGGAGGCGTCTTAGATCCAGCAGCTGACAAACTAATGGTTTTTAGCGTCTTTATAAGCCTAACCTATTTAGAGTTAGTGCCTATGTTTTTAGCAATTTTGGTGATATCGCGCGATTTAATCATTATCGTAGGTGCGATGACTTATCAGTTTTTGATAGAGCCAGTTGAGGGTGAACCTGCTTTCATTAGTAAACTCAATACTGGTGTACAACTTTTATTTATGATGGTTACGCTTATGTCGGCAGCATTTCATTGGACACTATCTAGTTTTTTGCTGATATTAGGAGCTATTGTAATTTTTACTAGCATAACTAGTGGCTTGAACTACGTTATTGGTTGGAGCAGACGGGCATGGTTAAAAACACATCTGAGCTAGTTAAGCGCTTGTCTTCCTTTTCAGATGGAGAGGATCAGGTATCTCAGCTTTCATTGCCATTTCCACTGAGGCCCTCATCACGTTTTGAGACTTTTATCGCTGGTGAAAATAAAGTTTTATTGGATATGTTGCGCTCTTCGACTAAAAGCCAGAATTTAACTACACCTATTTGGATTTGTGGTGAATCTGGATGTGGTAAAACACACTTGTTGCAGGCTTTCTGTGCAGAGTCTGATAAAACGGCAATTTATTTGCCATTAAATGATTTAAAAAAGTCTCCAGAAGTGCTTCAAGGTCTTGGTTCGCTAGACATAGTTGTTTTGGATGATGTAGACGCTGTGATTGGAGATGATCATTGGGATAAAGCTCTTTTCAGTATATTTCATATGTTATGGGCTGAAGGCGGTATCTTGCTTTGTTCGGCTAAACATTCACCTGTAAATTTAAGCTTTAGTCTTCCTGATTTGGGTTCGCGTGCTGCGGGGTCTAGTGTCTTCCAGGTTAAAGGGCTATCTGATGAAGAGTCTATCCTTGCTCTTCGCATTCGAGCTGAGTCAAGGGGACTTGAGTTACCTGAAGATTCAGCGCGATTCTTAATTACTCGTATACGCAGGGATATGGGCACTTTATGTTTGTGGTTGGAGAGTTTAAATCGTGCCTCGGTTTTAAAACAAAGAAAGTTGACTGTCCCCTTTATTAGGGATCATCTAGGTTAATCATCCTTCATTGTTATTAGATTCTTTGCAATCATAGTAATTCGTTTCCCAAGGGCAATAGCTAGCAAGCGCTCATCCTCTGAGATGGCATCATTCCATTCGCTTGCTACATGAGAGGCCCCATAAGGGCTACCCCCAGTTCGGGTGGTGCTAATAGCTGGTTCAGAGTAGGGAATTCCTGCCCACAACATCCCATGATGAATTAAAGGTAAGACCATAGATATAAGGGTTGATTCTTGTCCGCCATGTAGGGAACTTGTTGATGTGAAGACCCCGGCTGGCTTATTAACGAGTGCGCCTTTAAGCCATAGCCCAGATGTTTGTTCCAAGAAATATTTTAGTGGTGCTGCCATGTTTCCAAAGCGAGTAGGACTTCCAAGCAGTAGTCCATCGCATTTCTCTAGGTCCGTAACTGAAGCAAAGGGCGGCCCAGATTCTGGTATTTTTGGTTCTGTTGCCTCTGTGTTAGCCGATATAGGGGACACCGTGCGAACTACAGCCTCTCCACCTGCAGACTCAACACCTCGGGCGCTATAACGTGCAAGTTCGGCTGTACTGCCTTTACGGGAATAGTAAAGTATTAAAATCCGAACGCTCATCTAAATAACTCCAGTACCTTTTCAGGTGGTCTTCCAATACGTGCGGATTGATCTGTTTCAACTATAGGTCGTTCAATAAGTATCGGGTCTTTTGCCATCAGCTCTATGAGGGAGGCCTCACTAGCTATCGTAAGATCAATTCCATTTTCCTTAAATGCAGATTCTCCAGTTCTTATAAGACTTGCGGCTGTTAAGTCCAGTTTTTCTAATAGCTGAATAAGGGACTCAGAACTTAGGGGTGCCTTGAGGTATTGAATAACCTCAACTTCGATACCTCTAGATTCTAATAGTGCTTTAGTTGCGCGTGATTTAGAGCATCTTGG
This sequence comes from Gammaproteobacteria bacterium, assembly GCA_029243585.1. Lineage (GTDB taxonomy): Bacteria > Pseudomonadota > Gammaproteobacteria > Steroidobacterales > Rariloculaceae > UBA6522. The sequence continues at coordinate 20,895 of JAQWRR010000008.1, forward strand.
ATTATGATAAATTCTAGGTTTCATTTATAAGCCTATATTTTATATAATTATATCCTGATTAAGAGTTGTTGTGGCTTTATACTATCTGCACAAGCAGTGTAGAAACGTATGCTTAAGGTTTCTAGAGGTGTAGATTTAGCTTGACCCTCATTGGAAGCGCATGTAGCGTCTTCTAGTGTTTTATTTCGAGTTTAAAAACAAATTGATTAATACGCGCATCTTAATTTTAGTTCTAACTTTGCTTTTGTCGGCTTGTGCTACCGAGCCTCCTGTGCAAATGATGAGTGATGCTCGTCAGGCAATAGCTGCTGCCGAACAGGCAGATGCACCTAGGCTTGCACCTGTGCCAATAGCAGAGGCAAGACGATATATTGCGCTTGCGGAGACACAGATTCGTAATGGATCATTCACTTATGCTTGGCAGAATGCTCAGCGTGCAAAAAACCGTGCTGTTGAAGCTTTAAACGTCGCTAGAGCTGAAGATCAGAACTAAATAGCAGCAAAAGAGTCTTTGGCCAAATAGGCCTCTTATGACTTGGTTTTTTCTTTAATAGCTTCAATAATTTTTTCAAAAGAAATCATCTCAGTATCTTTTGATATGCGCGATTTATATTCAATCTCGTTTCTATCTAAGGCTTTTTCGGCAACGACAAGACGGTGAGGAATGCCGAGCAGGTCGGCATCGGCAAACTTAACACCTGGGCGTTGTTGGCGGTCGTCAATGAGCGTTTCAAAACCAGACTTTTTAAGCTTGTCATATAGCTCATCGGTAGCTTCCTTTACACGGCATGATTTATCCATGTTGATAGGAATTATAGTGACGTTGAATGGAGCAATAGCATTTGGCCATATTATTCCGTTGGCATCATTATTTTGCTCAATGGAAGCGGCTATAACCCGTGTTACTCCAATCCCATAGCAGCCCATATGCATAATTCTAGGTAAGCCCTTTGTGTCAAGCACAGTAGCGTTCATTGCAGAACTGTATTTGTTACCAAGTTGAAATATATGTCCGACTTCTATACCTCTTGTAATGGATAGTGGACTCCCTCCTGACGGACTAGGGTCGCCGGTAACGGCATTTCGAAGATCCGATATGTTTGATAAAGGAAAGTCGCGGTTCCAGTTAGCTCCAACATAATGATAGTTGCTGGTATTCGCGCCACATACAAAATCACTCATGGTTGCTGCAGAATTATCAATATAGATAGGTACTTCTAGGTCTTTGGGTCCGAGGAACCCAGGTTCTACCCCAACACTTTCCTCTACTTCTGAGGGTCGAAGCATTCTGAGTGGTGATGCTACAGTTTTGAGTGTTTGTGCTTTGATGCTATTGAGCTCATGATCCCCACGTAGAACCAGTGCTACAGCAGGGCTTTCTGTTCCTTCGACTAGTAGGGTCTTTAAGCATTGATCAGGTGTGACTTTTAAATAGTTGCATAGCTCCTTAATTGTTCGAACCTGAGGTGTCTCCATCATTTCAAGGTTTTTTGTGGGTGTTTTTAAAGGACCATCTGTTGAAGCTAGAGAGACAGCTTCAATGTTTGCTGAGTAATTATCTTTTTCTGAGTATGCAATAGCATCCTCACCAGACTCAGCTAAAACATGGAATTCCTCTGATTGATTCCCGCCAATTGCTCCTGGATCAGCCTGAACAATCCTAAAATCTAACTGTAATCGCGTAAAAATCTGAGCATATGTTTCACGCATTACCTGGTAACCCTCTATAAGAGAGGATTCGTCCATATGAAAAGAATACGCATCCTTCATAATGAACTCTCTAGCTCGCATGACCCCAAATCTGGGCCTAATTTCATCACGAAACTTTGTTTGAATTTGGTAATAATTAACTGGTAGTTGCCGATAACTTTTTAGTTCATGACGTGCGATGTCTGTAATGACTTCTTCATGTGTGGGGCCAAGGCAAAAATCACGCTTATGACGGTCTTTTAGCCTGAGTAGTTCCGGGCCATATTGTTCCCAGCGGCCAGATTCTGCCCATAATTCCGCTGGTTGCACAACTGGCATAGTCAGTTCTAGGGCTTTTGCTTTATTCATCTCTTCACGGATGATTGTTTGTACATTCTGAAGTACTCGCATCCCAAGAGGAAGCCAAGTGTAGAGCCCAGAAGCAAGACGGCGTATGAGTCCGGCTCGTAACATAAGCTGATGACTGCGAGTTTCAGCGTCTGCTGGAACTTCTTTAAGAGTATTAATTGGAAAATTGCTTCGTCGCATGCCTTTCCTCGAGATACTAGACTTTGAGATATTTTATCTGTTTATTTATTGTAGAGCACCGTTTTAAAGCAAGCCATTGCGTCTGCCCTGTAATTCGAGCAGCATGATACACATGTGAGCAGGACCCTATCTTCTTATGATAAAAAATGAACGAAAAAAAACTCGTAATAGAGGTATTTATTTGCTGCCAAATTTGCTGACTACGGGCGCATTATTTGCCGGATTTTACTCGATTGTTGCCGCTATAGATGGGAATTTTCTAGGCGCAGCTTGGGGGATTTATATCGCGATGTTTCTCGATGGGCTAGATGGCCGTGTGGCGAGAATGACAAGCACAGAAAGTGATTTTGGGAAAGAATTCGATAGCTTGGCAGATATGGTTTCATTTGGAGTCGCGCCAGCGATTGTTACATATCAGTGGGGAGTTGAAAGACTTTCTGAGTATGGACCACTATGGGGGCGACTAGGCTGGTTAGCAGCTTTTCTATACACCGTTTCTGCTGCTTTACGATTGGCCCGTTTTAATACTAGTGGCGCTATTGATAAACGCTTTTTTCTTGGCTTGCCAAGCCCACCGGCTGCAGCCGGTATTGCAGCCATGGTATGGGGCAGTGTTGAATACGATATTAGTGGTTTGGTAGCGCTTGTAGCTGGAATTGTAATTACTGCTGTTGCAGG
>JAQWRR010000012.1 GCA_029243585.1 Gammaproteobacteria bacterium
CGAAAAAACTTTGATCCAGCAAGGTAATAGCAAAAAAATCCCGTTATTTTAAACGCCATCGGGATTGACCGTTTCTGCTGATGTATGAGCATCAATATTACGGGACTGATCGCCACCATCAATATTTTTTCCTGTAGGTTCCCATGAACAAACTATTTCAGGGTTTACCCATATAGTGCTGCATTCTGCTGGAACAAAGTACTCAACGAAAACCAAATTTTCTTGATCATCACTAATGAAATTGTGTTTCTCATATTCATAGTTATAAAGCGTATCTCCAGCCCGAAGAGGGCAAGTTTCATCTCCAAGTATCGCTGTCCCACTCCCACTAATTATGTATTGAAAATGCTCGGCACCTTCGTGATGATGAAATGCTGCCATCGTTCCAGGCTCATAAATTATCATCTCGCCCTTTACCGCTTTAGTTCCAAAGAGCGTTGGTGTAACAAGATAAATTCGTGTTCTTGCATCATGCACAGATGAAAGCGCGGGTTCTGTTCGCCAGTTAACACAGCGAAACTCCAAAGAATCACCAAAATTTTCATCAAACCGGCTTGCATTAGGTACTCCCCCATAAAGAACCGTAGCGCCTTTAGAAGAAGAAAGACTGCCCTTAAAGCCCGGCGGAAGGAATACAACATTGGATGCCGTTAGGTCATGTATTCCGGCTGTTCCATCAAGCACAGCCGAACCATCAAGCACAGCCGAACCATCAAGCAACTGAAACCAAGCTAAATCACTCGATAAAACATCAATTTTCATAGTGGCTGTTGCATTAAGCACATATCTATCTAGCAGAATGCAATCACTTTTAACCCGTTCAGGTGTAATAAGAGCTTGTTTTGTTACACCATCCTCTACTGAAATTGGATCTACGGTGTCGTAATTAAAAAGGACTGGCATTGAAGCTTCTCTCCTAATTTGATAACTGAGGATAATATCAAATAGCGGCTGATTTTTTTAAAAAATTTTGCTTCTTGTCTAACACACTCTATGCTCTCTTATATGAGTGAAATACGTGCAACTAATATTCGAATGATGGGGTTTTCCCTGCCCTCTTTAGGCTTGAATATGCTTGTGACAGCCGTATTTGTATTTTTACCTCCGCTTTATGCTGAAACTTTGGGATTGGGAGCTATCGTTGGCGGGATTTTTTTTGCGGCTAAACTGGTTGATATAGCCGCCGCCCCTTTATGGGGTCTCTTTATGGACAGCTATGAGACTCGCTGGGGTCGCCGAAGGCCTTGGCTTGCACTATCGGCACCAATTCTTATGTTAGCTATTTTGATGGTTTATAACCCACCTGAAAATGCGAATGGACTGTACTTGTTTATCTGGCTTGCCACACTTTATGTAGGATGGAGCGCTTGGACTATTAGTCATACATCATGGGCATTAGAGTTATCTCGAGACTATGACCGCCGATCACGGATTACGGGGCTTCTGCAGGCAATGACTATGGTCGGAGGAATTCTGATTGGTGGGGGTTGGGCTATTATGCAATGGATATCCACTCCCACGCTTGAACAAACAGCTTCAACAATCGGCTGGTTTATGATTATTACATTACCGCTAACGGCTATTATCTGTTTATTGAGCGTGCCAGAAAGAACGACGCCAAACCGTCCTCACTTAGGGTTTAAAAAAGGCGCTAGTATAGTTTTCACTAATATGCCATTGCTGCGCCTCTTATTAGCAAATTTCATGATTTCATTTTCAACCTATTTTGTTCAGGCTCTTTTCTTTTTCTTTGTAGCTTTTACACTAAATCTCCAAGCCAATACTGGCTTTATCCTAATTTTTCTTTTAGTCGGTGGACTCATAGGTCTGCCAGTATGGGTTAGGCTTGCTGAACGCTGGACTAAACACAGTTGTATGCAAATAGCTGTAGCCACAGGCGCCATAACTTCATTATTACTTCTGGTTCTACCATCCAATGCAGTCATTTTAACTACAGGCGCATTCTTACTAATAGGGCTCAACTCTTCAGCTAATGAATTTTTGCCAAGGGCGATGATGGCCGATGTATGTGATCATGATCATATCCAAAGCGGATCAGAGAGAATGGGGCTTTACTATTCGCTGCTTCAGGCCTCAAGCAAGCTCGCATCAGGCATTGGGATTTTCCTTGTAATGTCTGTTCTTGGAGCATTTGACTTTGTTCCAGAACTAGGCCCAGACAACACAAATATTGCTCTTCAACGCCTGCGATACTTAATAGTTACCTTGCCAATTATTGCTTACATAATCGTAATCGGTCTAATGTGGAAATACCCCATTAGTCGAGAATATCAAACACAAATGCGTGGAATAATTGAAGCAAGGGAAAGAGAGTCAATTTAAAATAATCTATGATTGGCAATTGACAACTATACAAAACCAAGCATATATAGGCTTGTTAAAAAAATCCTAGGCACAGAACCTTTGATAGGAAGATGCAACGATACACATTCATTCTCATTATGCTTTTTTGGTCCTCACTTTCAAGTGCAACTGATGTCACAATGTGCACGGACCTGGGCCGAATCGTCATCGAACTTTTTGATGATGACGCACCATTGCATGTAACTAATTTTCTTGATTACACGGATCGTGGTTTCTATGGCGGAACAATCTTTCACCGCGTCATCCCCGGGTTTGTTGTCCAAGGTGGTGGCTTTGACTGGGAACTGAGAGGGAAACGACCTAGTGCACCTGTGCAAAATGAATCAAGAAATGGGCGTGAAAATCAGCGTGGAACAATAGCCGCGGCTAGAACTAACAATCCTCATTCTGCAACCTCACAGTTTTTTGTTAATCTCATTGATAACGAAAGTCTTAATGCTACCAGGCAAGAACTTGGCTATACGGTTTTCGGTCAGGTAATACAGGGTATGTCAGTAATCGATGCGATTGCAGAACTGCCAACTGGACCGAGTGGTGCATTTGCCTCAGACGTTCCCGATCCTGTTGTCTCTATAAACTCCGTTACCCGACTAGAAGAGGAACGTTATAGCAATGTACCTCATACAGAACGTAGTGATTTGATCAGATCCGAAATCGAAGCAGCATTGGATGAGAACAATCAAGCTGCAGTTTTCTTTTGGATTCAACAAATGAGGAATGCCTGTGGAACTTTGGGCCCAGATTTGCTTATTGATGAATCTGAAGCAGCTATAGCCAATAATAATGAGGCTGCAGCAATAGTCGCCCTAGAAGAATATTTGCGCGTGACTGAGGACACTCATGACACTTATGCCAGAGCTCTTGAAATCTACTTGGCAATAGTCCCAGAACCTCAGGAGAATCAAGCAACTCAGGCCATGATGCCTAGCATTCAAGAGATCGCAGGTCACTGCATACCTACAAACATTCCGATAATCCCTGATGGAAACCAAGCGCTCATACAGGAGATGATATCTGGGCAGACGGAACTCCGGAACTATATGGCGCGCACTAATACCCAGCTTGAATGTCTATCCGAACTGATTGATAACGAAAACTTAAGAAAAGACGAGCAGGCGCTTTTAACTTCTTATTACAATCGACGCATAGAGGATATGGAAGGTGCTGCTAATAATTTTAATGAACAAGTTCAACTTTTTCGCTCTCGCCAATGAATTTCTAAGATCTAAGAGCTTACTCATCACCTAATAAGAGAACTATTTAGTTAATATATGCTCTAATAACCCATACATATCCGTAAGCTCCAATTAATATCAAGAAAAACAGGGGCACATCTGCTGGGGGAGGTTCTATCTTGAACAATCTGCTGACTAAGTTAGTTATTGTGCTAGCAGTTAATTTTTATGGCATCACGGGCTCAACCCAAGAGATAGCTTCTAAGGACCTGTTTCCAGATTACGCCCCCCCCTTAACATTACATAACACACCAAATATTTCAGGCGTGTGGCAGTCTTTTACTACAGCCAACTGGAATATTCTGTCTCATCCAGTACAGGCAGGACCCTTTGCAGAACAGTCGGGTGTTTGGGGTGCCGGTCGTGCCGGGTTTGGTATTGTTGAAGGAAATGAATTGCCTTATCAGGAATGGGCAGTATCAGAGCAACAAAGAAACTATGAAAACCGTGCCGTTGTCACCGCCGCAAACGATCCAACTAGATTTGATACTGGCGATCCTGAGCTACTGTGTTTCCGTGCCGGTGTACCTCGTGCTAACTATATGCCTTACCCATTTCAGATCTTTCAAACACCTGAGCAAATACTTATCGTCTATGAATATAAAGGCGCCTATCGGACGATTTATATGAATGAAGAGCGTCCTGCACTTGATGCATCGTGGATGGGAACATCCAATGGTCACTGGGAAGGGAATACTCTAGTAGTTGATGTTAAAGGATTCAACGAACATACGTGGTTTGATCGCGAGGGCAACTTTGCTAGCGATGAACTCCATGTAATAGAACGCTGGACACCTTTGAGCCCATACCACATGAAATATGAGGCAACAATTGAAGATCCGAATGTATTCACTCGCCCATGGAAAATGAGTTTTATTCTTTATAAACATGTAGAAGAAAATGCTGAACTAAAAGAGTTTAACTGCGTTCCACTTGTAGAGCCTATGTTCTATAAGCCACTTGGATTTTATGACGAAGAGATCCCGAATAATCCATAAGAAAACCTGAATATAAAAAAATGCTTGTGCTTTCAAAACTATCAAAAAGACTCGAACTGATTGTGCCAGTGTTCATATTGTTCCAGATGACTGATTCTATGGGCCAGACATCTCCACCACCCTCCGCTCTCATAAACCAGCAGTCCCAACAGACCCTAGAGGCAGCAAGGGCTGCATCTCCACACACATCCGAATCAACATATGCATACTTTGAAGATGAAGCTCAAGCCTTTATCGAAGATGCAATTCAGTACACATGGGACCCAGCAGCTCCTCGTCCTATCGCTGCACAAACTGCTTGGGGGGACCCTGACCTAAGCGGTTATTGGCTAAATGTTGCCTATGTGCCGCTTGAACGTCCTGAGGAATATGCGAATAAACCCCTTTATACACAGGAAGAGGCAGTAAACGCTTTTGTACAGTGGGCAACCCGTGATGCTGCTGTTGATCCGGCAACAGTCCACTATGACTGGACCGAGTTTGGAATGGACAACTGGCAAAGTCCAATCCGACCAAACCGGCGTACCTCTTTAATTACTAATCCTACAAATGGGAAAATACCTGCACTGACACCAGAAGGACTAGAGAGACGCGAAGCTCAAGCTCGTCGTTATACACTTGAGTCTAGAGGCCTCTATGAGCGCTGCATACAGGGCAACCAAGGTCCACCTAGTATTCCCTTTGTGCAAAACACTGGTCAGGCACAAATAATCCAGACCCCAGACCATGTAATATTAATTACGCAAGCGAACAGCGATGTTCGTATTTTTCCTCTCAATAACTCTAATCATGCGCCTGAGATTATTCGCAGCTACTTAGGAGATTCTCGAGGCCGCTGGGAAAACGATACATTAGTTGTGAGCACAACTAATTTTCATAATAACCGTAAATGGAATGGGTCTAGTAGTGGGCTACAACTCGAAGAGCGTTTTACACGTGTCGATGAGCTAATGCTTCTATATGAAGCAACCCTAACCGACCCTAGCACCTGGGAAACCCCCTGGAGCATAGAAATCCCTTGGCCGATGATGGATTCTCCGGGGTGGCTATTTGAATTCGCCTGCCACGAACAAAACTATGGCATTATTAATGTGCTAAGAGGAGCAAGAGCCCGTGCAGCAGAATACCAGACAGCTCAAGAACTTGAATAGCGATAGAAGGGGGAATAGAACCATGTCAAAAACTATCAGACTACTCCTAAAGATAATTAGCTTTATACCATTACTATTGGCCTTTCCAACACAGGCACACCATTCTTTTGCCGCGGCCTATGATGAAAACAAACCGCTCAACATGGAGGGTGTTGTTACTAAGGTAGAACTAACAAATCCTCACTCTTGGCTCTGGGTGGATATAACGAGCGAAGACGGGACAGTTACAAACTGGGGTTTTGAGGGTGGTCCACCTGTCAACTTATTTAGGAATGGCGTAAGCAAAGACACTCTTCCCGAGGGATCAGAAATTAGAGTTTTTGCTTATCAAGCAAAAAGCGGTGAAAACAAAGGTGTGGCAGTTTTCTTTGAATACCTTGACGGACGAAAGATATTCATGGGAGGGTCTGCGCCTGGGGCAGATGGCAACCCGCGCCCAAACCGTTAATTTTTCTTCTCAAAAACATTCTTTGGACTATCAGGGGTTTTCTTGGTCCTAGGGTTGTATCTGTAACATTTCTTTATAAAGGTGATGTAGTTGGCTAGTTTACTGGAATGGCTGGCATTAACCTCGGGAAGCATTTTGCTTCATCAATCTCACTACATGTACTTGATCTTACTTACAGTTCATGTACTGGCATTGACTGTCTGTATTGGAACAGCCTTGATCATAGATCTAAGACTTTTAGGTGTATTTATTAGATATATACCTACTTCTATGGTCCTATCCCGTCTTCTTCCATTAAGCCTAGGGGGTTTTCTAATAATAATGGTTTCTGGTCTTCTAATGTTTTATGCATCACCTATAGACAAATACAACAACTTATTTTTTCGCGCCAAAATAGCAATGTTATTTCTAGCAGCAATTAATATCTGGTTCTTCTTGAAAACCGACTATTCTTCTACAAATAAATGTAATCAAGAAACGCTACCACCAAAACGCGTAAGATTTTCCGGTGGTGTCGGATTGACCCTTTGGGCTGCAATTATTGCTGCGGGCCGGTTGATACCTTATCAGCAATATTGGTTTGATTAATGTCGTTACTAGAAATATTTCATTTGCTTGAGTACTTGCCACTACTTATAGAAATGCGCAGTTCACCATGGATCTTTCCGATGATTGCAACCTTTCATCTGTTTGGCTTAGTAATAATAGGTGGAGCTGTAATAGTGGGAGACCTGCAGTTACTAAACTACAAGGCAACACTCCAATTAGGTAGTCTAATTGCACATGATATGGAACGACTAATGACTCTTGGCCTTGTCATTATGGTGATCACAGGTGTGCCACTTTTTATGTGTTTTGCGACAAAGTATTACTATCTAACCCCTTTTTGGGTGAAATTACTTTCATTAATTTTAGTGGTCATTTTTACCTTTACAATTCGACGAAATGCACTAAAAAAACACAGAGAAAATCCAACTATTATAAAAATGGTAGCTGTAACCTCTATATCTCTCTGGACTAGTGTTGCCGTTAGCGGAAGACTCATCGGTTTTCCTTAGGCTTGATTCTTTATTAAGAGTAGTTATGCCTATAAACGGATCGCTCGTTTATAGGTATAAAATCCTGATAGGATTAACTAAAAATAGGAGCTAGTGCACTTTGAGAAAACTTATTTTTACTATAATAACCCTGATTTTTTCAGGCATTAATCCCAGCTATGGTCATCATAGTGCCACTATTTTTGATAGAACAGCAGTAACTGTTTTTTATGGCACAGTTACTAGTTTTACTTGGACCAATCCACACGTCTACATCTATGTAGAAACAGAGACTGCAGATGGCGAACTTGTTGAATGGGAAGTTGAAACGGATGCAACACCAATACTGACAAGAAGTGGCTGGACATCAGAATCTCTGACTCCTGGCGATCAAGTGTTGGTTCGAGCTTACCCAGATAAGCGTACAGAAAAAAAGCATGCTCTGTTGGTGTCAATCTCTACAGAAGAGGAAACCCTTGCTGCACGTTCTTACTTCCTTAGAAAAACGGATGACACTACCTCGAGAGCCAGTGCATCTGATATATCCGGCGTATGGGAGCTTGGCTTTACGGATTTTCGAGAATTCTATGAGGCTTGGGCTCAAGCTAAATTAACTGACAAGGGAATTGAATCAAAAGCCAGCTATACAGTCCTTTCTAGCAGTCCTCAAGCAAGATGTATTGCTATCCCAACGCCAGCGAGTCTTATCTCACCAAATTTGAATGAGGTGGTCATTAATGAAAACTCCATACTCATTCGTAACGAACGCTTTAATGTAGAACGTACTATCTACACTGATGGTAGAGTCCACCCCGAAAATGGTGTCCGCAGCAACCAAGGTCATTCTATTGGTAAATGGGAGGGAGATACCCTAGTTGTGGACACGATATTATTTGAACCTCATAGGTCCCCAGTTATTGGTAGTGGTATAGCCTCAGGTCTAGAAAAGCATGTGACCGAGCGTTTCTCATTAAGAGAGAATGGCACACAATTACATATTGATTATGTCTTAGAAGATCCAGAGCACTTAGAGGAATCCTTTACAGGTACGGTTGTTTGGCATTATGCGCCACACTTCCCAATGCTGGGATTTGATTGTGATCCAGAAAACGCTAGCCGCTTCACTCTCCGTTGATCAAAAAAACTGTAGGCAATCAAGAGGAATAGACGACTAATATGAAAACTAAATTTATCTTTTTAGTTTGCGTGCTTCTGACTATCGCACATGAAAGTCCAGCTCAAACGCCACAGCAACAACAAGTCAAAATAATTACTTCCGGTGGCTTTACTGCTGCTTTCGATATCCTTGGACCAATCTTTGAACAGGCTACTGGCATCAAGGTAATCATTGAATACGGATCCTCGATGGGTGGTGGGCCACAATCCATTCCAGTTCGACTGCAACGTGGTGAAAACTCAGATTTACTCATATTCAATGCTAGAGGTTATCCGGGTATTGTCGCTACCGGAAGAATTCAAACATCAACCCGTACTGATCTGGCACGCTCCATAGTAGGTATGGCTGTGCACAGCGGCGCATCTCAACCAAACATAAGCACTATGGATGCATTCATTGAGACTGTATTGGCTGCAAAAAGCATAGGGTATTCAGCGAGTGTAAGTGGCACCTACCTATCCAATGTTGTATTTCCAGAGCTAGGAATCTGGGAGCAGATTAGAGATAAAACAACTAGGGTTGTAGGAGAACGTGTTGCCACGGTTGTCGCACGTGGAGAGGTTGAAATAGGTTTTCAGGCAAGAAGCGAGATTCTTCCTATCCCTGGCGCAGATTATGCGGGTGCAATTCCTGATGAAATACAACAAGTCTCAACAATTGTGGCAGTAATGACGTCAAATGTTGTAAATAATAAGAACGCAAGAAAACTACTAGATTTTCTGGCCTCAGAAGCAGCAGCACCTGTCATAGAATCCACTGGTTTGATGCCAATAGCGCTTGAAAAATCTGATCAGGTAAAAGTATTTACTTCAGGAGGGTTTACAGCCGCATTTAATATTCTTGGACCAATCTTTGAAGAAGCCACCGGTATTAAAGTAAACACCGAATATGGCGCTTCACTGGGTGGAGCGCCTGATTCTATCCCTAATCGTTTGGCTCGGGGTGAGGTTGCAGATGTTCTGATTCTAAACAGACCACCTCTTGATGATCTTGTCACCTCAGGTTACATACGACCTGATAGCCCAGTGGACTTGGTAAGATCAATTATCGGGATGGCTGTTCTAAGTGGAGCACCCAAACCTGATATAAGCACTCGCGAAGCATTTATTCAAACATTGCTAGAAGCACAATCTATCGGTTATTCGGCTAGCGTCAGCGGCACATATCTCGCCACAACGATATTTCCGGAACTTGGAATTTGGCAACAAATTCAAGACAAAACATCTCGTATAGTCACTGAACGGGTTGCAAGCGCTGTAGTCCGAGGTGATGTTGAAATTGGATTTCAACAAATCAGTGCAATTTTACCAATTGAGGGTGCAGAGCTTGCAGGAACGATACCTGCAGAATTACAGCGACCATCTATTTTTTCTGCAGGCATAATGAAGAATGCATTAAATCAACAAGCTGCCGAACAGCTAATTCAATTTATTTCTTCGGAATCAGTAGCAGAAATTATTCACTCAACAGGCCTCCAGCCCATAGTCTGGGATTAGAAACGCTATAAAGCGAATATCTATTTTTTCCTTTCATAGCTCATCACATAAGATATGAGAAAAAAGTCTTTAAAAAAAACAATCATATTACACATGATTATTGGTGGTGCTTTATCGATTAGCACTAGTGGGCCCGCGTTCACTCAAAACACCCTATCCTTGGAATCAGAAACAAAGTCCGTATCTATTGGTAGAGGGCAAGCCCCTATTATTGATGGTCATCTTGATGAAGAAGTCTGGCAGTCAGCGATTATTGTGGATGATCTACATCAGATCCGGCCTGTCGAGTATTCCGTGCCATCGGAAAAAACAGAAATCCGTATCTATTATGACGATGACGCTCTTTACATTGGAGCAACAATGTTCGACTCACAGCCTGAAGAAATGAATGCGAATACTCTCAGGCAAGGAGCGCATTTTTGGGGGGATGATTACTTGTCAGTTATCGTTGCTCCCTTCAACGATAAGCGCAATGGTTATCGATTTCAGCTAAATCCAAATGGCATCAGAATGGAAATGCTTTTCTATGACACAAATGGACAAGATTGGAACTGGAACGGTATCTGGCAAGGTATGGCTAGTAGAAATGATTCAGGTTGGGTAGCCGAAATCTCAATTCCATTTAAAACGCTTTCATTCAACCCTCAGAATGAAACCTGGGGGATTAATTTTACTAGAGATCTTGGCCGTATAAGTGAAATGAGTGGCTGGGTTTCTCGTAACTCAAGTCAAGATCCCAGCATTGCAGGAGAGGCCTCTGGTTTTGAAAACCTTCAGTTAGGTAAAGGTATTGATATTGTTCCATCAATCACTCTCAAGGAAAAAAAAGATTTTGATGTTTCTACAAATGCTACTAGCACCGAACCTTCTTTAGATCTGTTCTATAAAATAACGCCATCCCTTAATGGAGCACTGACTCTTAACACAGATTTTTCAGCTACAGAAGTAGATGCTCGTCAATTAGAGCTCACTCGGTTTAGTCTTTTTTTTCCTGAAAAACGTACATTTTTTTTAAGAGATGCAGATATTTTTCGTTTTGCAAGAGTTGGAGGTCGGCTAGGATTTGGCCTCACTGGAACTAGCTCTTTTTCACAATCAGACCTAGAAAATGGTCGACCATATTTTTCTAGGCGAATCGGACTCGGTGCTGCTGGTCAGCCAGTAGATTTAAATGCTGGAGCTAAATTAAGTGGTCGAGTAGGTCGCTGGAATGTCGGCGCCCTTGCTATTCGTCAAGATCAATATGAAAACGTTCATGCTAGCGATATTTTCGTAGGACGTATCACGGCAAATGTTCTAGAAGAGTCTTCCGCTGGCGTTCTTATTACAGATGGCGACCCTAGGTCTAACTTAGGAAATAGTGTTGGAGGGTTTGATTTTATATACAACAACACTAGATTGCCCGGGGGAAAGTCAATCCAAGGAGAAGCCTGGTACCAGGAATCAAGAACTGAGGGCGTTGATAGCAATCAAGGTGCCTATGGAGTTCGGATCCGTGCCCCAAATGTTCTAGGGTGGCGAGGTGGTATTGGGGTTAAGCAGATTGAAGAAAACTTTCTTCCAGCATTAGGTTTTGTCAATAGAGCCGGCATCCGTGATCAAACATTTGAACTTGGTCATAGTAGACGAGTCGGTGGACAATTTTTACGAACAGTCTACAGTGCTATTGATGTGCAGCGTGTGGAATTAATCAAGGGTGGCTTACAATCACAGATGGTTACTCTACGTGCCTTAGAGTTTGAATCACACTTACGTGATCGGGGCCATATTCGCTTTCATGCGACTAAAGAAGTTCTTGCTGAACCCTATGTGATCTGGAAAAAAGGAGATGATCAAGTAGTAGTCCAACCCGATAGCTATGCTTTCAATGAGACAGAATTTTCATTCTCTACTGGTGATTTCCGAAGAATATGGGGGGGTGTTAACTACCGAACAGGAGATTTTTTTGGTGGGATTCGAAAAAGAATTGGAACCTCAATTGGCTGGCGGCCAAGCAATCATTTTCAATTTCGACTGAATTATGATTTTAATGATGTGGAACTTCCAGGCGGTAGCTTTAATACTCGGCTAGTAGGATTCAGAACTGATATTATTTTTTCAAATACCATTTCTTGGCTCACTTTAGTGCAATACGACAATGTCACCGAAACGATGGGAATCAATTCACGACTTCATTGGATTCCTGAAGCTGGGCGAGAATTCTTTTTAGTATTCAACCATAATCTACAGGATATGGACTTAGACAATCGGTTTAAATCTGCGATCAGCGATCTCGCAATTAAACTAAATTATACTTTTCGTTACTGAGAAACTAATATCTAATTGGATACTGATCCGTCTTAAATATGCTTCTTTAATATTATTTAATACATCTTCCGTTTCTGAAAAACGGAGATTATCATTCATCTATTCCTAGTAACAGCAACTAGTCACCATTCAAACCATCTTCTATTAAGACGCTGTATTTTTATGATAAAAAGCATATGAGAATGCAACAAAAACACTTTAATCAAATAGCAACTTTTGATCTTGAGCCTATCAGTCCCATTGCTAAAGCTGTAACTCAAGCGATAGTTGGGGCAGGAATAAGCCTTTCGCTATCAAATTTTGCTATTGCCCAGGTAACTCAAAATAATAATCAAGAAACTTCATCGAGTGCGGTTATGGAGGAGCTCCGAGTAGTCGAGCGGCAAATGGAAAGGTATAGGGCTGATGAAAGCTCAATGTCAAAATTAACTGAGAATCTTCTCAATACACCGCAAACAGTTAAAACAATGTCTCGGGAACTCCTTGAAGACCGTGGGCTTACTTCCTTAAATGATGCGCTCCGAACTGTTCCAGGAATCACCCTAGGGGCAGGTGAATTTGCCTGGCAAGGTAATGCTCCTAACATCCGTGGATTCAGCGCACGCGATGATATGTACTTGGATGGCACGCGAGATTTTGGTAGCTATCCAAGAGATCCATTCAATTTGGAATCGCTTGAGATCTTACTAGGACCTTCATCAGTTCTATTTGGTCGTGGCTCTACAGGTGGGGCCATCAATCAGGTAACAAAACGGCCGACTCTCGATCCACTAACAGATTTCAGCGTTAATGTGGGCTCTGACAATACAATTCGTGCAACCACAGACATATCACGCCCTATTGAATTATTAGGAAGTGGCACGGCTTTTCGTTTCAATGTCCTATCGCATCAAGGTGAAGTAACAGATCGAGATGGCGCTAAAGCCAAGCGATTTGGTTTTGCTCCAAGCTTAGCTTTTGGCTTAGAGTCCGATACGCAGGTGACCCTCAGCTACATGAAGCAAACATCAGATGACAGACCAGATTACGGTATACCTTGGCTTAATGGGAAACCAGTACCAGTATCTCGTCAAAACTTTTATGGTTTTGATAGCGACTTCCTTGAAACAGATGCGGATATCTTAACTGTTGACATTATCCATACGTTTAATGATTCCATTAGTCTCAACGCGCTGGCTCGTTATGCACACTATGAGCGTGATAGTCGTATAACAGAGGCTCTAATAACGGAATCAATCGCTACCGGTGCATCGCTTGCAGATACCTCCATATACCGGAATGTATTTATAGGTAACAGTGAAGAAACGCTCTTTGCAACTCAGGCTACAATCACATGGGAATTAGAAACCGGCAGCATAGAACACGTTATAGCCGGTGGATTAGACTTCTCTCGCGAAAAATCTAATCCAACATTTGCCTTTGGAATAGGGGCACTAGGAACATCTCTATTAAACCCTAATTCACAAATGTCCTTTACGGGGAGCACAGATCCTCGAGTAATCTCAGATACCACAGGTGAAACTTCAGCTTTTTACATCCTCGATACAGTCAAATTAAATGATAACTGGCAATTAACAGTTGGAGGTCGCTGGGATAAGTTCGATACAGACTATGATGCCGAGAGATTTAAGGGCCCAGCAACACCATTTAATAGCGGTTCAGTTGATGGAAAGGAATCATTCAATAGACAAGATAAAGAGGGAAGCTATCGCACTGCGTTAGTGTATAAACCAACTCTCGAGTCCAGTATTTATTTGGCTGGAAGCACATCGTTCAACCCATCCGCACAGGGACTATCATTGCTTACCTCTGGTCGTGGTCTAGGGCTAGGAAACCAATTTTTAGATCCAGAAAAAAATCAAAGTCTCGAAGCAGGAGTAAAACTAGATCTTAATGAAGGTGCTTTGTCATTCGCCGGCGCGATATTCGAGATTCTAAAAAAGAACGCTCGAGTAGCTGATCCAAATAATCCTGGCTTCAATACATTAGGAGGTGAGCATCAGGTAAGAGGCCTATCATTAGACATGAATGGCATGGTTGGGCCAGGGCTCTTTATAACTGCTGGATACACCCACCTAAACACAAAGGTTATAAAGGCAGCTCCTGGTGCTGCAGTTGGTGCATCCTTAGCTAATGCCCCTGAACACTCACTATCGCTATGGATTAACTATCAATTGAATGAGCGCCTAGACTTTGGTTTTGGCACCCGACATATTTCAGATCTGTTAGCACAAAATACTGGAAGTGGGAAATCGGTTCCAAGCTACCACCTTTTAGATGGAATGGGACGTTACTTATTGTCCGATACTATAGCTTTAAAACTTAATGCGACTAACTTGACCAATGAATTTTACTTCGATCAATTACACCCTTGGCATATTGTACCAGGCCCAGGCACGACAATAACTTTTGCTCTTAATGTGATTTTTTAATGACATGCTTATAAGCATTAAAAGTGTATTGACCGAAAAAGAGGTCGCACATGCCCTAAGTGCACTTAAAAATGCTGATTGGGCAGATGGTCGGCATAGCGCTGGATATCTCTCTCAAAATGTTAAGAACAATCAGCAATTACCGGATGAAGACCCCATTGCCAGTGAATTGGGAGAAGTAATTCTTAATGCACTTCAGAAAAATGCCGTTTTCACAGCTTCAGCATTACCACTTAAGGTGTTACCACCGTTATTTAACCGCTATAGCGACAATCAATCTTACGGCGGGCATATTGATGGAGCAGTTCGACCTATTGCAGGAAGTCCACATCGAATTCGAACAGACCTATCAGCAACTCTTTTTCTTAGTGATCCCGATAGTTACGATGGTGGAGAATTAGTTGTCAATGATGCATTTGGAGAGCGAGCCATAAAATTATCCGCTGGAGACATGGTGCTCTATCCTGGTACAAGTATACATCGCATAGAGCCTGTTACTCGAGGTGTACGCCTAGCTGCTTTTTTCTGGATTCAAAGTATGGTCAGAGACAATTCTCAACGAGAAACCTTATTTCAGCTTGACTCCGCTATACAGAGCCTTGCAGCCGATGTTCCAAAACATGCATCTCTGGTTGAACTAGCTGGGATTTACCATAACCTACTTCGTTCTTGGGCAGACACATAAGCAAATTGTCTATGTTTTATGCTCAACCTAATCTTCTAAGCCGAGTAGCACTTTAAGTCTATACCGCCGAAGATATCCTACCTAATGAAAATAGTAGAAGGTTTTTTAGTTTCCTCACTGGGCCTAGGCGCTATCGCCTTTGGCCAAAGCAATGAAAACATTGCTGAGTTAAATACAAAATCTGTGTCTATAGGACGAGGTGATGCACCCGTTATTGATGGGCAACTTAATGAGGCAGCCTGGACACAAGCAACATTAATAGATGATTTTTACCAGATTATTCCTTTTGAGTACTCAGAACCTTCTGAACCAACAGAAATACATGTCTACTACGGTGACGATGCGCTCTACATTGGCGCAAGAATGCATGACTCTGCAGCAGAGGAAATAAATGCGAATGTCCTAAGACAAGGAGCCATGGTATGGGGCGATGATTTCATTTCAATTA
>JAQWRR010000033.1 GCA_029243585.1 Gammaproteobacteria bacterium
TATTTACGTCTATGACGTAGAGACGAGGGAGCTCTTAAAGGTAATTGAAATGCCTGGTAATGGAGATGCACACGGACTAATTTGGGTTCATTACGATGAAAATGGAGAGCCTCGTACCGTGCGTGATCAAGGAAACTTCCACGGAGGAATTAATCCGGCAGAGGGAGCCATATTAGATTATTGATATCTGTGGATCTAAAAGCTTTTTGAATGAAAGCCTGAGAATAAAAAAACCTATGATGACAAGGTAAGAAATAATGTGAAAATTTTACCAAAACTTAGTGAAAAAATAGTAGTCACTGCATTTGTGGGAGCTGTCAGTCTTGGGTCTTTTTCATTTCTTGCACATTCTCAGCATGTACATTCTGATATTCCTGCTTCAGTTGATAATGCTCATGCTTTACACGCTGACAATATAGAGGCAGGCCAACCTAGTTTTGCTAGCCCACTGAGCGACATCATTGTTGATTTTGAGTTAGTGGACCGTCATGGAAACCTCGTTTCAAGTGAAGATTTTCTTGGAGAGCACCTACTTCTTGGTTTTGGTTTTACCCATTGTCCAGATGTTTGTCCGATGATGGCATTAAATATGGGGATAGCACTGCGAGATACAGAGGTCAAGGCAAAAGGTATTTTTGTAAGCATAGATACTGAACGTGATACCCCCACAATAACAGACGAATATGTTTCAAGATTCGGTGATGACCTGATAGGCCTTGGTGGAAGTATTGATCAAATTAATGCCGTCGCAAATAACTTCAAAGTGAGTTATGCGATAACGAAAACACAGAATAATTATATTGTGCAACACACCTCTAATGTTTTTCTGATTGATCCATTAGGAAAGCTTATTGATGTATATCCTTTTTCTACGCCAGCTGAGACCCTGGTTGAGGCGATGCATTAGTCGTTTTTGCTATGTATATTTCTTCAACACGCATTAATTCCTTAAAGCTAAGCGCACTGCTTTTTTTTGGGTTTGCTATTGCATCCTCGTGGCTTATTTTTCCCTATTTTGTTCAGGGACAGCAGTTACTTAGGGGTATTGGTGATGATAGTCGAATGATTAAAGCGGGTAGCGTATCTCGTTACCTTACCCGAGAGCTAATAAAAACCCCGGATTTAGAAATCACAGCAACATTAGCAACGGATGAGTATTTTCAGTATGTGGATAGAGCCGCTGTTGTTGGAAATCTCCGGCCCGATAGGAATTTTATTTTTTTTGTTGCAGAGACAATACACCGGGGAGATCTACCACAAGAAGTGCCCATAGCAACTCTTAGGGTCGGTGAAGACGAGTACCTTCCAACAATTTCAGATGGACCAAGCCTTGTTTCACATCATCGATTAAGCGTCTACAGTTTTCCAAAACGCGATGCTGACGGACGTTTAATTGAAATAGAAGAGGCAGGTCGTATGCGACTGTATGTGTCAAATAGATATATGGGGAGCAATCGACCTCTGACTTTTGTAGGTAGTTGGGATGCACCATATAGTCTGCCTGATGAGCTGAAATCTCGTGCAGACATTACGCCGGTAGCAGTATTGGCTTTGGGCGCTGGGCTCTTGTCTTCAGTTCTTACCCCATGCCTGCTTCAGCTTGTCGTGGTTTTTGGCGGGGTAATTGCCGGTTTTTCAACTGTGCCAGGTCAGTCGGTTGGGGGTTCTAGGCAATTAACGCCGTTAATTCGTCGCAAGATTATGCAGCTCGCACTGGCCTTTGTTATTGGGTTTGTTTCTTTGTATGCCCTTGCGGGCGCATTTATTGGAGCGCTGGGTCATCAGGCCCAATTAGCCTTCTCGGAATACAGCCGGGCTGTAGCCATCATATCCGGCGTACTGGTTATCTTATTAGGACTTTGGGTGGGCTACAGAGGAACCCGAGACTTTGCTTGCCGAATTCCTGACCGTCGTGCCATGGAGGCTCTCTCAATGAGGGACACCGTTGGTACGGTTTTAACATCTATGGGTTATGCGCTAGGTTGCACGGCTTGTTTTGGTGGCGCAATCGTTGCTACTTTAATCGTCTATGTGGGCGCAATTGGCAGCGCTGCAATTGGGGCAGGAATCATGCTCACTTTTGGCATTGGGGTTGCTATACCGTTTCTTCTTTCTGCCTACTATATTTCTAAGATGGATACGATACTGCTATTTCTAGCCGAGAATTCAAAATCACTAAGTTATGCGAGTATGATTATTATTATCCTATTTGGATTGATCTTGCTTACCGATAACTTTCATGTCGTGAGCGATATGATTTATCCCTATCTTGGGCTAAGTTAGAAGACATACATGCCGATGTTCACTTTTCGAACAACCATCTTTATAAAATCTTTGCTTGGGGCACTAGTTGCTTTTTTGTGTCTTTCGTCAGGTTTATTTGCCCAGGTTGATATATCTAATCCGCAGCGACTGATGTTCGTGGCTGATGCTGATGATCCAATTATTGATGTGATTGATCTTCAAGAAAACGAAGTTATATTCAGAATTGAAACAAAACAAAAAGTAGATGATTTGGTTGCAACACCATTTGCTCCAGTCTTGATTTACACAAATAT
The DNA here is from genome assembly GCA_029243585.1 of Gammaproteobacteria bacterium. GTDB lineage: Bacteria > Pseudomonadota > Gammaproteobacteria > Steroidobacterales > Rariloculaceae > UBA6522. The sequence goes on from JAQWRR010000033.1 coordinate 2,559, forward strand.
CGATAAGCAGCTTGTAAGCATGTACAACTTGGAAACACAGGAACTTGCAAAAGAAGTCATATTACCCATAGTGCCGCGGCATATGGTTCTTGATACAACAGGGTCAAAAATTGGCTTTACAGATAGTGAGTCTGGGGGATTCGTTCTTCTATCGGCTTACGGAGGACAAGTGCTTTTTACTTTAGAGGATTTTCCTCCAACAACAGATGTTCTTTTTGATCCTAATGAAGTCGATATTTGGTATAGCAATGATCTGGATGGAAGTATTGGCTTGATTGATAGTAATGTTAAAAAAACATTTGAAATAGAGGTAACTGATAAGCCTGAACAGATGCTTTCCTCTCCTAGCCGAAGTTTGGATGGGCGTTATATTTACGCGGCTAATGAAACTACGGGAGAGGTTTATAGTGTTAATGCCTTTTCAAAAATAGTATATAAAACATTTAATATTGGAACCCGACCAGCTCGTCCCTACTCAACTCCTGAGGGCGTTTTCCTTTATATGATGGACAAGGATTCGGGAAGATTTGTTTCCATAGAACAACATCTTTTTACAGAATTCGATAATACGATCATTGGCGAAGGTATTGACCTTATAACCGTAGGTCGATTTGATCGTTTGAATCTATTAGCCAGCACAGAAAACCATAATTTTTATATTTATGACAACAATAGGAAGGCAGTAATAGAGCAGGGTAAGCTAAATTTTACTCCTCTTGATGCACAGGGAGCGGCTGATGGTCGCCGAGCCTATCTAGCTTCAAGTGATAGCCCTGAAGTAGCAATAATTGATCTGGAGGATCAGCAGGTCAGCTATATTAAGGTGGCGAACGGAAGAGTTGGCGCATTTGCCATTGGCCTATCTAATAATGTTTGTCATTAATAGCTGGATGCTAGCGTAATTTTTTTGTCGACGAGATTGATAAAAACTTACAGAAGATCATCCTGGTTTATGTCGCTATTCATCTTAAGGACATTATCTTGGATAACTATAAAAGTCATTGGCCTATAGACGCTCACCCCGGTAAAATTCACTGCTTTAGATCGGCTTAAGGCTATGTCCCTACAAGAAAGATTTGTCAGCTTAGAATCACATATGGCTGGCCTGGTTGTTGGCCAGGCCGCTCTCCTAAACAGAATGTTGGTGGCGCTTCTCTGCGATGGCCATTTATTAGTGGAGGGCGCGCCAGGTTTAGCTAAGACGCGAGCAATTAAAGTGCTTAGTCACAGTATAGAAGGCGATTTCCATCGTCTGCAATTTACTCCTGATTTGCTTCCTGCAGACCTAACGGGTACAGAAATATATCGTCCACAAGATGGTACTTTCGTTTTTAGGGAGGGACCGTTATTCCATAATCTAGTGCTAGCGGACGAGGTAAATAGGGCTCCAGCTAAAGTCCAGTCAGCCTTGCTTGAAGCGATGGGTGAAAGGCAGATAACGGTGGGATCCGTAACCTATCCATTACCTGAATTATTTATGGTCATGGCAACTCAAAATCCCATCGAGCAGGAAGGAACATATCCTCTTCCAGAGGCACAGTTAGACCGCTTCTTAATGCATGTTTTAGTCGATTATCCGGATGTGGCTGGTGAGAGGGCTATCTTGGCTTTAAATAGAGTTGAAGCGAAACGTTCCACATCAGATGAAGAGCTATTTACGCCACAAACTGCTCTGAAACAGGGAGAGGTTTTAGCAGCGAGACAGGACGTATTGAAACTACACCTTTCTGAGCCGCTTGAGGAATACATCGTTCAGATCGTTTTAGCTACAAGAGATTGTGGTCGTTATGGAGATGATCTTCAGGGTTTATTGCAATATGGAGCAAGTCCTAGAGCAACTATCGCATTGGATAGGTGCGCACGTGCCCATGCCTGGCTTACAGGTCGTGACTACGTTACGCCGGAGGATATTCAATCAGTTGCACGCGATGTGCTCAGACATAGGATTCTTCTCAGCTTTGAGGCAGAGGCTGCTGGGCGAAATCCTGACCAGATTGTAGATATGCTCTTAGATAGGATAGGAGTGCCGTGAGTTATCCACTAGATCTGTCTAAGATATCACCAGCTCGAATTGCATTAACTGATTTAATCGGGCTTAAGAAAGCGGGGGAATCGCTTAGAACAGATGCCTTGCGAGTAAGCGCTCTGGATGCAGGTAGCCACCTATCTAGATTAAAGGGTCGCGGAATAGAATTTGATGAAGCACGTCCTTATCAAGAAGGTGATGACCTTCGGACGATCGATTGGCGGGTTACAGCTCGGACTGGAAAAACTCATACTAAAATTTTCAGAGAAGAACGAGATCGTCCGGTAATAATTTGGCTCGACTATCGTCAATCTATGATGTTTGCCACGCAGGGGGCATATAAGGCGGTTAGGGCTGCCCAGGTTGCGGCTTTACTAGCTTGGAGTGCTGTTGCCAATGGTGATCGTTTGGGAGGATTGGTTTTTTCCGAGCAAGAGCACGTTGAGCTACGCCCCCGTCTTGGGCACCGAGCGGCCTTAAATCTATTCAGAACCCTAACTAAAGCAGTTTTTTGGGAGCCTAAAGATTTAGATAATGATTTGGATAAAGCACGATCACTATTGAGACTGACTCGGGTCGTACGCCCAGGTAGTCAAATATTTTTGTTAAGTGATTTCCGCGGATTATCAGAGTCTTTTGAACAACATTTGCGACAGTTAGCTAGGCACAGTGATGTGTCCTTATTACAGTTTTTCGATCCGGTTGAGAGGGAGCTTCCTCCACCGGGTAGGTATCAAATCGATATGGGTGGGTCTTTGATTTCTATTGATACCAATCAAATTAATTCCCGGGAAGCATATAGAAAGCGTTTTCGTGCTATCCAGTCACCTTTAGAAAAGCTATCACGGCTTCCAGGGGTTCAGTTACTAGAGTGTTCCACCGTAGCGGACCCCTACAAGTTACTTACTCAATACTTTGAAGTTAAATGAACCCAAGCTTTGACCCAACTGATATGCCATTGAGGGATATACATCTTCCGGATGCTATTTCTTGGTGGCCGCTTGCTTTTGGATGGTGGGCTTTAGTGTTAATTGTTGTTACCGGTATTGCAGTGTTCGCAGTACGTTTTTATGCAGCTCGGCGGCAAAGAGTAGCGCGCCGAGAAATTCAAAAAGCAATGGATACGCTTCATACGGGCCAGGATCCCGCGCTATGTGCACAACAGTTTTCAACTATCATGAGACGATTTGCAATGACGATTAGTGGTGAACCAGATGCGGTAGCTGGCCTGGCAGGCGAAAACTGGCTCTTATTTCTTGATGAGTCCTGGGAAAATGAAGAATTTACTCAAGGCGAGGGAAGGCTTTTATTATCAGCACCGTATAGGAGTGAAGGCAGTGTTAACCAAGATCGTTGCTTTAAACTGGGAGCCCTCTGTATATCTTGGATCAAAGCACAGCCGGTGAGGCTCTGACTATGTGGAGTCTTGCTTGGTGGTGGATCCTGTTTGCATTACCCATGCCCTGGTTAGTACGGCATTTTTCAAATGCTGAACCTACCTTGAAGGATGCGGCACTAAAAGTTCCGGTACCAGAAGAATTTGCTGGGTTAACTGGAGTTAGCGCAAAAAAAACAGTACCAAGCATTAAATTGTTAGTGCTTTGGTGCATTTGGATATTAATTGTATTTGCCGCTGCTAGGCCGCAGTACCTGGGGGAGCCTACTTTTCTTCCAGTAACAGGCAGGGACCTTCTTCTTGCAGTTGACCTTTCAGGCAGTATGGAAGAACAGGACTTTCAGCTTAATGGAGAGTGGGTAGATCGACTTACTGCAACCAAATCGGTCGCTAAAGAATTTATAGGTAGACGTGTAGGTGATCGTATAGGCCTTATTCTTTTTGGTCGTGAGACTTACTTGCAGACACCGCTTACCTTTGATCGTGAGACAGTACAAACATTTCTTGATGAGGCTGTTATTGGTCTGGCTGGCAAAGAAACTGCGATAGGAGACGCTATCGGACTTTCTATAAAGACTCTTGCAGATGCTGAGGTAGAGGAGAGTCGTCGAGTGTTGATTCTCTTGACTGATGGAGCAAACACAGCGGGAGCAGTAGATCCGCTTAAGGCGGCTGACTTGGCTCGGGACAGAGGAATGGTGATTTACGCTATTGGGATAGGTGCGGACGCATTAATGGTGAGATCACTATTTGGTGTACGGCAAATTAATCCATCAGCTGACCTGGATGAACAAACATTAACGACTATCGCTGAAGGTACAGGGGGCATTTACTTCAGAGCGCGGGATACAGATGAACTTCAGAATATCTATACCATATTAGATGAATTGGAACCGGTTGCAGATGAAGAGCAAGGATTTAGACCAATAGAAGAATATTTTTATTGGCCTCTAGGTTTAGCCCTAGCCTTAAGCATTTCTTGGGCTATGACTGGGATTAGACGGAAGGTGGCAGGCTCAGTATTAGAGGTTAGTAGTGGCTGAGTTTCATTTTATTCGTCCCTTATGGTTGCTCGGGTTGCCAGTAGGTATTTGGTTAATATGGAAGCTGGTGCGGAGAAGCGGTGCTTTAGGGCGTTGGCATGAATTGGTGGATGATGCGCTAAAGCCCTATGTATTAACGGCTCCAGATCTTAGTTTAAAAGAGCATAACTGGTTAACTGGTGCCGCAATAATTGCATGGGTGCTAGCCACGGTTGCTCTAGCAGGGCCTACTTGGGAACGATTACCTGTGCCCGCATACAGATCTTCTGAAGCGTTAGTGGTTGCGTTGGATTTATCCCGCTCTATGGATGCAGGCGATCTTCAACCAACGCGTTTGGCACGTGCCAAGCTTAAGCTTTTGTCGCTACTGGAGCGCCGCGCGTCAGGGCAGACTGGATTAATTGTTTTTTCAGCTCACGCCTTTACGGTATCTCCGCTTACGGCAGATACGGAGACTATTACCGCGTTGGTATCTAGTCTTACCAGTGACATTATGCCTAGTCGTGGAAGTTACCCAGAAGCGGGCGTAAATCGTGCTATTCAGATTATGCGACAGACCGGGATCAACCAAGGCGAAGTGCTTCTTATGACGGACTCGGCAGTATCACCGGGAATGGAAGCTTTAGCGCAAGAACTTCGTGAGGATGGCTTTATTTTGCATGTAATGGCTATTGGGACGGCAGAAGGGGGACCAATAGCTCAGCCACGTGGTGGTTTTCTTACGGATAATATTGGTCAAGTCGTGGTTAGCCAGGTTGATCTTGTTCGATTAGAGCGGTTGGCAGATTTGGGTGGAGGCCGGTTCTCTAGTCTCGCACCTGATGACCGCGATTTAGATTATTTATTCCCTAATTCTAACTTACTGAATGCTGGTGCTTCTGAAAGTATGGATTTTCAAACAGATGTATGGCGTGACCAGGGACCTTGGCTTTCGCTGTTGCTAGTCCCGTTAGTGGCACTTGCTTTTAAACGTGGGTGGATTGTTCTATGGGTTGTTGGGATTATTTTACCTGGGACAAGGGCGGAAGCATTGGCTTGGGATGACCTATGGTTGCGTGCTGATCAGCAAGGCCAGGCTGCATTTGAGGCCGAAGAGCATCAGCAAGCTAGTGAACTATTTCAGAACCCCGAGTGGCGTGCTGCCGCTCAGTATAGAGCTGGTGACTTCGCAGCCAGTGCCGCCTCGTTGGAAAATATTGAAACCGCAGAAGCTCACTATAATCGTGGTAATGCCTTGGCTAGAGCAGGAGCAATTCCTGAGGCTATTAATGCCTATGATCTGGCTCTTGAACTTGAATCGGAGCATGAAGACGCGATTTTTAATCGTGACCTTTTGTTGCAGCAACAGCCACAAGAGTCGCCAAACCAGGAGGGTCAGCAGGGAGACAACTCGGAGCAAGATTCGTCTGAAGATGGTCAAGAAGAATCAGAGGGAGATTCACAGGAGTCACAGGAAGATACAAGCCCCCAAAGTGCAGAGGGAGGAGAAGCTGAACCACAAGATTCAGAGGATCCTGAACAGGTTGCTGAGTCTGATCAGGAAGATTCAATTGAAGGAACACCCTTGCCTACCGCTGAAGAGCTTGAAGAATGGGCATCTGAGCAGGCAGCTGATCAATGGCTAAGGAGAATTCCACAAGACCCCGGTGGGCTTTTGCGAAGAAAGTTTCTCTATCAATACCAGAGACTAGGGGTTGATCAGGACGGAAATTATGTTTGGCCAGGTGACGAGGAGCAACCTTGGTGAGCAAAAAATTAATAGCTACGCTTTTATTTGGGTTCTTGTTTATTGGCAAACTTTTTGCACAAGAACCCGAGCTTAATGCAAGTCTTGATAGATCTGTGGTTAATGAGAATGAATCTTTCACATACACGCTTTATGTTCAGGGACAGACAAGCATTGAACCCGACTTAAACTCGCTATCTAACGATTTTGAAATCTTACAGAGGTCTAGAAATACAAGTATCCAGATGATTAATGGGACAACTTCGCAGCTTACCGAGTGGCGTATACAGTTAATGCCGCTCTCTGTGGGTAACTTTACTATTCCACCAGTACAGTTAGCTGGCTCATTATCTAACCCTGTGCAAGTGCAGGTTTTACCTGCTACTACTGGTGATACACCAGGTGAGATTTTTATTGAAGTTGAGTTGATGCCCTTCACAGCTTACGTTCAATCTCAAGTAATCTATACGCTTCGGCTTTTTCGCGCTATCAATACGGGCCGCTCTAGCCTTACGACACCGGAGGCAACTGGGGGTGAGGCTATTATAGTGCCGCTTGGAGAGGACCGAGAGTTCCGTACTCGTCGCGATGATAAAGATTTTATTGTCCTAGAGCGGCAGTATGCGATTTTTCCTCAAGCAGCCGGAGAATTGATCATTGAGCCAGTGACATTTGAGGGAGTTGTTCTCACAGCATCTGGTTTATCCAGTCTCCAAAGGGTTCGTTCAGGTGTTCTAGCTTTATCCGTACAAGCCGCCGTTCCCCCTCCCCAGGAATACCCCAATGCCTCTTGGGTGCCAGCAAGTTCACTCAACCTATCCGAGCTTTGGAGTGATGACCCAGGGGAGTTCACATTGGGTATTCCACAGACGCGAACTTTGACTATAGAGGCGGAGGGTTTAATAGAAACACAACTCCCAGAAATAACAATGCTGCAGACAGAAGGAGTTCGCCAGTACTCTGATCAGCCTGAATTGGAACGTGAAACGGGCCCCGAAGGTGTACAGGCTACTCGCATAGAACGTTTTGCTGTAATAGCACAATCACCTGGGCAGGTAACAATCCCAGCAGTTGAATTGCCATGGTTCAATGTTGTTGACGGGGCATGGGAAGTTGCTCGGGTCGATCCTAGAGTATCAGTAGTTATTAATAATCAGAACGAATTCCTATCTCCATCAATAGGTCAACTGGAAGAAATTACTGATTTAGAGAGTGCTGCTGGTAATGAACGCTTATGGCAATGGGTGAGTGCAGCCTTATTGAGTGCTTGGCTTTTAACCTTGCTGGTTTTTCGTTTTGGTTGGATACGTCGTACACCTACTAGAAGCGAACCCTCAGTAGTTTTGAAAAAACCAAGGGAGAACCAGATGCTTAGAGGTGTCATTGCTGCTTGTGAGAAAAATGATCCTGAGACGACACGAAGTCTATTGCTAGAATGGTCTGAAAATTATGTGGCTAGTGAGCCTAAAACGCTTGGATATCTCGCAGCTAAAGCGCCAGAGGATCTTGCTAAAGCTGTTTCTAACCTGGAAAAGAACCTTTATGGCCCAAGCGCTGATAGCTGGGATGGGAGAGCGTTGTCCATAGCGATTAAAAAATATAGTCGATCGCAAAGAACTGGTGACAAAACTACCGAAGAAGTGCTACAGCCTTTATATCGGTAAAGACTCTTTTAATTAGTTAAGTAATCTGCAGTAGAGAGCTAACTCTTCCCTAAAGTTTTGCTTGGATAGTTCCTATTTATAGGCGAGGTACCCAGGTAATTAATCGGAATATTAGGCAGACTACCAGTGGCCTATATTTTCCATTGAGGACCATGGCTCTTTAATAGGTAAGGAGTCTCCCTTTTGTAGAAACTCTACTGAAATATTATCTGGGGAACGAATAAAGGCCATACGACCATCACGTGGCGGCCGGTTAATTGTCACACCAGCTTCCATCAATCTTTGGCAGGTGGCATAAATATCATCTACTTCATAGGCAATATGCCCAAAATTGCGACCTTCATCGTAAGGTTCTGGATCCCAGTTATAGGTTAACTCAAGAGCACATTCTTCTTGGCCTTCAGGAGCTACGAATATTAGGCTAAAGCGGCCAGCTTCATAATCATCATGTCTCGTTTTTTTTAGGCCAAGCTTATTGCAATAAAAATCCAAGGATTTTTCGAGATCGCTAACTCTTACCATTGTATGTAGGTAACGCACAGTGTTTCTCCTTAGCAGCTAGACTTATTCTTGTTGCGTTTCTATCCGAATATCAATTCTACGGTTTCTCGCTCGTCCCTGAGATGTTTCGTTATTTGCTATAGGACGCATTTGCCCATAACCAACAGAACTAACCCTGAATGACTCAAGGCCAAGTTGAGTATTTAGATAATCACCTACAGCTTCAGCCCGAGATCTAGAAAGTCTTAAGTTAGCCTGACTCCCACCATATGAATCAGTATGACCTTCAACGACTACACGAGAGCGAGGAAAAGTGTCTATAGCATCATAGAGTTTATCTAATAGCTGACCATGCTCAGGACGAATGTTTGATTCTCCTGATCCAAATGTTAAACCAACAAGCCTTACAACTACACTACTCCCCTCTCTTGTAATTTGAGCTTCCTCAAGAGAGAACATGGTTTCTATCCTGGTAAATCGAGCCCGTAATTGTTCTTCAATTTCTAGTCTCTGCACTAAAAGGATGTGTTCCTCAGAGGCATTATTTAGCTGATTATCTAGCTCTCTAATTTCATTTTCTAAGCTAGCAATTTGTCTTCTGCTATTTTCCAAATCACTTATAAGTTGTATCTCACGCTGATGAGAATTTTCTATATTTGTTATCAGTTCTAAAGTTACGGTTTCTGTGCCGGCATCCAGTTGTACGACACTATCTGTTGCGCTAGCGAGCTGCATAATTTGCTCCTCATGAGCCAATATAATGTCTTCTGCAGTCCCATTACCGTCACGTAGGCTTCGAATTTTTTCGGTTATGAAGGCGGCATGTCTTGCTTCGTAATTAGCCTGTTCTACAAGCCTAAGAGGTCTTTCCATTTCATAACGATTTTCGTTTATAGCTTGTTCGGCTTGGGTCAGTAATTCTTGTGCTTTCTGGTATGTTATTGGTGAGTTTTGTGGCACACGATCTTGAACGGCTTGTGCCAGCAAAGCCCTTGTCTGACTCAGATATTGCGCTTTGATGGCTGTTAATTCTGCATCACGAAATAATATTTCTGCGGTTTCCGCGCGAGCTTGAGCTATATCGTTATCGCCGGCCTCGAGAGCCAGACTTGAGCTGTTAAATGCCTCTTCAGCATCTGTCCATAGTGCTGTAGCAAAGTTATCGGCTCGGACATTCAAAGCATCATCTCTGCTTTCTATAAGGGTGTTCAAAGTAATACGGGCTGCACGGGCTGCAACTGCTGCATCATTAAGTGATCTGATCGCATCGGCAAGTCTATTTTGGATTCGGTCAGTATTTCTTCCGCGAACTAGGTCATTTGCAGCATCAGAATAAGCTTCTAAGCCATTGCTATAACCGCGTGGGGCAAGTAGAGGTGCATTAGCGGATTGAGCACTCTCCAACGCCTCATCTGCCGCCTCGAAAAGCGTGCTTCTAGGGTCTTGGGCGTAGCTCAGTGGTATTAGTGCTAACGCTATGATTAATGAAAACCAGGTCTTTATCATTGGGGGTACCAAAATACGCTATCCCTATCTATATAAATTAGTTTGAATATGTCAAGAATTTCATATTGCACATGATGCTCTGGATATACTTCAAACTCAAAAAATCTACGGTACTTTGATTTAATCAACTGGACCATTAATTATCTATCTTTATAGCTTATCTCAATTATTGTGAATTTATTTTTTCCTTCAGGGGTATTGACAATGATTTGTTCATTAAGACCTTTTCCCATAACTGCGATTCCAAGAGGTGAGTCCATACTGAGATTATCGTCTTCGAAGTCAAATTCATCAGGGCCGACCAAACGGTATGCTACTACCTGATTTTTGTATCACAAAGTTTAAACTGCGCGCCGAAAAAAACTTTTTTACGATCACGGGGCACTGTATCGACTATCTGAATTCCATCAAGCCGTTTTCTTAGGTAGCGAATACGTCGGTCTATCTCGCCAAGTTGCCTTTTCCCATAAATATAGTCGGCGTTTTCGGAACGATCCCCTTGAGCGGCTGCTTCAGCTACGGCACGAGTTACTGCCGGTCTTTTGTGGCGCCATAAGTGTTCTAATTCCTTTTCAAGCACAATTGCGCCTTCAGGAGTTATATATTTAGAGCTCGGTGGTGTTGGGGGTTTATAGCGACCCATAAGACGCATCTTGCAAACCGTGAGATAATTTATCTCATAGTTAATGATTAAGTGATTAAATACTAATGAATCAGTTTCGCGGCATACCTGTAGTACAGAGTGGCAAAAAATACCGAAACACTCAAGGCGTCACGGCCGTTAAAGATGGAATAAAACTGCGGGATACTAGTAGTGAAGCACCTTTGTTAGCCAAACCCCCATGGTTAAAAATGCGTATTCCATCGGGCGCTAAGTATGGGCGGGTTAAACAAACTGTTCATGAGCATAAGCTTTCTACGGTATGTGAAGAATCAATGTGCCCCAACATTGGTGAATGCTGGTCGAATGGCACCGCCACAATCATGTTAATGGGCGCGGTATGCACCCGTGCCTGTAAATTCTGTGCTGTAGATACAGGAAACCCGCATGGATGGTTAGATTCAGATGAACCAAAAAACGCAGCTCGTTCAGTTGAACTTATGGGATTAAAATATGTGGTTCTAACATCAGTAGATAGAGATGATTTATCTGATGGTGGCGCAGACCATTATGCTGCGTGCATAAAAGCTATAAAAGAGCGTTGTCCGCAGACAATAGTGGAGGCTCTAACACCAGATTTTTTAGGAAAAGTTTCTAGTATTAAAAAAGTGCTTGATTCGGGGTTAGAGGTTTTTGCACAGAATATAGAAACTGTTAAAAGGTTAACTCATATCGTTCGTGATGCAAGGGCTGGGTATGATCAAACCTTGAGGGTTCTTTCAAGCGCAAATGAGTATCGCTCTGATGTCTTGACCAAAACCAGCTTGATGTTGGGTTTAGGGGAAACAGATGCAGAAATCAGAGAGACATTAGAGGACTTACGTCGTATAGATGTAAATATTGTGACTCTTGGGCAATATCTGCAACCGACTAAAAACCACTTGCCGGTAAAACGTTACGTCACCCCTGCTGAATTTGATCAGTATCGGGAATGGGGTATTAAATTGGGTTTTATGGAGGTCGTGGCAGGTCCGCTCGTTCGTTCAAGCTATCGCGCTGAACGAGTTTTTGATATGAATAACGTGGGATTATGAAATAGCGATTGTATTTTTTATGCTTAACAGTTTTTTGGAATAATAATGATTGAATTCTTATTTGACTATGGTCTTTTTGCCGCGAAGTTTGGAACAATTACGGTACTTATAGTGATAGTTATTGGGGTAATTGCAGCATCAACAAAGCGTGGTGCAAATGAAGAAGGACTTGCTGTAGAGCATTTAAATAAGCGCCTAGAAGCACTAGGTGATGCAGTACGTAGGTCGGTTCATGGAAAGGAGCAGTTGAAAAAGGCCTCTAAAGAAAGAAAAAAAGAAAAAAAAGAACTATCAAAAAAAGGCTCTCAACGCCAACGTATTTACGTCATAGATTTTAAAGGAGATATTCGGGCAACTGCGACCTCATCGCTTCGTGAAGAGGTTTCAGCAATTCTTTCTGTTGCTGAAAGTGATGATCAAGTGTTGGTTCGACTGGAGAACCCAGGCGGAACTGTACATGAACATGGTTTGGCAGCCTCTCAACTTCTTAGAATTAGAAGCAAGGGTATTCCTTTAACAGTTTCTGTCGATAAAGTTGCAGCTAGTGGGGGCTATCTTATGGCCTGTGTTGCAAGCCGTATTATTGCTGCACCATTTGCAATTATTGGTTCGATTGGCGTTATTGCACAACTTCCTAATTTTCATCGATTCCTAGAGAATAAGGGGGTTGATTTTGAACAAATTACGGCTGGCCGTCACAAACGAACACTCACCATGTTTGGAAAAAACACGGATGAGGATAGAGATAAGCTAAAAGAAGAAATAGAAGATGTGCATGAGCTCTTTAAGGCCCAAATTGCTAGTTATCGGCCTCAAATTGATGTTGAAGGTGTATCTACTGGTGAGCACTGGTATGGCACACGGGCGTTAGAGCTTGGTTTAATTGATGAGATTTGTACTAGTGATGATTTTCTAAGTGAGGCTGCTTCTGATGCTGACTTATATGGCATAACATTTAAACGAAAAAAATCTCTTCCAGAAAGACTTTTAGGAGGAGCAGAAAGTTTTTTAGCTCGCTGAGCCATAACCTCCACCGCCTGGTGTTTCAATGATGAAGCGATCCCCTGCCTCAAGTAGGTTTTCCTCAGTGGCCGCAATATTCTCTCTTTTATTTGATAAGTTACGAATAATATAGTTTCTACCTGCTTTCCCATTACCACCATTTGCTAAGCCAAATGGTGGTATACGTCTGCGATTCGAAAGAATAGATGTTTGCATAGGTTCAAGAAAAAGAATTTCCCTTACTACGCCATCCCCTCCTTGTTGAGCTCCTTTACCCCCTGAACCTTTTCTAATTTCAAATCTTTCAAGACGAATGGGATAGCGCCATTCTAGAACTTCAGGGTCTGTTAGTCGGGAGTTTGTCATATGAGTTTGGACAGCGCTTGCACCATGAAAGTCTGGTCCGGCACCAGCGCCACCACATATGGTTTCATAGTATTGATACTTTTCATTGCCAAAGGTGAAATTATTCATTGTTCCTTGGGAGGCGGCAGACGCGCCCAGTGCAGCTAAGAGCGCATCAGTAATACATTGTGATGTTTCTACATTACCTGCTACAACTGGTGCTGGATAGCGAGGATTAACCATGCTTGATTTGGGCAACTTAATAGTTAATGGTCTAAGACAACCATCGTTTAGAGGAATATTTTCTTCGATCAATGTTCGAAATACATATAGAACAGCTGCCCTAACAACCGCAGTAGGGGCATTAAAATTGGTTGAGCTTTCCGAAGAAGTACCACTAAAATCAATGATTGCGTCACCTTTTTCTTTATCGATTATGATTGAAATATTTATACACTCATGACTATCTAATTCTATTGACCAGTTTCCGTTACTCAGTTTTTTGATTGCTTTTCTTACACAGTTTTCCGCGTTTGTTTTTATATGATCCATATAAGCATGTACGACATCTCTACCAAAACGCTTAATCATCTTGGTTAATTCAAGAACACCCTTTGTGTTTGCGGCCACTTGGGCTTTTAGATCTGCAATATTTTGATCTGGATTGCGAGCAGGGTAAGGACTATCACTTAAGATTTTTCTTATATTTTTTTCAAGAAAAACTCCATCACTAACGAGTAGTACATTATCAAGTAGGACGCCTTCTTCCTCTATTGTTATGCTTGTGGCTGGCATAGAACCGGGTGTTTTCCCACCAATATCTGCGTGATGTGCACGACAGGCAACAATAAAATCAAGCGTATTTCCAGGCTGATTAAAAATAGGAGTTACAACGGTAATATCTGGAAGATGAGTGCCACCGTTATAAGGCGCATTTAAAACATATACGTCTCCTGGCTTAAGTGCACTATGATGTTGGTTTAATACAGCCTTTACGCTTTCTCCCATAGAGCCAAGGTGTACTGGCATATGTGGAGCATTCGCGATTAGATCGCCAGCCGAGTCAAATACTGCACAAGAAAAATCTAGGCGCTCCTTTATATTTACCGAGTACGCGGTGTTTTCTAGCACAATTCCCATTTGTTCAGCTATGTGCATGAACAGATTATTGAATATTTCTAACCTGATCGGGTCTGATTGTGTTCCAAGTTTTTCTCTAGTTGAAACCGTGCTAGATCTAGTTAAAAGAAGATGTCCAAGTTGATTTACCTTAGCTTGCCATCCTGGGTCGATAATAGTTGTTGAGTTAGGGTCAACAATGAGTCCGGGACCGGTTAATTGCCAACCAGCACCCAGTTTTTCTCTTAGATAAACTGGGGTGCTAATTGGCACAGAATCAAACCAAATATCCCTTAAAGCCTCTGGTTGATTATCGACTGTACCACCTGTCCAAAGTGGTTCTTCAAGGCTTGCTCCCTCAACTACAGCCTCAACTTCAATGCTTTCCACAATTAATGTGGTGTCATCAGCTTCAAATCCAAAGCGTTTATTATGCAGCTTGAGAAAATTTTCTTTAACGCGTTGCAGATTTTTTTCATATGTAATGGGTAGTGCAGTGTCCGAGCCAACTGATTTCATCATCAGTCGGTATGAGAAGTTAATTAAATCAATCTGAACCCCTTGTTTAACTAGCTCCTCGAGTCCATTTTTCTCAAGTTTAGAAAAAGTTGCTTCCAATTTTGGAAAAATATCTTTCGTCCAAGCGCTTTCCATGCTCATCTGCTTTAAAGAACGCATGTCAGCTAGACCCATACCATAAGCAGATAACACCCCAGACATTGGGTGAATAAATATGGTCTTTACTCCTAGTGCATCTGCTACCTGGCAAGCATGCTGACCAGCTGCTCCACCAAAACAGCAAAGTGAAAATTCAGTTACATCATGTCCACGCTGAATAGAAATATTCTTAATAGCAGTAGTCATCCTTTCAACTGCAATTCTTAAGAATCCTGCTGCTAGCTCTTTTATAGAAACCTGATGCCCAGTTTCACTTTGCAATTTTTCTGCAAGACTAGTAAAGAGGAGTGAAACTGATTTATGGTCTATTTCTTCATTACCGTTTTGTCCAAAAACCTTTGGGAAATAATCTGGTTGTAAACGTCCCAGTAGTACATTTGCATCGGTGACTGTTATAGGACCATTGTTTCGATAGCAGGCTGGTCCAGGATAGGCCCCCGCTGATTCAGGACCTACCTGTAACCGATCCGAAGACAGCTTCAAGATTGAACCACCGCCTGCTGCTACGGTTTGTACTCGCATCATAGGCGCTGTGAGCCGAACGCCAGCAATCATGCTACTTGTTGTTCTTTCAAAGTCGCCATCATAGAGCGACACATCCGTAGAGGTGCCGCCCATATCAAATCCTATTAGTTTTTTTAGATTAGCGGACTTGGCAGTTCTGACCATTCCTACAACACCCCCAGCCGGTCCTGAAAGGACGCTATCCTTCCCTCGGAATGATTCAGCACTAGTCAATCCGCCATGACTTTGCATGAATAGAATTGGTGTGTCGCCGAGGCGCTCAGCAAGACCATGCCGTACTTGGTCTACATAGTTTTTAAGTATGGGAGAAAGATACGCATCTGTTAAGGTGGTATCTCCTCGGGAAATAAGCTTCATAAGAGGGCTAGTTGAATGAGATACAGAAATTTGCTCAAACCCAATTTCCTCAGCAATTTTTTGTGCAACTTGTTCATGTATAGGGAAGCGGTATCCATGCATAAAAACAATGGCAACACTTTTGATTTTGTTTTTATATGCTTCTTTAAGCTGGCTACGCAGGCTCAGTTTATCTAGAGGCTCAATTATTTCCCCTTGTGCGGAGAGGCGTTCTTGGGTCTCAATAACCTGGGCATAGAGCATTTGGGGTAACTCTATATTTAATGCAAAAATATCAGGTCTATTTTGATAGCCAATGCGCAATGCATCGCCAAAACCTTTTGTGATAACCAAAGCTGTATCTGCTCCACGTCGTTCAAGAAGAGCGTTGGTGGCTACTGTAGTCCCCATCCTCACCACTTCTAGGTGTTCATTTGTTTGGGATAGGATTCTCAGAATTCCATCAACAACAGCATCTTTATAATGTGAAGAATTTTCAGAAAGAAGCTTAGTAGCAGTAATAGATCCATTAGGATTTCTAGCTACTATATCGGTGAAGGTTCCTCCACGGTCAATCCAAAATTGCCAGCCTGCTTTTCTTTCCATTATTTTTAGTGTTGCCTTATCCTAGAAGAAAGTAAATCTTAGCTCTAAATATTTATCCTTTTAAAACCTGGATTGTTTGCATATTTTTTATGTATAAAGCCAGAAAAAATCTAATCTATTAAGAATAAGATATTTTAAGAGGGTGAAAAATTACTTATATGTGTGATATTGGCGGTAGTCATAGAATAAAATCCACATGATCAGGTGATCAGTGTCATTATAATGCTGAGTTCATGGGGTGCTTATCAGAATAAGGATGGGAGACAGTAATGGCTAATTGGGTAGCAAGGGCACTTAATTTTAAGCGTGGCGAACTTTCGCTTGCAGTACTCGCAGGCCTTTTCTATTTTTGCGTGCTTTGTGGCTATTTCTTTTTACGCCCAGTTCGTGAGGCGATGGGAGTGTCTGGCGGAATGGGCCAGCTTCGCTGGTTGTTTGTTGTGACATCCATAGTTGCACTGGTACTTGTATTAGCTTTTGGTGGTGTTGTAAGCCGGCTTGATCGAAGACGTTTTATTCCTATCGGCTATCTATTCATTATTATTTGTCTAGCAGGATTTTCCACCTTACTCATTATTGATGCAGGGTCCGGAGGTGGTTTGATAGGGACAGAAACCGAGAGTAATTTAGCTCGTACAGTAGGTTATACCTTTTATACATGGCTGAGTGTGATAAACCTTTTTGCAAATAGCCTTTTCTGGGCCTTCATGGTTGACATTTTTAGTGTAGATCAGGGAAAGCGAATGTTTGCCTTCATCGGTATTGGTGGCACGGTTGGAGCGTTAATTGGTGGGTGGGCTACTAGTTTAATAAGCGCCCTAACAGACTCTATTTATCTGCCTGCCGGTCTAATGTTAATCGGTGCAGCTTTTTTTGGAATAGCAATAGTTGTAATGCTTATCCTAGACAGGAAGGCCGTAGGTTCTGAGTATTCACAACTCACAATGGACAGTACGGTTATGAGCGTTAGTCAAGGAGAGAGCATTGGAGGTAATTTTTGGGACGGAGCAACTGCCGTAGCTAAATCACCCTACCTATTAGGAATTGCGGGCTTCATTATTTTAATGGCGATCTCAAATACGCTTATCTATTTTACTGCAGCTAATATCATTTCAACTAGTACTGATACCTTTAGTCAGCGTGTGGAAGGATTTGCACAATTTGATGCGCTTGCACAGGGTGCAACTTTAATAACTCAGATATTTATTACGACTCGACTTATCAAACGACTAGGAGTTGGTTGGACTTTGGCGATACTACCGCTTGTAACAGTTGCTGGGTTTGCTACCCTCGCTATCTGGCCTATATATGGCGTAATGGCTATATTTCAGGCGCTTCACAGAGCGACACGCTATGCTATTTCTCGCCCTGCAAGAGAAACTCTTTTTAGCATTGTTCCTGCCGATGAGAAATACAAAGCTAAACCATTGATAGACGTCTTTCTTTATAGGGGAGGTGATGTGGCAGGTGCAGGCATTCAGGGGGTCCTGAGCGCACTTGGAACCATGACTATTATGGCTGCAGCTACGGTACCGTTTGCTGGTATCTGGTGTGCATTATCACTGGCATTAGGACGAGTACAACAACAAAGAAATACTGAAGATGCTGACCAAGCAACTGAAATAAGCTAAAGGTATGGTTTTACTGAGTTGGTTTTTGTTTAATTAGGGAAGAAACTAAAACTTTTTTTTATTAAGACTGCTATCTAAACCAATTAGGTTTAGTAAAAGTTGTTGTTAAGCATTAATGTCAGGAATGAGGTCGCTCTCAAGTCGGGCAATCATACCTTTAACCAATAGTTTGCGTTTTTTTAGACGCTTCAACATGATCTGATCCAAATCTGGATCATTTTTAATACGTGAAATGGCTTGATCCAGGTCTTGATATGCTACTCGTAATGCTTTGAGTTTTTCGACATTTTTAAAAGCTTCGGTTTCTACTTTTTTGCCACTATTTTTTACAAAAGACTGTAGCCAATTTAAGTTAGGGTTGCCAAATGCTATGAAGTTAGGGTTCAAAAAATCATTTTTAGTGTTATACCTTAGCGGCTGACCAAACAAATCTATCATGCTTCCTCCGGCACTTTCGAGGATGGCTTGAGCGGCTGCTGTGTCCCACTCTGATGTTGGACCAAATCTTGGATATAGATCTGCCTGGCCGTCTGCGATATAGCAAGTTTTTATCGAACTACCTATTTTTTTTAACTGATAATCACCCAGAGTTTTAATATGTTTATCTAAAGCAGCATCTGTATGGCTTCGACTACCAACAATTCTGATCGGTTGATTTTGAACTAGGGATGTATTTATTTTGATTTTGTCTTGATTTTTATATCGGCGCCAAGCACCAAGTTCTATGGAGCCGCTATATTCAATCTGTAAGGCTGGAGCCAGAACCACTCCAAGTGTAGCCCTGTTTCCTTCTACCAATGCAATATTTACTGTAAATTCTCCATTGCGCTTCACGAACTCCTTTGTTCCATCTAGCGGATCAACTAACCAGTATGATTTCCAGTTTCGTCGATCTCTTACTTCTTTTTCTGGTGATTCTTCGGATAGGACAGGAAGGTGGGGTTTTAAATTAGTTAGTCCTTCCTGGATGATATGGTGGGAACTCTGGTCAGCCTTTGTCAAAGGTGACCCGTCATTTTTTAATTCAATGGCAAAATCTTTCTCATAGATTTCCATAATGGATTTACTAGCAGTCCTAGCAATTTCTATTACTTCTTCTAACAAATTATTTTTAAATCTGAAGGTCATGCATTTCTTGATCTGCTAGTTCCTATTACTATAGTCATTCATGTTGCAACGGGTCACAAGGATGAAAGATTCTTCTAAGACAATAATTTCTTGGGATCAAGTTGATACAGTACTTGTAGATATGGATGGAACGCTACTAGATCTTGCGTTTGATAATTTTTTTTGGCGTGAAGTTGTTCCAAAGGAATACGCAAAACAGAATGGGTTAAGCGAGAATATTGCAAGAGAAGAGTTAATGTCCCGCTATAAGGCTTTGCAGGGGAGGCTTGAGTGGTATTGCATAGATTACTGGACTGATGATCTCAACCTAGATATTCGAGGTTTGAAACATAAATACCAAAGCCGTATTCAATTTCTTCCTGGAGCCATAGAATTTCTTGATTATCTAAGAATTAGTAAGAAACGAGTTATTTTGGTAACAAACGCGCATCCTGATACTTTTGCGATAAAAGCTCAGAAAACGGGGGTGGATAAGCATGTTGATGCGGTATTTTCCTCTCATGAATTTGAGTTTCCTAAAGAACATAAAGAGTTTTGGCCTCGTTTTTATGCTTCTCAAAAATTCACGCTACTTAGAACCGTTTTAATCGACGATAGTGCTCCAGTGCTTGAAGCGGCCAGAGATTTTGGCATTGGTAAAACGATTGCTATTAGCTGCCCTGATTCCAGGTTCGCTTCTCAAGAAGTAGCAGGATTTGTTTCAGTAGAAGGAGTAGAAAAGTTGATTTTCTAATTATTTATATCAGCGCTTTTTTTGGTGTCTTGCCCTTTGAGGTCGCGGCTTATTTCGTGAATTTCCAGATGAAGAGCGTGATTGTTTGAAGGGCATTTTCTTTGGTTTATAAGGCGGAGTTTTTACGGGCAAAAGAGAGTCACGATCAATCTGCTCCACCGAAATTTTTCGGCCTATGTATTTCTCAATATCAGGAAGTGACATGGCATAGTTTTCACAACCGAAACTGATAGCATCTCCTGATGCACCAGCTCGTGCGGTGCGACCAATACGATGCACATAATCTTCCGCATCTTGAGGTAGATCATAGTTAAACACATAATTCACGTCTGGAATGTGAAGTCCCCTAGATGCAACATCAGTACCAATAAGAACTGGCAGGTCACCCGATAAGAATTCCTTGAGCATTCTTATGCGTTTATTTTGAGGTACATCGCCAGATATTGCCTGAGCATGAATTCCATTGTGTTCTAGATAGTTCTGTAATTTATCTGCTTCACGACGAGTATTAACAAAGATCATTGTTCGATTTGGGTTCCGTTGCCTAAGTAGTGTAATTAGCAAGGGGATTTTTTCTTCATTTGCAGGAAAATAAATGCTTTGTTGCACACGATCAACGGTCATCTTGTCAGGCTCGATACGAATCAGTTCTGGGTCATTCATATGCTCATAAGCTAGCTCAAGTACTCTATGTGAAAGCGTCGCCGAGAAAAGCATGTTGAGCCTTAAATCTCTTTCCGGTAACCGTCTTAATACATAGCGGATATCTTTTATGAAGCCTAAGTCAAACATCCGATCTGCCTCATCAAGAATCATTACTTGAATTCGACGAAAGGAGAACACTCGGTTTTTAAAGTAATCGATGAGTCGTCCAGGCGTTCCAATCAAAACATCAACACCTTGAACTAATATTTGTTTTTGTTTTTCGTAGTCAGTTCCACCATAGGCAAGCCCAAGTTTAAATGGCAGATGACGTCCAAGTTGCACAGCATCCGCATGAATCTGTATTGCGAGCTCCCTGGTGGGCGCAAGAATTAAAGCCCTTGGCCCGGGTTGATGCGAATGGATGGGGTCAGAGATGGCAAGTTTATTGAATAAGGCCACTAAAAAAGCGGCGGTTTTTCCCGTTCCAGTCTGAGCCTGTCCAGCAACGTCACCCCCTGTTAAGGCAATAGGTAAGGTTTTCTCCTGTATAGGCGTGCATTTGCTGAAACCCGCGTCAGCTATGCCCTGAAGGAGTTTATCAGGGAGTGAAAGAGTGCTAAATCTGAGGTCGCTAAGGTGATCGTCACGCTTAGTTCCTGAATCATCATTCGTAAAAACTTGCAAATTATGTTCTCAACGGTCCAAAATACACCTAATAAGGCGAGAGCACTCGCCCCCCCAGATACCCGCTGTATTCCCGCGAACGTCGTAAGGAAGCATTAAGCACCGATATTGTGCCTGACAGGGCAGCCGACGTCACTTCAGTTCAGCCCTTCGGCTTTTTAGTACGGGACCATTCAGCGATAGCTCTGTTGGGAAGAATTATTTTAAGAGTTAGAGGTTTTGATAAGTGAGCGATAATATTTTACATACAACTGATAGTCAGTTTGATGAAGATGTCATTCAGTCTGAATGTCCCGTTTTGTTGGATTTTTGGGCAGAATGGTGTGGTCCGTGCAAGATGATTGCTCCAATGCTAGATGCTATTGCAGAAGAATATCAGGGCCGTTTGAAGGTGGTAAAAATAAATGTCGATGAAAACCCTCAGACACCTCTTAAGTATAACGTCCGCAGCATACCAACCCTTATCCTTTTAAAAGGAGAATCGGTTGAGGGGCAACAAATTGGTGCTGTCGCTAAGGGGGCATTAGCGTCTTTTATTGATAAGCATATTAGTTAAAACGTTTAGTATTTTTTATTATTTGGTATTGGATCCGTGAGGGGATACTTGGGCAACACATCACGAAACCGTTCAAAGAACAGCCATAGGCAGTCTAGAGACGGTAATCAGAAAAAAAGACATTCACGCAGGCATAACCGCGAAGAGTTTCCGGATGATGAGGATTTTGATGTCATCTCAGCTGCCGAACTCGAGCTAACTAAAAATGCCATGAATCTTGCTGAGCTTAAGACCCGTCCAGCATCGGCGCTGGTTGAGCTTGCGCAGTCAATGGGTTTAGAAAGTCTAGCCCGCTCTCGAAAGCAAGATATTATTTTCTCGATTCTTAAAGCGCATGCTAAAAATGGAGAAAGCATTTTTGGTGAGGGGATTTTAGAGATTCTGCAGGATGGATTCGGGTTTTTGCGTTCAGCTGATAGTTCTTACTTGGCTGGTCCAGATGATATATATGTTTCCCCTAGTCAAATTCGCCGCTTTAATTTGAGAACTGGCGACACTGTTTCAGGCATGATCCGTCCGCCAAAGGATGGTGAGCGTTACTTTGCCATGTTGAAAGTTGGCCAAATAAATCATGACGGCCCAGAGAATGCTAAAAATAAGGTTTTGTTTGAGAATCTTACGCCGCTTTTTCCAACTCAGCGGCTAAAATTAGAACAAGGTAATGGCAGCACAGAGGACCTAACAGCGCGTATCATCGATATGTGTGCGCCTATTGGTAAAGGCCAAAGAGGCTTGATTGTTTCCCCTCCCAAGGCTGGCAAGACAATGTTATTGCAGAACATAGCGTCTTCGATTGTTGCCAATCAGCCCGAATGCGACCTCATAGTCTTATTAATTGATGAAAGACCTGAGGAAGTCACAGAGATGGAACGTACTGTCAGAGGTGAGGTAGTTTCGAGTACTTTTGATGAACCAGCAACCAGGCATGTACAGGTTGCAGAAATGGTTATTGAGAAGGCAAAACGTCTCACAGAACATAAACGCGATGTCGTGATTTTATTGGATTCAATAACAAGACTAGCTCGTGCGTACAATACAGTTGTCCCATCTTCTGGAAAGGTTTTGACAGGTGGTGTTGATGCAAATGCACTTCAAAGACCAAAACGGTTTTTTGGTGCTGCTAGAAATATTGAGGAAGGAGGTAGTCTGACTATTATTGCTACTGCTCTCGTAGATACCGGATCCAAGATGGACGAGGTGATTTATGAGGAGTTTAAGGGTACTGGCAATATGGAAATCCATCTTGATCGACGTGTTGCCGAGAAAAGAGTTTTTCCTGCGATTAATATTAATCGTTCAGGTACAAGAAAAGAGGAACTGCTTACAAAACCTGATGAGCTTCAGAAGATCTGGGTGTTGCGGAAGGTTTTACATCCAATGGATGAGTTAGCCGCTATAGAGTTTTTGTTAGGTAAGCTTCAGGATACAAAAACTAACGTCGAATTTTTTGAGGCAATGAAGCGCTAGTTATCCTTTTGATCTTGTTCACGTTTGATAGCACGATACCCTATATCGTGCCGATAAAATGCTCCTTCCCAGTCTATTTTTTCGGCAATGTCATAAGCATTAGCAGCAGCTTCTGTGACATTTTTTCCTAGAGCAACAGCGCAGAGAACCCTCCCTCCGTTTGTAACAATATTTTTTTCATCTAATGTGGTGCCGGCATGGAACACCTTAGAATTCTCACCTAAGATACTATCTAATCCAGTAATTGTATCTCCTGTTCTATAACTTTCAGGATAACCATCGCTTGCCATTACAACACCAAGGGATGCCCTTGGATCCCATTCTATTTCTATAGACTCTAGGGATCCGTCAAATGCGCTGAGGCACAGGGCAGCAAGGTCTGATCGTAGTCTGATCAAAATCGGTTGTGTTTCCGGATCTCCAAATCTGCAGTTAAATTCCAATACTTTTGTTTTTCCGTTTGGGTCAATCATAAGTCCAGCATATAGGAACCCCCTATAATTCATGCCATCTGCATGCATGCCCTCAACAGTCGGTATAATAATGTCCTGCATAACTTGATCAGATAGTTTTTTAGTCATTACTGGAGCTGGAGAGTAGGCTCCCATACCTCCAGTATTAGGGCCCTGATCACCCTCATCACGGGTTTTATGGTCCTGTGAGCTTGCTAAAGGAACGATGCGCGTATCATCTACAATAGCGATAAAACTAGCTTCTTCGCCATAGAGAAATTCTTCGATAACTACCTTTGAGCCAGCCTGACCGAAGATTTTTCCTTCCAACATACTTCTGAGGGTATCTTCAGCTTCAGCAAGAGTTTCTGTGATAATTACACCTTTGCCAGCTGCTAACCCGTCTGCCTTGATGACGACTGGAAAGGTGCTTGATCGCACATATTCTATAGCCCTATCAAGATCTTCAAAATCTTTGTAGGTAGCAGTTGGAATATTATGTCTTTCTAGAAATTCTTTTGAAAAAGCTTTTGATCCTTCTAGTTTTGCAGCAGCCGCACGAGGACCAAAACATTTAAGCCCTGCCGCCTCAAAAAGATCAACTACACCCTCTACGAGAGGTTGTTCAGGGCCAACAATAGTCAAGCCTATATTTTCGGTTTGAGCAAGCTTGAGCAAGCCATCTAGATCATCAGCCTTGACTGATACATTACGAACCTTTTCTTCTTTTATAGTGCCCGCATTTCCTGGTGCTACTAGAACTTCTGATACCAAAGAAGACTGTGCAAACTTCCAAGCTAAGGCGTGCTCTCTGCCTCCACCGCCGATTACTAAAATTTTCATTGTCTTTTATTTTTCCGTTTTTTTAGTGACGAAAATGCCTCATCCCAGTGAAAACCATAGCCATACCATGCTCATCAGCAGCTGCAATAACTTCTTCATCACGTACAGAACCCCCAGGTTGTATAACGGACGTGATTCCATGTTCAGCAGCAATATCAATACCATCGCGAAATGGAAAAAAAGCATCTGAGGCTACAGATGCATCAGTAAGAGTTAAATCTGCATCAGCAGCCTTCATTGCTGCAATACGTGCGCTCATAACACGGCTCGTCTGTCCAGCGCCTATGCCAAGAGTAGCGTGTTCATTAGTGTATACAATGGCATTGGATTTAATAAATTTTACAACTGTCCATGCAAATTTTAATGCTTTCAATTCTGAATTTGTTGGAGCACGTTTAGTAACGGTCGTTAACCGAAAATCATTAGAATCAGTGTAATCATTGCTTTGCACTAATAACCCACCAGCAATAGACTTCATGTTCCAATCATAATCAGTTATCTGCATTGGACCAGTTTCCAGAACACGCACATTTTTTTTCTGACCAAGATCCTTATATGCACCCCGATCAATTTCTGGAGCAATTATGAGCTCGACCATCTGATTTTGAATAATGAATTTAGCCGTATTTGCGTCTAGTGTTCTGTTAAAAGCAATGATTCCACCAAACGCAGATTGCGGATCTGTGGAAAAAGCCGTTTGATATGCAGTTAGAAGGTTTTCCGAGACAGCCACACCGCATGGATTAGCATGTTTAATAATTGCACATACTGGATCAGAAAAAGCTTTTACACAGTCAAGAGCAGCCTCCGCATCAACTATATTATTAAAGGAAAGGGGTTTTCCTTGAATTTGTTTTGACCCAACAATTGATCCTGATAATGCATTAGAAGAACTAAATAGAGCAGCTTCTTGGTGAGGGTTTTCTCCATAACGAAGTTTTTGGTCTCGACGCCATCCAAGAACTAGTGGATCTGACGCTATTAGCTCAGACTCAGAATATGGTCCAGCACGGCGCAAATATTGTGAAATAGTAGCATCATAGTAAGCGGTATGAGCAAAAGCTTTAGCTGCAAGTTCGCTTCGTAAAGTTTTAAGTGACCCTCCTGTTTGCAAAGCTTCTAGTACTATTGGGTAGTCATCTGGGTCAATAATAACGGTTACCCTATTATGATTTTTTGCGGCAGCTCTAACCATCGCTGGACCACCGACATCAATTTTTTCAATAGCCTCTTCATAGGTGCAATCCGAAGCAGCAATTGTGGATTCAAATGGATACAGATTTACAACCAGCAAATCAATCCAGTTAATACTATGTTCTGCGGTTATTGATTCATCAATTCCAGTTCTTGCTAATAAACCACCATGAACAGAGGGATGTAGTGTTTTAACTCTCCCATCCATTATTTCAGGGAACTTTGTGATTTCTGAAATGTCAGTTACAGCTATACCAGCTGAACGTAGTGCTTCTGCTGTTCCACCGGTTGAAATGATTTCGAAAGATAGGCTCGTTAAACCTTTCGCGAAAGCGGCAAGCCCACTTTTATCAGATACACTTATGAGGACGCGAAATTTCTTTTTATCCGTGTGGTTCATTCATCTAACAGCTTATAAATCTTAAGTTTTTTTCTTAAAGTGCCACGGCTTATTCCTAGGATTTCAGCTGCTTCACTTTGATTTCCACTTGTATAATTCATAACCGTCCGAAATAGAGGTTTTTCCACTTCACCTATTACAAGCTGATAAAGCTCAGCAGGTTTATACCCATTAAGGTTTTTGAAATAAAGTGATAACGCCTTATCAGCAAGTGCACCAAGAGGCTTGCTTGCTGATTGCTCGTGATTATTAGATATTTTCTTTTTTGTTGCCGCAACTGTTTTTTTTATATTCTTCGAATTGATCACTACGTTTCCCTTGAGGGCCAACGAATTTGGCTATGCTTGCTTCCAGAAGTTCATCTAAAAAATAACGTGTAAGTTCTAATTGTTTCCGAGCTGTCTCAACACGCACAATTCGTTGACGAAAATTAAGACCACCTGCTTGGTGTTGCGTGTACCAAATTAAATGTTTTCGTCCCACACGTACACCCGTGAATTCTCCATAGAAGGAGTACAGGCTATCAAGGTGGGTAAGGATAATATCACGGACAGAGGCGATAGGAAGACTTGGTTTTTTATTATTAGATAGATATGCATCAATTTCATTAAATATCCAAGGCCTACCTTTCGCGCTTCGACCGATCATGAGCGCATCTGCTTTTGTAAGTTCTAAAACTAACTTTGCTTTTTCTGGCGAATCAATATCACCATTTGCAATGACGGGTATAGTCACTGCTTCTTTAATCTGTCGGATTGTTTGATATTCAGCATGGCCTTTAAAACGGCATTCTCTGGTACGACCATGCACTGTAATAGCCGCGACACCGCAATTTTCCGCAATACGAGCAATCTCTACTCCAT
This sequence comes from Gammaproteobacteria bacterium, assembly GCA_029243585.1. Lineage (GTDB taxonomy): Bacteria > Pseudomonadota > Gammaproteobacteria > Steroidobacterales > Rariloculaceae > UBA6522. The sequence continues at coordinate 29,323 of JAQWRR010000033.1, forward strand.
TTCGAGAATTAGGACACCATCCTGTTCGGATTTTTAGGGTGATAGGAACCGTTGCCCTTAAAGTTACGCGGGCTAGAATAGATTCCACAAGGTTGGGATCTCGGAGTAACGATGAGCCTGCAGCTCGCCTACAAACTTTTTTGGCTGGGCAACCCATGTTTATATCAACGATATTTGCCCCCTGATCTTGGGCGCTCACTGCTGCACTAGCTAACATTTCTGGATCGAAGCCAGCAATTTGAATAATTCTTGGGTTGATATTTCCCCATACGCTAAGGCGGCGCTTTGATTTGCTACTTGTCCAGAGTTTTGTATCAGCAGTAATCATTTCGCTTGGTGTCATTCCCGCACCTAATTGGGCACAAAGATGCCGGAATGGCGCATCAGAGATGCCAGCCATAGGAGCTAATGCCAGTTGATTAGGAAAATGGATTCCGCCTATATTAATGCCTTCATCTTTCATTGAAGTTCAGACTGATTCCTTCCGGCGTTTAGACCATAGTAGCGCCCATCCTTTCTTATGCTGTTGGTTGAAAGGTTCGAATTCATGAGAATAGGCTTTGCTTATAGTTGGAATCTGTGACGACAATATGCCACTTAATACAAGATGACCTCTAGGCTTAACAAGACGACCGAATAATTTACTGAGATTCTGTAAAGTGCCAGCAATAATATTTGCTATAACCAGATCAGCCTGCAAATCGGGCAGATTTTTGGGTACACCAATCCAGAGTTTGTCTTGTACTTTATTTAGACCAGCATTCTCCCGGGTAGCTACTAGTGCTTGTGGTTCGATGTCTACTGCCCACGCACTATGAGCGCCAAGCCTTAAAGATGATATAGCCAAAATGCCTGACCCGCAGCCATAATCTAACACTTGCATATCTGGACTTAGATGAGCATCAAGCCATTCTAGGCAAAGAGATGTCGTAGGATGTTCGCCCGTACCAAAAGCAAGACCAAGATTTAGCCTTGTACAAACTCGAGAAGTTTTTTTAATTTTGGCGTCAGCAGCAGCCAGCATTAGGCGTTTCCCAATACGCTGGGTAGGTGGACGGCGTTCCCAAGCCGCCTTCCAATCCTTTTCATTTATCTTATGTAATCTGATTGGCCCTTTAATGCCAATCGTTACCTGCAAATAACTTTCTACTAAACTAATTGAAATTGAAGGTGGGAAAAGTGCTGTTAATAGTATCGAAGACCAAAGAGATACTTCACCAGGATAAGGCTCTAGAATTTCTTCGCCATCTTTACAGGTTAGGCTAATTGCAACGGCCCCTGTTAATCTGAGGAGCGCTTCTATCCGGTTAATGTCATCAGTCTCAACAATGATCTGCAGTTCGTGCCAGGACATTAGTACACTATTTTATACCTAGACGCTTCTCGAGATAATTTATATCAGTGCCGCCTCTTTTAAAGGCGGAATGTTGGCATATTTCTTGATGAAGAGGGCTATTTGTTTTTATGCCCTCTATTACCAGTTCGCTAAGGGCAGTATCCATTCTTGCTATAGCAGAAGGCCTATCTTCTGCATATGAAATGATTTTTGCGATTAGCGAATCATAGTAGGGTGGCACTTTATATCCTACGTAAAGGTGACTATCTACGCGAATCCCGGGGCCACCAGGAGGATGCCAGAGATTGATTTTTCCAGGAGATGGCATGAAGGTTTTTGGGTCTTCAGCATTGATCCGGCATTCTATTGCGTGCCCAGACCATTGGATATCATCTTGTCTATGTGTCATTGGTTCGCCATTAGCTATTAATAGCTGTTCTTTAACTATATCTATACCTGTGATCAATTCTGTAATTGGGTGTTCAACTTGAACGCGGGTATTCATTTCAATGAAATAAAAATTTTTGTCCTGATAGAGAAACTCAAATGTACCCGCACCTTTATAGCCAATATCTAAACATGCCTTTGCACATCTTGTTCCCATCTTCATTCTTATTTCAGGGCTAATACCAGGAGCTGGAGCTTCTTCTACTATTTTCTGATGCCTTCTTTGCATAGAGCAGTCCCGCTCCCCTAAGTGAATAGCATTTCCATGGGTATCAGCTAGAATCTGAAATTCGATATGACGTGGGTTCTCAAGAAATTTCTCCATATAAACATCCCCATTACCAAAAGCAGCTAAAGCTTCGCTTTTAGTGATGGAGATTGCATTAAAAAGGTATGCTTCACTATGCACTACACGCATGCCTCTCCCACCACCACCACCTACTGCTTTAATGATGACTGGATAACCAATTTCATGGGCGATATCAGCATTTTTATTATTATCATCTGAAAGTATGCCATCTGATCCTGGGACACAGGGTACGCCTGCTGCTTTCATCGATTTTATGGCTGAAACCTTATCTCCCATTAAACGGATGGTCTGTGGATCAGGCCCAATGAAAATAAAACCACTTTCTTGTACGCGTTCAGCAAAGTCCGCATTCTCTGAGAGAAACCCATATCCAGGATGAATTGCTACAGCATCGGTAATTTCTGCAGCAGCAATAATGGCGGGCATATTGAGATAACTATTGGCCGAAGGTGCGGGACCAATACATACCGTTTCATCTGCTAGCAGAACATGCTTCAGTCCTGCATCTGCTGAAGAGTGGGCTGCAACAGTTTTTATGCCTAACTCTCGGCAAGCCCTTAAAACTCGCAGAGCGATTTCCCCACGGTTGGCTATAAGCACCTTATCGAACATAGACACTTATTCTTTAATAACAAATAGTGCCTGATCAAATTCTATCGGGTCACCATTCTCTGCTAAAATTTTAGTTATTCGACCTTTTGCGTCGGATTCAATCTGGTTCATCATCTTCATGGCTTCAATGATGCAAAGCGTATCCCCAATTTCTACGTTGGCCCCAATTTCTACAAAAGGTTTAGCGCCAGGTGCAGAGCCAGCATAGAAAGTTCCGACCATAGGTGCTACTACAACATGACCGTCGTAATTGATTTTTTCATCATCTGACGATGGTGTTTTGCTTTCGGATGGTTCTTTTGTAGCAACTTTTGTAACTGGAGCAGATTCGACTGTTATTGCAGTTGGCGTAGAGGGATTACGACTAATACGGACAGACTCCTCGCCTTCAGTAATTTCTATCTCAGCCACCCCAGAATCTTCAAGTAGCTCGATAAGTTTTTTTACTTTTCTAATATCGATGATGTTTTCCTAAGCCAAATATTTTTCAGCAGCTATCAAGGCAAGTTCATAACTTATTACGCCAAAACCAGAGATTGTTCCTATAGCCACATCAGAGAAGAACGAACGTTGTCTGAAATCCTCTCTGGCTGCCACATTAGATAAATGGATTTCAACGAAAGGAATCTCTACAGCAAGAAGTGCGTCTCGCAGTACTATGCTGGTATGAGTGAATCCCGCGGGATTGAAGAGAATACAATCAGTTGACTCATTAGTTGCGTCATGAATTCGTTTTACAAGTTCATGCTCAGCATCACTCTGAAAGCACCTCAGCTTATGACTACGCTCATTTGCTAGCTCACTGAGTCGAGCCTCAATTTCACTCAGGGTGCTAGGTCCGTAGAGATTAGGTTCTCGTTGCCCCAGTAATTGTAGGTTCGGGCCATTAATTAATAGTAGATTTGACATTTTTTATTTTCAACGAAGATATGGCGTATATTACAATTTTTCGAAGAATTTAACGAAAAATACGGGAGTTTTTTATGGTTGGGTTGTTAATAAAGCCCGTGCTGTTTCTATATCAGTTGCACCGTTTGCTATATCTGAGAGCACGTCACTTAGATGCTCAAGGTCCTCCGGGAGGATTTCTCCTGTATGAACTCCTAAGATTCTACCCTCTTTATCAGAAAATACGGTAAAAGGTAGCGCAAAGAACTCTACTCCAAAAGCACCTGCTGCATTCATGGCGTCTGATTCCCCTACAAGAATCGGGTAATTGAATTCCATATCGGCCGCAAAATTTTGAACCGCCTCAAAGTTATCAATGGCAATGCCAACAACCTGAACAGGGTAATCAATATGTTGTTCCTGAAATTCTTTAAGCAGCGGGATTTCTCTTAAGCATGGTGCACACCAAGTAGCCCAGAAATTTATTACTAGTGCATTTTCAGGCCAACTCTGTATAGATCTCATACTGCCAGTTAGATCGCCAAGTGAAAATTCGGGAAGCAAACCTAATTCTTGTGTCGGCATTGCTGCCCGACTTGTTTGTGATTCGCTTATTTGAGGTTCTGGGGATCGTAAAATCGTACGATACCCAAGGTATGCTACAACAGCCGCTAAGCTTAAAAGTAGTGTAAAAATTGCGCTGCGTGCCATAGGGAGTTACCGGTTTTTAAGGCTCAATTTTATAATGAAGATACTTGTAGAACATGCGAACTGAATTCTTCTGCATCTACAAAACCAACAAGTTTATACGCTTCTAACTCTTGTCCCTG
>JAQWRR010000039.1 GCA_029243585.1 Gammaproteobacteria bacterium
AATATACCAGTACAAGTGGGTTGTTCTTAGGTATCACCTACTTTGATCAGAATATCGAGGACGAATTATTTTTCGACCTTGAAGGGTATTCAGGGTATTTGCAATCAGTAGGTAACCATAGATCTTCAGGAATTGAACTTGTTGCTGAATATCCGGTAACTAGCCAATGGGTTCTCTTTGGTAATACCACATTAAATAAAACGAAAGATCAGAATGGTCTACAGAGAATTCGCAGACCAAAACAACTTGCTAATCTCGGGCTTCAATTCTCTTCTTTCAACGACAAAGTTAGTCTACTTTTAAATTATCGATCTTCCGCACATGCCATCGATGAGTTATATGGTATTGGTCGTGTTACCCTCGACGATTACTGGGTATTGGATGTCAGCACGTCTATACGCTTGAGCCAGAAAATGGAAGTATATGGCCGCCTAGAGAACCTTACTGATGAGGACTATGAAGAAATAACTGGGTTTCGTGTGCCTGGGCTTAATATAAATGGGGGAATTCAAATACGGTTCTAGATAAACTAGATTGATCAATTATGGACGACGAACGCATTCATCGCTGGAAACATTCGCATGCATTCGGACAGGATATAAAACGTCCGGGAGAGGTGCGTACATTAATTGTCATTAGCATTACAGCAGTGATGATGATTATTGAAATCACAGCTGGTATTGCATTTGGATCTATGGCGCTTTTAGCCGATGGTCTTCATATGACCTCTCATACTGTGGCCCTAAGCATTAATGCATTTGCTTATGTATATGCCAGAAAGCACGCGCATAATGAAAAGTTCTGCTTTGGAACGGGAAAAGTTAATACGCTTGGTGGTTACACTGGCGCTGTTCTGCTTGCTATGTTTGCCCTTGTAATGGTTTGGGAAAGTTTAGAGCGTCTAATATCTCCAGTCGAGATTGCCTTCAATCAAGCAATTTTTGTCGCGGTATTAGGTTTATTCGTCAATGGATTATCTGTTCTTATACTCGGCCATCACCATGACTCAAATGACGGGCATACCCATCATCATGATCACAACCTTTGGTCTGCCTATCTCCATGTTCTGGCCGATGCGTTAACATCCTTATTAGCAATTTTTGCGTTACTTGGGGCAAAGTACTTGGGTCTTATCTGGGCCGATCCGGTAATGGGTCTAGTAGGTGCTGCACTTGTCGCCCGATGGTCCTTTGGACTGCTAAAAACCACTTCTAGCATCCTGCTTGATAAGGAAATCTCCAATGATCTTCGTCTCAAAATAAAAGACGCGCTTGAGACGCAAGATAATATCTGTATTGCAGACCTACATGTCTGGGCCGTAGGACCGAATATCTACTCAGCAATTCTGTCAGTTGTTACTCATGACCCTCAACCACCTGAGTACTATAAGACCTTGATGCCTGAGGGATTGGGAATTGTGCATACATCAATAGAAGTGCATCGTTTAGATAACTAATAAATCATATTTACAGCAGTGGCAGCTATAATACCTGCCGATGAGTAAGGCAACCCCCGACGATACCGCACTACAAGCTCTTGATGATAAGCCAATCGTCCGCCTAGACAAGGTGGATGTTCAGCTACTAAGGAGTACGGTGCTTCATGATTTAAGCTGGAATCTCTTCCCTGGGGAGCATTGGGCTATAGTCGGTGCAAATGGAAGTGGAAAAACCAGTTTTTTAAGGCTCATCAGTGGCAATCTCTGGCCTGCTCCACAGAGCGGGACGCGCCGATACTATTTTGGAGGTGACCCGCAAACTGATGCTGTACAGGCGCTTACTCGTATCACCTTGGTTGGCCATGAACTGCAAGATCGATATGTGGAACGAGGATGGAATTTCGACGCTATAGAAGTTGTTTTGTCGGGAATCTATAGAACAGATGTTCCCCGAGATAAACCAAGTAATCAGGATAGAAAAAAAGCTTCCAAGATACTTGACGAAGTTAACTTAACTCACTTAGCTAATCGACCTTTCCTGGAATTATCCAGAGGCGAACAACGTCGTGTTTTAATTGCTCGTGCCTTGGGTTTTGACCCGGTTATTCTTATTCTGGATGAACCTCTCGCAGGATTAGATGCCAAAGCAAGAGAGCAACTAAACTCTACGATTGACCATATCAGCGAAAAAATTGTGGTCCTATGTTCATATCATGAGACGATTAATATTCCAATTTCAACGAATAGGATTCTCAGGCTTGAAAATGGTCACGTTATAGAGTCAGGCAAATTTACCCCAATAATACCAACGCCCATAGAAACCATTCCCTCAGAAATTAGCATAGAAACAAATCAACAGCAGCAAATAACAATAAGTGAATCGGTAATTATTAATATTGAACATGCAGATATCTGGCTTGATGACCGGCAAACGCTGACTGATATCACTTGGCAATTACTCGAGGGCGAACATTGGCAGGTAACAGGGTCAAATGGTGCTGGCAAAACCACCTTTCTAAGAATGCTTCATGGACAACTTCGCCCTGCCACTGGAGGGTCAATAAACTTTCCAGGAATAAAGAATCCAGAAAACATCTGGGTACTAAGACAGCAAATAGCATGGGTATCACCAGAGTTACAAGCCGGCTACTGGTATCCCTCAACCACAAGACAATGTATTAGCTCAGGTTTTGACTCAAGCATCGGCCAGACAAGAAAACTAAAGCAACATGAGTTGAATCTTGTAGATGAGTTACTGGAAAAATTTCAATTAACTGACCTCGCTGCTCGCAACGTTAAAACTCTATCTTATGGACAATTTCGAAGAGTTCTTATCGCAAGAGCTGTCGTTCATAAGCCTAGGGTCCTGCTGCTGGATGAGCCCTGGGAAGGGCTTGACCCTGGAAACCTTGAGCTAGTTACCAGAGCGCTTGATGAAATTATTTTGCTTGGCACTCATCTGGTCTGTGTAACACACCTACACCGCAATATTAATCAGTTTAATCGAGCTTTAGAGATTGAAGATGGGCGTATAACCCGATCAGGAAAAATTTCTACAGGCTAAAAACATATTAATGATGATCATGAACATGAACTCGACGAACTTCCTGAAAGTTTGCCCAATGACTGCCCACCAATACCAAGCCACCTAACAAGCTTACAGCCGATTCAAGCCATCCAGACCAATTCCCATGACCCAACATGGCTGCATAGGTTATAAGCGCAATGGCCCCTATACCTGAAACACCTATTACTGCACGTTTATGCTCCCGATATCCCAAATAAAATCCACCTATACTTGTAGGAACAACAAGCCATAACATAAATCCATGAAAATGCCCTCCAAAAGCTGCAGTTGCCAGAGGAAGCATTGCTACAAATAGCGTTATGGCCAAACAGTGCACAATGCAAATGGCAGATAAAGCAATCGCAATCTTATCTAGATACTTTGATGAGCTCATTGGGCAGAAAAGAACTTTCAAGCAATGGGAATAGCAGCATAGCACGGACTTAGAAATAACCCTCCATCTCATTATTAAATTATTTGTTAAAAAAGGCTTTTATCATTCAGCCTGATTAATAAACATCCTAGTTTTAGGACCTTTATCTGACTCTCCTCATTAAAATAAGATATCTTAATGTTTCATTTGAGATATTTGTTATGGATCTTTGCAATAAGACAGTCTTAATTACTGGTGCAGCAGGCGGTCTAGGTGAGGCCATGGCCATAGAGCTTGCTGCTCGAGGGGCCAAACTAGCCTTGGTTGACCTGGACAAAGCCAAACTAGAACCAGTTCTTACCCAATGTATCGATCTAGGTTCCTATGTAAAAAGTTATGAAACTAATGTGGCTCAGGAGGAAGAAGTAATCAGCTTATTCAAAAAAGTTGCCCATGACTTCAAGGGTCTTGATGTACTCATAAACAATGCAGGAATACTTCGTGATGGGCTTTTAGTAAAAGGAACAAAAGAAAAAATCACACATAGGATGAGTTTGAAGGAATGGCAAGCCGTGATTGATGTTAATTTGACTGGAGTGTTTCTCTGTGGACGTGAAGCAGCTGCCCATATGGTCACACTTGGCTCAGGCGGATGCATCATCAATATATCTAGTATTTCTCGTAAAGGCGGTTTCGGCCAAAGTAATTATTCCGCTTCAAAAGCTGGCGTTGCAGCACTTACGGTTGCGTGGGCACAGGAACTAGCCAAACATGATATCCGTGTTAATACGATTGCGCCTGGGTTGGTTAAAACTGAGATGACTAATAGCATTAAACCAGATTTCTTGGAGAAGATAGCTGCCTCAATACCAGCTGAACGACTCTGTAAGCCAGAGGAAATAGCCCATGCTGCTATTTATCTGCTACAAAATAATTATATGAATGGCCGAATAATTGAAATTGATGGTGGCCTACGCTGGTAAAGAGTTTGCAATTTACGCCGTCCCAGATAAACGGAAACGACGCAAATCACAAACTCACATTTAATAACTGAAACTTTCCATATTTAGGCTACATGTTATAGCCCTGTTCATCATGTAGCACTAGATCTAGCCCTTCCTGCTCATCCTGCTCGCTTACACGTAGCCCAATGACGTTATCGAGCACTTTGAGGATGATGAAGCTAACGATGCCACAATAAACGATCGTAGCCACAATACCTACAAACTGCTTGCCTACCTGAGCGGCCATACTCACACCATCGGCAAGACCAGCTCCACCGAGACCTGCATCCACAAATACGCCTGTTAAAACGGCCCCAATGATTCCTCCTATGCCATGAACACCAAATGCATCCAGAGAATCGTCATAACCAAAAGTACGTTTGATTTTAACTACAGAAATATAACACCCAAATCCAGATGCGAAACCGATCGCTAAAGCTCCCATTGGTCCCACAAAACCTGATGCAGGTGTAATAGCAACCAAGCCGGCTACTGCACCAGAGACTAGTCCCAGGGCGCTTGGCTTTCCGTGACTTTTCCACTCAGCGAACATCCAAGTAAGGGCACCAGCAGCTGTTGCAACCTGGGTAACAGCCATAGCCATCCCCGCAACTCCGTCTGCTGCCAGCTCACTTCCTGCATTGAACCCAAACCAACCAACCCAGAGCATAGCGGCTCCAACCATAGTGAGCACAAGATTACTTGGCTTCATGGGAGACTCCGGATAGCCGCGTCTCTTACCCATTACAATAGCTGCAACCAGCCCCGCGATACCCGCATTGATATGTACTACCGTACCCCCAGCAAAATCAAGCACTCCCATCTCGCCCAACCATCCACCACCCCAGACCCAGTGGCAAATCGGCGCATAGACAACACTGACCCAAATGGCCATAAACCAAAGCATGGCAGAAAATTTCATTCGCTCAGCGAATGCACCAACAATTAGTGCAGGCGTAATAATCGCGAACGTCAACTGAAACATAGAAAATACACTTTCTGGAATTGTTCCACTCAGTGAGTCCACTCCGACACCAGACATAAATGCCATACTAAGATCACCTATAAAGGCTGAACCATCTGAAAACGCAAGACTATAAAGATAAAGTACCCATAACACCGTCATAAGACAGCAAATCGTAAAGCACTGCATCATTACGGATAGGGCATTTTTTTCTTTCACCATACCTGCATAAAACAACGAGAGCCCAGGGATTGTCATAAACAAAACCAGAGCGGTAGAAGTTAGCATCCATGCAGTATCCCCAGAATCCAGAGCGTCCTGAGCTCCAGCTATTCCTGGCATAATTGCTGCCAGTAACAAGATGATTGGACTACAGGCTTTAAATAAAAAATTGCTCATAATTGTTACTCTCCAGTTACAGAGCCTGGTCACCGGTTTCACCTGTGCGAATCCTGGTAACCTGACCCAAATCAGATATAAAAACTTTTCCGTCTCCAATAGAGCCGGTAGCTGCTGAACTAACAATAGCCTCAACTGCAACCTCAACCAGCTCATCCGAAACGGCTGCTTCAATTTTGGTTTTTGGAATAAAGTCGACAGAATACTCGGCGCCCCTATAGAGCTCAGTATGTCCCTTCTGCCTCCCAAACCCTTTAACCTCAGTAACGGTCATTCCCTGAACACCTGCTTCTGCAAGAGCTTCACGAACTTCCTCTAGCTTGAATGGTTTAATAACTGCTGTGATTAGCTTCATAATTATTCTCCAACTATTTTTCTAATTACTCGCCAAGGGCAAAAGATCTACTGATGCCAAAAACGATGGCGTTAGTAGGAGCACCACTTGCTTTTGCATCTCCGTCATACACCTTTAAATCATCGCTCACCATAATGAACGTCACCGAAAGATCGAGCCCATTAAAATCATGGCCATAACCAACTTCTACTACTTCGCCTTTAAAGTCGCCTCCAAAAGCACCAAAACTAGCAGCGAGGCCATTGCCAAAATCGTAGCCTAAAGAAGTAAAGGTATAGTCTTGAGTCTTAGGGGACGTATCGTACTTGCCAAGTGCAACATCAAAAGAAAAGTCACCAGCACCTAACCCAAGGTTAAGTTCATGATAAGTATCATCCCATCCATCAGTGTAGTAATAGCCGGTATAACCTGCACCCCAGCTCACACCGTCGGTTAGCTCACCACCCATACCAAAATAAAGATCCGTCTCAAGCCCATCACCCACATCAGCAGCCCAAGTGCCTACATAAAAACCACTTTCATCTTCATAATCAATTCCGGCAAACGCGGAAGAGGCTTCCTGGAATATGCCGCGGTAGATATAATCGCTCACCATTCCAACATTGGCGGAAACCTGAGCATTTGATATCGCAGGCATAAGAAAAAGGCCTAGTAACATCATTTTTTGCTTTAGTGTCATCGTATATGATCTCCAATAAATATAAATTATGTCTAGTAACATGCATAATCCGTGCCAAATCTACTTATCTTTATTTTTCAATAACTTATGTTTATTCGGTCTTGCCCGTGACTTATTAAATGCACCATAATGAAGCAGGCTATGCACCATAAAGATGCAAAAACATCTGGCATACTGGCACCATGGCATCTAATTTAAACAGCCAGATAATAAAGACTAATCAAGCTATATATTCATGCTCAGTATTAACTGCATAATTAAGCTCTAGTCTGTAAAGAGTTTGCAAAAAACTCACAAAAGCTTTCTAAGGGTATTGGTTAAATTAAAATACATATGCATAAGATTCATTCAAACAGGGGCTTAAGAAAATGACCTCCATTGGCACGCCTGGCAGCAAAACATCAACACGAGTTTTATTGTGCGGTGGCGGAGAGCTTGGAAAAGAGGTTGTAATTGAGCTTCAACGCTTGGGTGTCGAGGTCATAGTCTGTGATCGATATGAACACTCCCCAGCAATGCAGGTAGCACATCGAAGTCATTGCATTAATATGCTTGATAAGGCGGCACTTAGAGCAATAATAGAAATCGAAAAACCTGATCTAATTGTTCCTGAAATAGAAGCTATTGCAACGGATGAACTGGCTGCAATAGAAAAGGAAGGCTACACCGTCATTCCCACAGCAAGGGCTGCACAGCTCACCATGAACCGCGAGGGTATTCGCAGACTAGCTGCAGAGGATCTGGGCATTCCAACCTCTCC
>JAQWRR010000057.1 GCA_029243585.1 Gammaproteobacteria bacterium
CCCTGCCTCTGTAAGAGTAGTTGCATCGGCAATCGTGAATGGAACATTCAGTAATCTGGCTAATGTCTCTGCGAGAAGCGTTTTTCCACAGCCCGTTGGACCAATAAGCAAAATATTACTCTTAGCTAACTCAATTTCTTCATTATTTTTTTCGCGGAGTCGTACCTCAAGCCGCTTATAATGGTTATAGACCGCTACAGCGAGAACTTTTTTTGCTGCTGGCTGCCCAATAACATAATCATCAAGAACACCCTTGATCTCTTGAGGCTTAGGAAGTGCTGTTTGACCATTCTCAGTTGTATCATCTAGCTCTTCCCGAATAATGTCGTTACAAAGATCAACGCATTCATCACATACAAAGACGGATGGCCCAGCGATGAGCTTGCGAACCTCATGCTGACTCTTGCCACAGAACGAACAGTACAGCAACTTGCCGTCTTCCGATTTGCCGTGGGAATCATCACTCATATCGTGTCACATCCTTTATAAGGTCTAAGTTTAACTAAACTAGGTTTATAGCATTACTTCCTTTGTTATGCCAAACCAGACGTTTCAACTAATAACAGCGTAAAAATATCAGAAAACTTCCATAAATAATTAATTTATATAGGGTTATTTATCCTTATCAATTGCGCTTTCAGCTCTTTTCTCAAGAACGCTATCGATTAGTCCATATTTGATAGCAGTTTCTCCATCCATAAAATTATCTCGATCGCTATCTTTTGCAATAACTTCCATTGACTGCCCAGTATGTTTCGCCAATATCTGATTAAGGCGTTCGCGCAACTTTAAAACTTCCTTGGCTTGGATATCAATATCTGATGCTTGCCCCTGAAAACCACCACTTGGTTGATGAATCATAATCCGAGAGTGCTGAAGGCAATGACGCTTACCCTTCTCACCACCTGCCAATAATAGTGATCCCATACTGGCAGCTTGGCCTACGCAAATTGTGCTTACGTCCGGCTTAATGAATTGCATCGTGTCATAGATTGAAAGACCCGCCGTTACAATTCCACCCGGAGAATTTATATAAAGATGGATATCTTTATCCGGATTTTCTGACTCAAGAAAAAGCAGCTGGGCTACAACAACATTTGCAACGTTATCGTCTATCCCTCCAACGATAAATACTACTCTATCTTTAAGTAATCTCGAATAAATATCATATGCACGTTCACCACGAGCAGTTTGCTCGACTACCATTGGAACTAAATTCAAACCTGTTGTGCTCACTGCTAACTCCTTGCAATAAACGCCATCTACTAACCCATAAATTCTTTAAAACTGCTGGTTATCTCTTTTACTTTTGCATTTTTAAGTATGAAATCCATAACCTGCTCCTCTAGAACACCAGATGCCATACGGGACATTAGCTCCTGGTTACTCCGATAGATTCTTGCCGCTTCTTCAGGCTGTTCATATCGGGAAACAAACTCATCTACTCTCTCATCGACTAGCTTTTCATCAAGTTTAATTTCATTGTCTTTGATTAGCTCCTGAACAAGAAGGCTTACACCTACTCTACGCTTAGCAGCGTCATGAAATTCAGATGTTGGCGGTGCCTTTTCTGGATCTTCTATCCCAAGTTGCTTCATCGCATCAGCTTGAAGCGTTTTAACTTCCTCTTCTATCAAAGCATTTGGCACCTCAATTGCATTTGCCTTGAGAAGACCACTGAATGCCCTATTTCTGGTCTCTGACTTCAGCCTTTCTTGCAACTCTCTATTCATGCTTTCCAGAAGTTGGTCTTTTAAGGCATCTAAACCTCCATCTTCTACACCCATTTTTTTAAGAAATTCCTCATTAACTTCGGGGAGTATCTTCTTTTGAACCTTATGCACAGTGATATCAAAAACTGCTTTTTTTCCTGCCAAATGCTCTGAAGGGTAATCCTTTGGGAATTTTACTTTAGCGATCTTTTCTTGCCCAGCAGATACACCCTTAAGCGCTTTATCAAAATCCTCTATTACATGACCTTCGCCAACAATCACAGGCACTTCCTTCCCCTCACCTCCCTCAAATGGATCTTCATCGACTTTACCAAAAAAATCGATAATCACACGATCACCAGCTACTGACTTACGCTCTACTTCTTCCCAATCTGCTTGCTGATCACGAAGCTTTGCCACCATCTCATCTACGTCAGCGTCTTCTACTTCAACCTTAAGTTTTTCTATGGAAATAGTCTCAGTAGGTTTAAGCGTAATATCAGGGTAAACCTCAAAGGTTGCTTGATAACTGAACTTGCCCTCATCTTCCGTGGGAAGAGCCTCTATACTTGGTCCTCCAGCTGGTCTCAGCTTCTCCTGTTCCAATGCACGCGCATAACTCATGCGAATAGTATCTGTCATAACATCCTGGCGAACCTGTTCACCATAATGCTGACGTAACACCTTTTCTGGGATCTTACCCGGACGAAAACCTTTAATTCGAGCTGTTTTACCAACTCTTTTTAAACTAGCATCCACGTCCTGTTCAATATCGCTGACAGGCAGGGATACTGTCATACACCTCTCCAAACCCTTCTTTGTTTCTATGGAGACATCAATTAGATCTGTAGTTTCTTTATCCACAAGTCCCTCTGGAACCATCCAAAAATTTACTAAAATTCAATAAGATCATCACTCAGCAAACTATATGGTGCGAAAGGGGAGACTCGAACTCCCACGGGTTACCCCACTGGATCCTAAATCCAGCGCGTCTACCAATTCCGCCACTTTCGCACAGCACGAGTTCTACTACCATTATAGCGAACTCCAACACCATCTATCGAAGTCCTAATTGCCAGGCCATAAAAGCAACCTGATCTGCTGATTCCTCGACCCTCTGAGCGAGTGGTTTACCCTGTCCATGGCCAGCAGAACGATCTATCCAAAGAAGAATCGGCTCTTCTTCTAAATCACTAGTGCTAGCTGCTTGCAATGCAGCGGCCATTTTCCGCGCATGAAGAGGATGCACTCGTGTGTCATTCTCCCCTGCTGTCAATAAAGTTGCAGGGTATTTAATTCCGGAGCGAATATTGTGATAAGGAGAATAAGCGCGAATATAATCAAATTGTTCAGCTATTTCTGCGCTTCCATATTCTGGCACCCAATAGCGGGCCATAAGAAAATACTGGTAACGCAACATATCTAATAATGGAACTGCGACTATTGCTGCAGAAAAAAGCTCCGGGCGCTGCGTGATTGCTGTCCCCGTCAAGAGCCCACCGTTTGACCCGCCTCTAATACCAAGCCTTTCTGAACGTGTATAACCATTATCAAACAACCACTCTGCTGCTGAGTAAAAATCATCAAAAACGTTTTGCTTGTTTTCGAGCATCCCGGCGCGATGCCAGTTGGCACCATACTCTCCACCACCACGAAGATTAGCGACAGCGTAAACACCTCCCCTGGTGAGCCAAGGTAGCCATGTAGTCATAAAATTAGGAGTTAGAGAAATATCAAAGCCACCATAACCATATAAAACAGTCGGGTTCTCCCCATCCATCTCAATGTCTTTATGATGGATTAGAAACATAGGGACTTGCGTCCCATCTAAGGAACTGAAAAACACCTGCTTAACAATTAGATCACTGGTATCTATGGCTGGCTCAGGACGACGCCAAAGCTTGGTAAAACCATCAGTCAGATTTACCTGATAAATACCCTCCGGCTCAGCAAAGCTCTCAAATTTAAACCAAGCATTCTCACTTTTGGGATTAGCCAGCATTGAGGCACTACCAATATCAGGCAGTTCAATTGGCATCAGATACTCGCCAGCTCTATTAAATACCTCAATACTGCTATAAGCGTTTGCCAGGTACTCAACAACAATTTTTCCAGGTGCTGAGGAAACTCCTGTAATAACGGCATCCTGCCTCGATGGAATTACTTCTCTATAGCTCGATGGGTAATCACTGTCTAAATCAAATGCTACAACACGTTTGTTCGATGCATCGAGCGTGGTTTCTGCATAGAAAGTCTGCCCTTCGATGAAGCCCATGGTACGAGCGTCTTTGCCTACCAAAAGGTCTTGCCGCACTAACACACCATTTTCACGCCATTCATCAAGATCATAAAACCATAGGTCATTTGAATCAGTTCCGGTGAAATAAACAATAACTAACCAACGACCATCCCTAGATACAATTGGATAAGGACCCCAGGTAGTTGCTAGATCACCTTCTGTGTATTGCTCAAACAAAACAGGATCTTCGCTAGGCTCACGACCAAGACGATGCAAAGTAATTTGTCCTGAATAGGGATTATCTTGAATAGAAAGCCTACGGACCAAGAAGTGATCCCCATCATCAAGCCAATCTACAGCACCTACGCGCCCATCAATTTTATCGTCTAGCCACTCTCCAGTGGAAGTTTTCAAAATAAATGCTGTAGTTTGCTCATCACCTGCCTGATAGGTACCAAATGCCACTAACTCGCCATCTGGACTTGGCCGATACCAAGCTAGCGCTAGCAAACCAGAGTCATCCAATTCATTTACATTAAGCAGTTCGCGTGGTTCGCCAGCATCGCCTTTCTGGACATAGAGAACTGGTTGAGCTTGATCTCCTCGACGAAGGGTATAAAAAAGCCATTCACCAACCACTCGAGGAATTCCATATGAGTCTAAAGAAAGCAGTGATGAAAGCTCTGACTCAAGTGTCTCCCGACCACTCAAATCATCTATCTTAGACCTAGTGAAGGCGTTCTGCGCGTCTGTCCAATCGCTAATGCGCCTTTCAAGCAACTGATTATCGCCTTCAACTTCAGGGGCCTGACTACCCTCTAGCCAGTGATAGGGATCCTCAATTAACTCTCCATGCAGTGAATAACTGAAAAACTCTTCTTCAGTTTCGGGTGGGGTTTGCGAAGATACTTCACTCATAACAAATAGGCCTACTATTAAAAATGACATGACAGATACCAAACCGACATTAAGACATGCCGGAAATATCCGTTTCAGAAACTTACTCCAAACCATAAGCAAGCGGATCATTTCTATCCGCACATGAGTAGCTATCTGAATCATTGATGTCACCAGTACCGTTATAGTAGGTATACATCGGGTACACACAGGCAACCATAGATCTTCGTGTTTCAAGCGTCCGTGGATCAATATCATGAATGGGTATCTCACCGGATGGACTAATACCCTCTTCGACCCAGGACTCAAGCAGTCCAAGCAAATCAGCTTGGGCAACCCCGCCTCCATTGTGTGAACCTCCGGGTCCAACATAAAACCGAAGCGTTTCATCTGTTATAGCCTCACCTAAGGTAGCGACCACCGATCGATAGTACTCTGCGATCATCGGTGTGCTGACAGCGTTATCAGCTGATTGCTGCAAAACAATAAGCTTCCCCCCGTGCTGGTGAAATTCTGATAAATCCGGATCAGTCGCATCAAACAATCCTGAGAGGTACTGAATTCGATCTGAATAAGCTGGGGCATAAAAGTTATAGGGCTGAAAGCTCTCATCCTGAGCAATGACATGCCTTACCCAAAGGGCCCCAAAGTTCAAAATACCACCAAGCCCTTGTTGCCAACCTCTCCCCGGCGGCAGTGGAACTAGAGGTGGTACCGTTCCGACCATATAAAAAGAGTACTGATTATCAAGCCCATCTTCATCACCAGTAGTGCCAAAACCTG
>JAQWRR010000069.1 GCA_029243585.1 Gammaproteobacteria bacterium
CTGAAGCGCTCCCACATCTCCGTCATGAATAGCGTCTCAAGATCGCGTGGATATCCGAGCAGGTCGGCCTGTCCTTTTAGGCTGTCAGCGACGCCGGTCATCTAGTTCCTCGAGAAAATTTCTGCAGCAGCAAGGCAGTCAAACAACAATCATTTCAGGCTCGAGTGGGATGCCCGTAATCTCTTCGGGACCGTCAGCCGTAATCAGAACGGTGCGTCCCATCATTAGGCCCGTGTCCATATTCCAGTCTGGATCGTAGATATCCGACGCGGTCGCGAACACCATGTTCGGCTGAAACTCGATCGTTGGCATACGTGCGTAGGCATGCTTTTGCCACGAGCCAGCTGTGCCGCCGTACATGCAGCTCGGAAATTCAGGTGATGCCAAGCCGTGGCCGTGGAAACCGCATTCAACTGAGCCGAAGCCGGCATCGATGATGGGTTTGCGAAACGCGTGAACGGCGTCTTCGATGAGATTACCGGGCTTCATGGCCGCGATACCGCTCTTTTGAGTTTCGACGCAGACTTCATGAATGCGTTGGTACTCGGGTTTGGGCTCACCGAGACAGACGGAAACTTCCGCACCCGTGAGGTAACCCTTGTAGCAGGCATGGTATTCGCACACGACGATGTCGCCCGCCTCGAGCACACGATGACTTGCCGGAGGCCGTTTGCCGTGGGGTGGCGGTACGGCTCCGGAGCTGATCCAGATCATGTCCTCTTCGCCACCGCCGTGCAGGTTGGCATGCAGCATGTCGGCATACACCTCGGTTTCACGCACGCCGGGGCGCGCCGATGCGATCAATGCATCTGCCATCGCTTTGGCCAATTCGGCGGATTTGCGTATGCACGCAACCTCCTCAGGTCCCTTGATGATGCGCGTTTGCTCGATGAGCCAACCGGCTTCGACGAATCGTGCGCTGTCGAGCGCCGATGCAATGTGCGAGAACTGTCGGAAGGGAACGGCCTCAGGGATAACGCGTGGGCGCGTTTCGCCGAATCCGACGATACCGATTGCGGCGTTGGCGAATCCGCGGTCTCGCAGTGTCTCGACGATGTTGTTTGTCGTCGACTGACCGGATCGAACATCTTCGACCCAGCCGCCGGCAAGGGCGCCCCACTTCGTCACGTCATGTGGGAAGCCAGACCAGATCACCGGATCGCCATCTAGTGGGAAGAGCACACAGCCCGGCGCAACGCGACCTGTTAAGTAGCGGTTGTTAGCGAGAGCGGATTCCCACTTTGATTCATTTCCCCAAACCAGCAGGCAGTCGAGTCCGGCCAGATCCATACGCCAGCGCACTTCACTCCAGCGGCGGTCGCGCTCCGTTGCCGTTACATCTGGCCACTCTCGGTCTGCCAGTTCCCCGGCCGTGTTGGCCTGTTCTGTTGCCATACTTCCAGCTCTCCCATTCTTATATAGCCGTTTTCTGCAAGACACCCAACAAATTATTAAACAGAGATTGTATTTAATAAGTAATTGATTTAATGACAATTATTTGTTTTTAATAATTTATTGAACAGCGTTGTCAGAGTCCGCAGTCCTACCACTAGACGATCCCCCAGTCGTGGGGCCGCATACTAGCGCTTCGAAAACTGTACTGCTTTACGAGCCTTACGCAACCCAGGTTTTTTTCGTTCTACTTCTCGAGCATCCCGAGTCACAAATCCCGCCTTACGCAAAGAGGGTCTGAGCGATTCATCATACTGCATCAGTGCACGTGTTATTCCATGACGAATAGCGCCAGCTTGGCCTGTCGTGCCCCCACCTCGTACAGAAACACTTATATCGAATCGATCTGTAAGCTGTGCGGTTTCCAAAGGCTGCCGAACAATCATTCGAGCGGTTTCCCTGCCGAAAAACACATCCAATGGTCGGCCATTGACTACAATCTCACCAGCACCAGATCTTAGATAAACTCTAGCTGCGGAAGTCTTTCTTCGACCAGTACCATAAAATGTCTGTTCAGCCAATTTCTATAACTCCAATGGCAAAGGCTGTTGTGCCTGATGAGGATGATTCTCACCTTGTACAACCTTTAATTTTTTAAACATTTTCCTGCCGAGAGGGTTCCTTGGAAGCATACCCTTTACCGCAAGTTCAAGGACTCTCTCAGGCGCCCTCTTAAGTAGATTTTCTAAAGATTCAGATTTAAGGTTACCGACATAACCTGTATGGCGATAATACATTTTATCCTTTAGCTTATTTCCAGTAACCCTGATTTTTTCTGCATTAATAACCACAATGTAATCGCCAGTATCTACGTGGGGCGTGTATTCAGGCTTATGCTTTCCCCTTAATCTACGAGCAACCTCTGTTGCTAGACGCCCCAGAGTTCGTCCCTGAGCATCGACTACATACCAGTCGTGCTGAACTTCATTAGGTTTTGCTGAAAAAGTTCTCATATTACGCCTAAATGAAAAACATGGGCCAATCAAAGAGGCGGAATATTACGCGTCTATTCAAAAGCTTGCAACAAAGTAGGGTCTTTATCTCCATACAAAATTCAGGATTCTCATGACGCTTTGACTTTGTTTGCGGCTAAATACTCTTCAGCTTTATCTTACCGGTTATAATTAGTTCATGCTTACTAAGAAAAATGGAATTGATACGCTCTTGATAGCAGCAGATGAGGCCCTTCGTACTTTGAACTCTACGCCGCATGCTCATCGCAACTCCCCTGCTAAAAATGTTGCTAGTAGCCAACTCAGCACGGAAGAAAGGGAAAATAGTATTAGACTAATGCGCGTCAATCACTCGGGTGAAATTTCTGCCCAAGCCCTATATAGAGGACAAGCCATATTTGCACGTTCATCTGCTACTCATAAACACCTTCTTCAAGCTGCATCTGAAGAGGAAGATCACCTTGCCTGGTGTTCGGAACGTTTAACACAACTAGGCGGGCGCCCCAGTATTCTTGATCCACTCTGGTATGCTGGCAGCTTCTTGACTGGACTAATGGCTGGTGCGGCAGGGGATAAAATTAGTCTTGGTTTTGTGGCAGAAACTGAAAGGCAGGTTGAGGCACATATAGAAGATCATTTATCTCGACTCTCAAAAAAAGATACTAAAAGCGTCTCAATTCTAGAAAAAATGGCTCAAGATGAAGCACATCATGGGACTACCGCAACTTTAGCTGGCGGAATCAGTTTGCCTCCTCTCATAAGGTCAACAATGGCCATTGGTGGAGGCCTTCTCCGTCGGTTATCACTTTTAGTGTGAGCTTAACTAAACCCAATGGAAACCTGAACAAATTAAGACAGTATAAAAATCGTCACTAGAACCCGTCTCAATAATTTATAATAGAAAATATTGATTGCACTTTATTTAAAATCTCTTTGAGCCTTAACCCTATCGTATGCTGCCCTAATC
Source organism: Gammaproteobacteria bacterium (assembly GCA_029243585.1). Taxonomy (GTDB): domain Bacteria; phylum Pseudomonadota; class Gammaproteobacteria; order Steroidobacterales; family Rariloculaceae; genus UBA6522. Next base: position 3,373 of record JAQWRR010000069.1, read on the forward strand.
TTATGGGTTTTCTCTTCTGCCACACTAATCATTGATTCTGGCATCCCACGTGCCACTAACTTATCTGGATGGTGCTGATTCATTAATCGACGGTAAGCTATTTTCACTTCCTTATCAGTCGCCTCTGGATTAATTCCCAAAGCCCGATAAGCTTGCTCTATACTTGCCATCGGATCTTCTGTTCCGATAGCTTGGTGGTGCTGGGCACGAATAAGCGCCTCTATTTGAGCTAGTTCAACACGACCAATACCAAGATTTTGTGAAATTTGCCAAAGCAATTCGCGTTTCTCTGTGTTTATTGGCCCTGTAGCAACGAGAGCTTGCATTTGAATTTCAATAAAAGCTTGCAATAAATCATTACGTTTATGCAAAACTTTATTTAGTCGTTTAAGCTGATCCTTGAGCGGATAACTAATGCTTTTCCCAGATGTAAAATGTTCAATAGCAATTTTTATCTGTTCAGATGAAAGGCTCATGCCATGCATAATCCTTCGTGCAACTCGGATTTCATCTTCGGAAACTCGGCCATCTGATTTAGCCAAATGCCCCATAACTTCAAAAGTAATTTTAAAAAAGAGTTGTTGTATATAACCAGAATCAAATCGAATCCGGCCTCCAGCAACCTGGGCAGCTCCTCGATCAAATTGGTGGCCAAGGAAGGTGCCCAAAACCATACCGATAGGCCCACCGACAACTATGAGTCCAAGCACGCCTCCAACTACTTTTCCAACCCAAGTCATGACATCTTAGATAATACTATCGTAGCTTTTAGATACATAATAACCATAATAAATGCCCTAGAAGGTTGATGAATACCCACATGAAGGGTCATTATCGCGCCTTTAAGTATTTATAGAAAACCTGAGCCATCAAAAAAATAATGAGAACTATCCCCCCTAAACCAGTATTTAAATCACAACTAAAGGGTCTCGAGCTAATCCAAAGAGGTAAAGTGCGAGACATATATCGGGTTGATTCGGCTAATCTACTAATAATTGCTTCTGATAGACTATCTGCTTTTGATGTTGTTCTTCCTAATCCGATCCCAGGGAAAGGTATTGTTCTCACAGCTATCTCTAATTTCTGGTTTAATCGACTAAAAGATATTATTCCCAATCATTTAACGGGTATCGATCCAAAAAATATATTAATAGACCCAGATGATAGGACTATCGCCAAAGATCGCTCTACTATTGTTCAAAGTCTTCAACCACTCCCTGTAGAAGCAGTAGTAAGAGGGTATCTTATCGGTTCTGGGTGGAAGGACTATTGCGCTACTCGTTTTGTATCAGGAGTAGAGCTACCTCAGGGACTTGAACTTGCAGATCAGTTAAAAGAGCCTATTTTTACACCAAGCACTAAGGCCAAAACAGGAGAGCATGATCAAAATATAACCTACAGTGAGGTTATTTCATTAATTGGTGCTGAGTTAGCTGAGAAGGTAAAAATAATCTCTCTGCGTCTATACGAAGAGGCAAGTTACCATGCACGCTCGCATGGAATAATTATTGCCGATACTAAATTTGAGTTTGGTCTTAATGAAGATGGAGAACTCATACTAATTGATGAAATTTTTACGCCTGATTCGTCTAGGTTCTGGCCAGTTGAAAGCTATAAGCCAGGGCGATCTCCCGATAGTTTTGATAAACAGTATGTCCGAGATTACCTTGAAACTCTTGATTGGGATAAAAAAACACCAGGGCCAAATTTGCCTGATGTAGTTATCTCTAGAACAAGCGAAAAGTACTACGAAGTTCTCAACAAATTAACCACCTAGGTTCACAATAATCCTAGATACCCGCGATAGTAAGCTCTTCTACTAAAACAGACCCACAACGAATTTTGCTGCGCTTATCCACGTCAGAGCCTATAGCAAGAATACCTTGAAATATGTCTTTAAGATTGCCTGCTATTGTGACCTCATGCACGGGATAACACACCCTGCCATCTTTAACCCAAAAACCAGCAGCACCGCGAGAATAGTCTCCTGTAACAATATTAACTCCTTGTCCAAGTAATTCTCCAACAAGAAATAATTCGGATTGTTCCTTCAATATTGATTGCAAATCCCCTGCGTTTGGCTGAACAATCAGATTATGAATACCACCTGCGTTACCAGTGGTTTTTAAGCCCAAGCGCCTAGCAGAGTAGCTTGATAGTACATAACCGCTCAGTACCCCTTGATCTACTATTTTTCGATGGCGTGTTGCTACCCCTTCATTATCAAAAGATGTACTTCCCATTCCTCTTGGAACAAAAGGGTCTTCCGTAAGATCAACAAAGTTTGGAAAAATCTGCTCGCCTTTTGCGTTTAATAGAAATGATGCTTTCCTGTATTGGCTTGTTCCGCTGATAGCGGCAATAAGGTGCGCAAACAAACCTCGCGCTAACTCAGCTGGAAATACAACTGGTACATTGCGTGTTGATATCTGCTTCGCTCCAAGCCTTCTCAGAGCTCTAGATGCTGCAATTTCTCCAATTATCTCAGGCCTTTCTAACTGCTCAGGATCACGGGCAGCTGTATACCAGTAATCGCGTTCTAATGATCCATTTTGTTCGGCGACAGCTCCACAACTTACCGAGTGACTACTAGTAGGATAACCATCGCAAAAACCATGGGAGTTTGCATAAATATGAATACCACTTCCTGTCGATACGCTAGCACCCTCAGAGTTTTTAATTCGTGCATCCGCGCCTTGTGCCGCACGCTCAGCTTCACAGGCTATAGTCTCTGCCTGTTCTACGCCTATATCCCATGGGTGAAAAAGAGATAGATCAGGAAGTTTTGTTGCCATAAGCTCAGCATCTGCAAGTCCAGCATACTCGTCCTCTACGGTAAAACTAGCGATACTGATAGCCTTACGAACTGCTTCTTCAATAGCGGTTTTTGAACACTCGGAAGTACTAGCAGTACCTTTACGGCCTTTTACATAGACAGTCACAGCAAAACCGTGATCACGCTGTCTTTCAACAGACTCTAACTCACCTAGCCGAACTGTTGTTGTAAGACCTTCATTATAACTGACCCCTGCCTCAGCCTGTTCCACGCCCAACTTGCGCGCAAACTCAACAGCCTCTCTTGCCCTGAGCTTCAGAGACTGTTGTACCTGATCAATATCCATATTATTTATTGCCTATTAAGTGAGATGAGGATTCTACCTGCTGTACAATGTTCTCATGAAACCGTTAGTCGGGATCATTATGGGCTCCCAGTCCGATTGGGAAACGATGCGGCACGCAGTGGATACACTGGAAGCCCTGGATGTCCCCTGCGAGACTCAAGTGATATCCGCGCATAGAACACCAGATCTGTTGTTTGAGTATGCCTCTAATGCTCGTGAACGAGAACTGCGAGTGATTATTGCTGGGGCGGGTGGAGCCGCTCATTTGCCTGGGATGGCCGCGGCAAAAACTTCTCTCCCCGTTCTTGGCGTACCTGTTCAGTCGAAGACGCTTACTGGTGTCGATTCTCTGCTGTCTATCGCTCAAATGCCAGCTGGAATTCCAGTGGGTACTTTAGCAATAGGTAAGGCTGGCGCAATAAATGCGGGTCTTCTAGCCGCAGCAATTCTGGCGGGTAATCATCCAAACATAGGGGAGGCGTTAGATAAATTTCGTAAGTCGCAAACAGAACGTGTTCTCCAAAACCCCGATCCGCGCGATACTTAGAGCATGAAAATAGGCATCATTGGTGCTGGCCAACTAGGCCGCATGCTTGCTTTAGCGGGGTACCCACTTGGCATAAGCTGTACGTTTCTAGATAGTGACGGCAATTCTCCAGCCGGTCTTGTTAGCGCGATTCATGTTGGTGAGATGGACAACATAGACCATCTCAACTCTCTAGCTGCTGAAGTAGATATTGTTACTTACGAATTTGAAAATATCTCAGTAGAAGCCTTAAAGGCCATTAACCTAAGTGTGCAAATCTATCCGCAGATAACAGCGCTTGCTACAGCCCAGGACCGCCTATTGGAAAAACAGCTTTTTGAAAGCATTGGAATTCCAACTGCTGCCTATATACAAATCAATAAGTCTGAAGATTTAAACTCTGTTGAGGAAAAGCTCGGGTGGCCTGTTGTTCTAAAGTCCCGACGTCTTGGTTATGACGGCCGCAGTCAGCATGTTGTAGATTCCAATAGTTCACTCAGATCTGCCTGGGACAGGCTTAAGCAAGTGCCAGCTATTGCGGAGAGCTGGATTAATTTTAAACGGGAGCTTTCCCTTATTGGAGTTAGAGGAATAAATGGAGAGGTTGTGTGTTATCCACTTTCGGAAAACGTTCACAAGGAGGGAATACTTAGAACAACTGTAGCACCCTATGAAGATACCGAACTACACGATATTGCGCAGAACTGGCTTTTTTCAATTATGGAAAAATTTGACTATAGAGGGGTCTTAACTGTGGAATTTTTCCATACCGAGCAGGGGCTAGTAGCTAATGAAATGGCGCCTAGGGTGCATAACTCAGGACACTGGACCATTGAGGGCGCCGAAACCAGTCAATTTGAAAATCATTTACGTGCTGTATTAGGTTTGCCTCTGGGTGATACAAAACCAAGGGGATACGCAGCAATGTTAAATTTTATAGGTAATATGCCCAGTACCACCGACTCTCTAAAAATTTCAGGTGCACATCTACATGACTATTGTAAGAAACCTCGGCCAAACCGAAAAGTTGGGCACTTAACCTTACTTGCAAATAAACGAGAAGACCTTTTAAAGAAGATTGCCTACGCTAAAGACACTCTAAATTAATTCTTAATCACTTAGTGTGCCTATAGAGGATTTTGGCAACAAGGCAGCTTAAAACTAGATTTGAAAGCTAACCTTAAGGTTCAGTTCCACCTACTGTCAAAGAATCAATTCTCAATGTAGGCTGCCCCACGCCGACAGGAACAGACTGCCCGTCCTTACCGCAGACCCCAACACCCGGATCAAGTTCAAGATCAGAACCAACCATAGAAACTTTTGTTAGTACATCTGGACCGTTTCCAGTAAGCATAGCTCCTCTGATAGGGGCAGTGAGTTTTCCACCCTCAATTAGATACGCTTCACTTGCAGAGAAAACAAATCTTCCAGATGTAATATCTACCTGCCCTCCACCAAAGTTTGGAGCATAAATACCCATATCAACAGACTCGATAATCTCCTGCGGATCATGCTTACCTGGGAGCATGTAAGTATTCGTCATCCTCGGCATAGGCGGATAGGCAAAAGATTCTCTTCGTCCATTTCCAGTGGATTCTGTATTCATCAGGCGAGCATTTAATTTGTCATGCATGTAAGATCGCAATACACCTTCCTCTATTAATATATTGCAATTAGTCGGGGTCCCTTCATCATCAATTGACAATGATCCACGGCGCCCCACCAAGGTTCCGTCATCAACCACAGTACATCCATCATATGCTACTTTCTCTCCAATTCGATCAGAAAAAGCAGAAGTTTTTTTGCGGTTAAAATCACCTTCAAGGCCATGACCAATCGCCTCATGTAATAGAATTCCTGGCCACCCTGGTCCTAAAACTACAGGCATGTTACCGGCAGGAGCAGGTATCGCCTCAAGATTCACTGAAGCCTGACGTACTGCTTCCTGTGCAATAGCTTGAAGACGATCTGTTTCCGTAAAAAGATTAAAACCACCTCGCCCTCCTCCTCCCGCATATCCTTGCTCACGACGACCATCTTTACTCTGCATAATCACAGAAACGTTCAGTCGTACTAGCGGTCTTATATCAAAACCAAGGGTACCGTCCGACGTCTGAATAAGCACTGTTTCATAAACTCCTGCAAGGCTTCCTGTGACCTGAATAATTCGTTTATCCAAGGAGCGAACATGCAAATCTAGATCCGACAGAAGTGCTACTTTTTCTGCATCCCTTAGACTAACTAAAGGATTAATAACAGGGTAAAGATCTCGTCTTATACCCCGTGATGCGACCTTATAGCGCCCCTTTCCTTTGTTCTTAGAAATTTCTCTAGCAGACTTAACCGCATCTTCAAGGGACTTTCCATCTAACTCATCAGAATAAGCAAATCCAGTTTTCTCGCCGCAAATAGCTCTTACGCCTACACCCCGCTCGAAGCTATGCATTCCATCTTTAACAATGCCGTCCTCTACGGTCCATGTTTCATAGCGAGTGGACTGAAAATAGATATCAGCATAATCAAGGCGCCGATCCATCAATGCCCCAATATGATGGTCAATTTCATTGAGCTGAAGACCCGTGGGCTCCAGTAGCTCAGCATAGACCAGTTCAAACTGATCTAACGAGGGAGAATCATGGTGTTCGGGCTGCATATCAATCTCTGAAACTAAAGTAACTTAAATATTCTAGAACGCTATGCCCTAGTTAGACACATCATAGCTAGATAAGCTATAAAGACGCTAGTCATGACATTGAGCTTTTATTGCAATACCCCAGTACCTTCTGGAAGGTCTGCACAAAACTTGTTTGCCTGCAGCTCTGTGAGCGTCAAACGTTCAACAGCAGGGTTATCCCAATTACCTGTTACACAGTAGGAAGCACGCCCAATGCCCTTCAAAGATTCTTGGAATATTTGCGTAAAAATTAAAACTGCGGTGCCTATTTGAGGACCAGCCAGAAATCCCATAGCCGGTAAAATCTTCCCTGGCTCTGCAGTCACTACAGCCTGTTGCTGGTAATCTTTATTACGTAATCCAGTGCGGCCAACAACACCAATATCTGCAACTGGACCCGTTAAATATAAGTTATCGGTATAAGCATTCCCATTAATAATAAGGAAATCCCCACTTACCTCATCAAAAACCAGTCCACGATCGAACTCACGAAAATCTAGTGCGAGGCGACGAGGTAATGCTGTAATGCTCATCATTCCCATTAATCGCCCAGCTCCCGGTTCTAAATCCAGTATGCTGCCACGCTCCATTTGAAGGCTTACATCTCCACTTACAGACTGTGTCCAGTCTGCAAATGGAGCGTCTAACCAATTCACGCTTAACGTTGCATTACCTGAAAAAGCATCCGCAACCGGATCAAGAGATAATTGTTGAAGAGTTAGTGCCACATCCGTACTTGAAAGTGCTAGGGAAAGCTGTGTAGAAGGCCCTGCTCCACCCTGTAACCAGCTACCACTACCCTTGATAGTAAAGCTGTCTGCTTTTGTCTCAAATGACTCAAGATTAAGACCTAGTGCATCAGTTTGAATATTAGCGTTTAAACTACCAAACTGCCTCAACCCAACACTAAAGTCGTTTGCCTCCAAAATAAACCCAGGTAAATCACGCGGATTTGTCTTGGAATCAGAAGCAAAGTCCTCTGTTGACAGGTTTAATCGCTCAAGTTGGGCTGTTATTTGCGGTCTACTCATAAACTCTAGCGGAAAAGTAATAATACCTGCTACTGGTTCGCTATCTATTTCAAGCCGCCATTGGACAGGATCCTGTCGGAGCAGTACATTAGAAAAGCCAAGATGTTGGCCAAAAACAGTAAGATCGGTTATTTCAAGATCTACGCCTAAGAGATGAGATGACAGTGGCTCTGCATGAGCTTCTCCATCAAGAAAATTCCACCATTCTTCTAACTGCAATTGATCTAATGCTCCGTTAACAATCAAACCATCCCTCGAAGGCAAAAATGGATAGCCTCCACCAAAATAAACAGTTCCTCGTCGGAACGAGAAATCACCATTCTGATTTCGAAAGCTAAGAGCAAACCGCCTCTCAGCTCCTAAATGTCCACTCACATCCAAACGATCAAATTCTGAAAATATAAAATCTAACTGTAGACTAGTTGAATCATTAAAAGATTTATTTAAAGGCTCCGGAAGATCAAACTGCACACCTGATAACGTAGACCCAACGCTTATCCTAAGAGGTTCTCTTCGAACTTGCGTATAAGTCGATGAGGGGAAAAAAAGATTTCCCTGCCAATGCGTATTTCCCTCTATGTATCCATCAAATGGAATATCAAACTCTTCGTGTAACACTTGAATATCTATCTGTCCATCAAAAGTAATATTAGCAAAATAACCTGGATCATCTGAAAGGTTCACTGATGCTATAAGAGGTCCATCCAAGAAAGTTGCTTCTATTTCTCCATTCAACACCCTATCTTGCAAGACCAAAACACCATTTATTTCATCAGCAGTTGGCCCAAACCCTATTATTGAAACCTCACCATCAACTATACCTAGTGTCGTATCTAGCATGTAATCCGAAGGGTTACGTAAAGGCAAGGTAAGACTAAATTCAACATTACCTACTCCATTCTGAGCTGATAGACGGGCAAGGTCAGGGCCTAACTGCTGTGCAACGAGAGGCGCTTCATTCAAGAAGCGTAATACATCATCAAGTGGTCCAGTTGTCTGGGCTGCCACAGTTAGGATAGGGTTTCGGACATCCTCAATTCCAACGATAAGGTCTTCGGTTTCGTTACCAAGTACTCGTCCAGAACCTTGAGCTGACCATCTCGTATTTAAAAACTCGAGCGTCCCTGTTAACCCTTCTGCAGAAGGCCAGTCTGCCAAATAGTTCATTAAACCATTCTCAATCTGTAGCCGAACCTCAAATAACCCGTCCCCATTATCAAAGGGGAATTCATGTAATGGTCCCGAAAAATCAATGTCTCCATGCCGAATCTGCCCTCCAGAGATTGACTCAACTAAGTATTGATATACGTTCGGAGACATAACGCCTTTAGGAAGATAAGTCTCCATAGAGTTCAAATTAAAATCATCAATGCTGGATACAAGATCAAGGATCGGTGAACTATGGTCCCATGGATAAATGAGCTCTATGGAAGTCTCACTGCGGGCATCAGAAGTATTAATAATAAAATCCTTACTAGCCACCCTTAAGGCATCTTCTCCCTGCCACCAATCTATTACTCCTGATAACTCGGAAGTCTGAATACTCTCTGGGAAAAGAGTAGGCGACTCTATTAAAGAATCCCCACCCGTAACACTAAGCCGTCCGATGCGAGAATCTGCACGGATATCTCCTGATAGATTTGTTAGTCCAGGCCACTGTCCATTTGAAGAAATTCCAATATCATTGAATGCACTAGATATGGAATAGTCCCATTGAGCATCTGGTCCAAGACCTAAAGAAAAATCAACCTCAAAAAGCTGGCCAGACGGCATGAATCCTTCCCAGACACTTACCCAATTAAAATCTGGAACTACAGAAAGTAGAGGAAAAATATCCTCTAACTGAAGAAATCCAGTATCAAGTTCAATATCTCTGAACCCGTCTTCATCGTTGATCACACTAGCATCGATACTGACATTAGCAGGCCATGAACGCCCACTACGACTTAGGTCTAGATTATTAACAGAAAGTGTCCAACCATTTTCTAAGCTAACCCACTCTGCGGTAAGACCAAAACTATCGTAATCTGCAATTTCACCATTTCCAAGACTAACGTCAGTAAGTGCCAGTTGCATAGTGCCCTGATTTGCATGGGAACCTGTCATATCCAACCAAACATCAACATCACCTACACCGACTACTGATGAAAGTTTTGACTCAGAAATCAGTGTTGGAAGCACAGCCAAGTCAAAATCGCGTATTTCTCCAAACAACCTCCAACTCCGCTCACTTTCAGTCTGGTCATCGAATAAACCAACCTCCGCTGAAACCTCAACAAGACCACCAAGCTCTTCTGGTGCGTTGGCTCGTGCTTCTATAGCAATTCCATCTAAAGATTTAGAAAGTTCGGCTCGCACATTTTGAAACGCCCAAGCGATACCAAGGATTTGGTCCTCATATGTGACGCTACTATCCATAATTAAGATTTCTATAGAAGGTACATCCTCAAGCAAAAATTTAGCCTCGAAGTTATTATCAGGAATATTCTGAAGCCGAAGATTTCCATCAAATGCTCGTTCAACCGCCAGTGCAGTGCCCTGCAGTGTAAGGCGACTAATCTCTAGCTGACGTTGCATTAACAAAGCAAATGCGCTCACATCCAGTAGTACTTCACGAGCACTAAGTATTGGGTTTTCCTCGTCACCCATTGCACTAACCCTAGCATCATGCAATATCAGCTCTGGTCCTAGAATACCGAATCGTGCATTCAACCCCGCGAATTGAACGGTAAGTCCTAACTCTTGCCTTGCCCAAGCTTCTATCTCAGCCTGATAATCAGGCAAATTAGTTATAATCAAACGATGAAGTACAAAACTAATCAGGATTACGATTGACACCGCCCCAGCAAGAATAAAGAAATTTTTAGCTAATCTTTTCACTATTTCTCATGTTATCTACAATAATCTATATCGAAACCACGTCGAACTGATCCGGTGAGTGAAAACTTTCGCTCTGTAAGCGAATGGAAGCGCTTACTAATTCTTCCAGTTCAATTAAACTTACCGACTCTTCATTGCGCAACATCTCTATCACTTCAGGTCTCGCTAAAACTAACAACTCCTTAAAACTACATTGCATATGTTGTCGGAGTATCTCCCTGAAGACTTCATAGCACACAGTTTCTGGGGACTTAATGAATCCTCTACCTGTGCAACTAGGACATGTCTCACATAAAGTTTGCTCTAAACTTGAACGAATTCTCTTTCTAGTCATCTCCACTAAACCCAAAGATGAAAAATCCATTATCTGGGTTTTCGCACGATCCCTAGAGGTGCATTTTAAGAGCGCTTGGAATACCTGATCACGATGTTTAGGCTCTATCATATCAATGAAGTCAATAATTATAATGCCGCCAATATTTCTCAGTCTCAACTGCCTAGAAATCACTTCAACTGCTTCCAAGTTTGTTTGGAAACTCGTATCTTCAAGGTTATTGTGTCCAACAAATGAGCCCGTATTTACATCAATAGTTGTCATGGCCTCAGTCTGGTCCATAACCAAATATCCACCAGATTCTAAGGATACTTTTTTGTCTAATATATGCTCAATCTCATCCTCGATTCTATACAAATCAAAAATGGGGCAATTACCAGAGTAACGTTCAATTACATGCGATATTTGCGGCATATAACAGTCTGCAAAATCTTTGACTTTATCGAACATTATCTCCGAATCAACCCGAACTCTTTCTATACCTGAACCAAGAAGATCGCGTAGTAGCCGTAATGGAAGCAAAAGATCTTCATAAATAAGTTGTTCAGATTCAACATTCCCTATGGTATCCATGATAGATGTCCAGAGCTTTTGTAGAAACTGTATGTCAGCCCTTAAATCTTCCGTAGTCGATCCCTCTGCAGCAGTCCTCACTATGTAACCTGGGTTACTTAAATTGGAGGCTGTCAAATCTTCGGTGATTTGACGTAACCGTTCACGCTCTTGATCATCTGAAATCTGAGACGAAACACCAATCCCCTTCCCATAAGGGCTCATGACAAGATAAGCGGATGGAATTGTGATTCGCGTTGTAAGCCGTGCACCTTTTGAACCTAGAGGGTCCTTCAGGACTTGAACAACCACCTCGTCACCCTCTTTTAGTAGGCTATCTATATTATCTTTGAGATTATGATCTTGAGCTTCCTGATTAGCATTAAGAGCGATATCGGATACATGCAGAAATCCCGATCTCTGAAGACCCAACTCAATAAAAGCTGCCTGCATACCGGGAAGAACTCTAGACACCCGGCCCTTATATATATTCCCAACTAATCCTCGCCGACTAGTTCGTTCAATTAGCATTTCTTGCAATATGCCATTATCAAGCAGTGCAGCTCGCACTTCTTGGGGTGATGAATTTATTAGAACCTCTTCTCTCATAACACGTAGAATTTACACCTCACGCATAGAAACCGCTTTTCTCTCAATAGACTATACGAGTTACTTATGCCCAATCAAAGGTGTATAGGGACTTTCTAGTTGACCCCTATCATCTGCGATGATAAGGGTGGCCCTGAGTCAAGCTCCAACCTCGATAAAGAGCCTCAGCTACTATTGGGCGAACCAATCCATGTGGAAGAGTTAAGGGAGATAGAGACCAGAGTTCATCTGCACGCTTCAAAACATTTTTCTCGAGTCCATCTGCTCCACCAACAAGCAAACATATTACTGAACCTTTGATGGTCCACTGAGATAGTTTTGATGCAAGCTTGGGAGTTGACCAAGAATCTCCTTCTACAGCTAAAGCTACTACATGAGATTGTGTTGGTATAGCGCGTAAAATACGCTGCCCTTCTAGAATTTTAGCCTTGGCAGGTGGGCCATTCCGTGATCGTTGGCCAGGAGAAATTTCTGTAAGTTCAAGCCTACAGGGTCCCTTTAATCGCCTAGCGTATTCTTGATAACCGTTATTAACCCAGTCTGGCAGGCGTTTTCCAACGGCTATTAGACGAATTAACAATTGCCCAATTTCTAAACTAGTATAACTCGAGGCTTATAAATTCATGGCAACTTATCAGCATCATGGTGCAATATCCCAAAGCTTTTCGAGATCATAAAACTCCCTCACCTTTGGAAGCATCACATGGACCACAACATCCGAAAGATCCACTAAAACCCACTCACCAGTATCTTTACCTTCTAGACCTAGGGGCCTTTGTCCTGCAAGTTTGCAAGATTCGATGACAGACTCTGCTAAAGCACGAACATGTCGATCCGATCGGCCAGTGGCTAGTATCATTAAATCAGTCACAGAAGTTAGATGGCGAACATCCATACACTTAACTGACTGGGCTTTCAGGTCATTTAATGCCTCTACAGCTATCGTACTAAGTTCGGCGCTAGTTATATCCGTTGTAGACGGGTCTTTATGCATAGCATTCAGTTTCTTTAATAATAGCTCTAACACTTTCTGGAACAAGAAACTTAGGGTCAAGTCCCAAGCGAATGAACGACCTAAGTTTAGTCGCAGAAATTTCTAACTGTGTTACTGGCAAAACAAACAGACTTCCCTCACGTTTTGTCACTGCATCCTGAGAGCTCTCTGCAAGGTGCTCTTGTACAAAATCCCCTAGCGGCCCTTCAGTTGGGGCCTTCCAACCTGGACGATGAGCAATGACAATATGAGCAAGATCAATAAGCTGCTCCCAACGGTACCACCTAGGGAGGCTAATAAAAGAATCCATTCCAAGGATAAGACACATTGAAGTTTCTTTATACCCATCCCTTAGTGTAGTTAGAGTATCGTAAGTGTAAGAGGGCCCATCTCTCTTAATCTCTCGCGTATCCATAATAAAACGTGGTTCCACCTCAACTGCAGCTTTTACCATTTTCAGCCGTATATCATTTGTTGCAGCAGGCTCACTACGAAGTGGTGATTGACCACAGGGAATGAAATGGACGGCCGACAAAGATAATTCTTCGAGTGCCTCTAGAGCAATTCGAAGATGTCCATTATGAATTGGATCAAAAGTCCCACCAAAAATTCCAATTGAATTCATATTTGATTATGTAGCCCGCCAGGGAAATGTGCTCTTTTTTTGAGGGTTTGATACTAACGCGTCCATTAGGAGGTTTATTAGTTCATTCCAAGCATCTCCTTTCAACACGCCCTTTATGATTCTATCAACCTCAGAGGCACGCATGATAAGACTTGTCAATTCTTTAATCTCAAAACGTTTCAATGCCTTTCTAACAAGAGGCTGATGATTACGCCATACCTGATTACGCTGCATCGCCACCACTTCTTTTTCTCCACTAAGGGATGCGGCTTTTAGACGCGCCAAAAGACATAATTCACGGCTAATTGCCCATAGTACTAGAGCAGGCTGTATCCCCTCCGTACGCAAGCCATATAAGACTTTCATAGTCCGTTTAGAATCTCCGGCTAGCATAGCGTCTGTAAGCCTAAAAACATCGAATCTTGCATTAGAAGCAACTGACTCCAATACGATATCTTCACTGACTTTACCTTCACCTAATAACAGAAATAGTTTTTGTAATTCTTGGTCGGCTGCAAGCAAATTACCTTCTACACGCCCCGCTAGAAGTTCTGATGCAGAAACACTCATATCAAGACCTAATACCGCTGCCCGTTGGCGAACCCAACCTGGAAATTTTGCCCTATCAATAGGCCAAATTTGAATTATGATCCCATGTTTTTCAATACACTTAACCCACACACTATTGCTCGCAGCTTTATCAAGCTTGGGTGTTACTATGAGCAACAAAGCATCTGGATCCGACCGCTCTACAATCGCTCGCATAGTACGCGATCCTTGGTCACCTGGGCGTGGCGTGTGCAATCTTAGGTCAACAATACGTTTGCTTGAGAATAACGAAAGATTCTGCATGCCAGCTTCTAGGTCAACCCATCTAAAACTCTTATCAACAATATGCTGCTCACGATTCTCAAAACCAGACTGGATGGCACGAGCATGAATTTCCCGTAATGCTTCAGAAACCAATAAAGGTTCATCTCCAGCAATCAGATAAACGGAAGCCAACTCCCCAGATAGGTGGTTAGTCAGTTCCTGGGCGTTAAGTTTCACGCGTTCTCAAGCTGTGAAAGGGAGATTCCTTGACCTTCCAAGAGGATTGGAATTCCATTCTCAATAGGGTAAGCAAATTTTCCATCACGTGTAATAAGGGCTTCATGCAGCTTATCAATCAAAACAGTCCCATCACGACTAACCAGTTCAGAATCTTTAATAAACTTATTAAGTTCATGAAGTTTCTCTTTGGGCATAAGCTCCAGAGGTAACCGTGTAACTGGGCAGCAAACAATATCAATTATATTTTTATCGATGCTCAACTTTCTTTCCTCATTTTACAGCCTATTAAGAGGCGTCATCTATTTTCAGTCCAGGTACTGGGTCATAGCCAGAAGTACTCCAAGGATTACACTTTGAAACACGCTTAACAGTAAGCCATCCACCTTTTAAAGGTCCAAAACGTTTAATAGCCTCAATACAGTAAGTTGAACAAGTTGGAATATGGCGACATGATTTACCTATCAATGGGGACATAATCAGCTGATAAAGGCGAACGACACTTACCAGCAGCATAATGAAAATTTTTGGCACTATAAATATCTCCTAGCGAGTCCGCCGCCAGCGAGTCCCCGAAGCGCTATCTTCAATGATGACACCACTACTTCCCAGTTCATCTCTAATACGGTCTGCTTCACTATAATCTCCGGACTTACGTGCAGACTCCCGATTCTTAATTAAAATATTGATCGCGTCCTCATCCAAAAGATCAGAAGACCGGGCCTTAATAAACCATGATTCAGGGTCTGCTTGTAAGAGCCCGAGCAACCATCCACCAGACCTCATAGCTTTCGCAAGCTCTTCGCGTTTTTTTTCATCCGTCTCACGGTTAATCTCTCTTGCTAGATTAAAAATCTCAGCCAGAGCCCTGGGTGAGTTTAGGTCATCTTCTAGCGCCTCAACAACCTTCTGTGGAGGAGGAATATTAGGCTGATCTAGCTGGATCCCAGTTATACCTGCCTCACGCAAAGCACCGTACATTCGATCAAGCTTTTGCTGAGCATCTTCCAGTACCGCAGAGCTCCAGTCTAGAGGCTGACGATAGTGCGCCGTCAAAAGCCCTAAACGCACTACTTCACCCGGTGCCTGCATCAAAAGGTCTTTAACCAAGAGTACATTACCGAGGGATTTAGACATCTTTTCGCTTTCAATATTGATGAGTCCGTTATGTACCCAATAGCGGCAGTATTCTTCTCCTCCATGCGCGCAGGTGCTCTGGGCTGTCTCATTCTCATGATGAGGAAACACTAAGTCTAATCCACCTCCATGGATATCAATTGTGTTACCCAGGTGAGCTTCTACCATGGCAGAACACTCCACATGCCAACCAGGCCTGCCATACCCCCAGGAACTAGCCCAGCCTACACCATCTTTATGGGATGGCTTCCACAGTACGAAATCTGCTGGGTTTTTCTTATATGGGGCAATTTCAACTCGAGCTCCTGCGATTAGTTCTTCTTGATCTCGGCCAGATAACATACCGTATGAATCAAAACTCGTAACTGAAAACAACACATGGCCTTCAGCAACATATGCATAGCCTGATTTTATCAGCCTCTCTATGAGTGAAATAATCTCTGGTATATGTTCTGTAACCTTTGGTTCAATATCTGGCGGCAAGACACCTAGCAAATTCATATCATCATGATAGGCATCAAGATAACGATTTGATAACTCATTGATGCCTATGCCTTCGTCTTCAGCTGCAGCATTAATCTTGTCATCAACATCCGTTACATTACGAACGTAAACAAGTTGATATGTGCGACGAAGTAACCTAGCAAGAACATCAAAAACCACTGGAGGTCTAGCATTACCAATATGGGCAAAGTTGTATACCGTTGGGCCACAAACATACATTGTTACCCGTTCAGGATTCTCTGGTTTGAACTGTTCACGTTGTCGTGTCAGCGTATTGTGGAGGATCAAAGCCATTTAGATTCAAATATTGTCTGATTTTTACCTACAGATGGCTATGATACCTCTACTAAAGGCTAGCTCATGCTATATGTGGCCTATAATTATCAATTAATATATTTTGAGGGCAGTATCTGATGATAAAGGTATTCAGTTCAAGATTGAGCGTTGAACAAGTGGAAGAAGGTATTCAGCTTGCGCCTAAATTTGATCATGATGGGCTTATCCCAGCAGTAACTACTGATTATGAGTCGGGCGAATTACTTATGCAGGGATACATGGATGCTGAGGCACTTAAACTGACTATTGAAACTGGCGAGGCGCACTACTTTAGCAGGAGTCGCGGCGTACTTTGGCATAAGGGAAGTACTAGTGGTCTTATACAAAAAGTGTGTGAGCTCATGATAGACGACGATCAAGATTGCGTTTGGCTTAGGGTAAATGTGAACGGTGGTGCGAGCTGTCACGTTGGCTACCGGTCCTGCTTTTACCGGCGTATTCCATTAGGTAAAACAAAACAGCCAATTCAACTTGAATTCACAGAAACCGAAAAAATATTTGATCCAGATATCATATATGGTGATACGCCGAATCCCACTAAACTATAGAATTCAATCTAAGCAGAGTCTCGTAAGCGCCAAGTCGGCCTTTCTTTAGTATCAATGATGTTCATAGTCAGAAGCCACTGCTGGGCGCTATGTCCATCTCCATTGAACCATTTATTCGTATCCCCTTCGCGAAATGTATAACCCCACTCGTCCATATCATCAATAAGTTTTTTTCTTCCAAGCCCCGGCAGATAATCCGCTAGAATTATTTGTAGAAAACACACTGCATTCTCTTCCTCAGCGTTACCACCAGCATTTCTCCAAAGGTTTAAGCGTCTATTTTCTGACATACATACATAATGCGCAGTTTCATGAAGTAAAGAATGAGATGGGGTATCAGGTCGAACGAATATACACTTTCCAGCAAGGCCTGCTTCTGGCTCTCCCCAGTAGGACGCAGGAATGTTGGCTCCAATATCAACCTCAATTAATTCCAAGCCGTAAGCGTCAAGAAGTTTATGCACACTAAGCAAGTCCAACATTTGAAGTTCAGAGCAACTCATGGAATTATCTTAAAACTACTCGGCCTATAAATCAGCTTGGTG
This sequence comes from Gammaproteobacteria bacterium, assembly GCA_029243585.1. Lineage (GTDB taxonomy): Bacteria > Pseudomonadota > Gammaproteobacteria > Steroidobacterales > Rariloculaceae > UBA6522. The sequence continues at coordinate 20,840 of JAQWRR010000069.1, forward strand.
TTATTGGCGCAACAGACCTCTCAACCTCTATCAAGCGCAAAACTTGTCGGGCTAAATCTTGCGCCAATGATTCTCGTAAAATTTGTTCCTCTGCGCTCATACCTAAAACTTGCATTGCATCATATGTGTAACTTCGGGTAACAATAAGCGTTTCATTTTCAATTAGGCTTGAACCCTCAAACTCAAGTGAAAAAGTTATTACATAAAAAACCTCATATTCACGCGGTGTATTTCTTGCGGAAACAGATAATATCCGTTGACCACTTGAATCCTCAAGAATTCGCAATACAGCTCCTGCCTCTTGCCGTGATTGCACTACCTCAGCACCACGACCCCTAAGAGCATCTCTTAAGCTATCGTAAAGCTCAGTGTAAGGTTTAGATGTATCAATGTAGGTTTTAGCAATAGAAATAGGTAGGGCACGGGACCCTTCTAACTGAAATCCACAACCACCCACAATCAAAGTTGCAAGGCTGAGCACTAGCAAATGGGGCCATATGACCCTGTTGGTGTACTTACGAAGTAAACTTAAGGCTTTCATACAGCTTGATTCTAACTGAGTTTGCAAAGATCATCCGACAGCATATATGTTGGTCCAACCAAACCGACAATAAAAAACAGTTGAATTCCTCTGGAGAGTACTTTTAGCATGGCAGTGTATCCTTTCAAAAAAATCGAGGCTAAGTGGCAAAATTACTGGGAAAAGAATCAGACCTTTCATATATCAGATGATTTTGATAGAACACTTCCGAAATTCTATGTTCTTGACATGTTTCCGTACCCCAGTGGCGATGGCCTTCATGTGGGTCACCCCGAAGGCTATACGGCATCCGACATCATAGCGCGTTATAAACGCATGTGTGGATACAACGTGCTCCACCCTATCGGCTGGGATGCATTTGGATTGCCTGCTGAAGAATATGCGCGTAGAACAGGCACACATCCAAGCATCACTACGCAACGTAATATCAATCGATTTCGCGAACAACTAAAAAGTTTAGGTTTCTCTTATGATTGGAGTCGAGAAATTAACACGACCGACCCTGCCTATTACAAATGTACTCAGTGGATATTTAAAAAACTTTTTGAGCGAGGCCTAGCTTACCAAGAAGAAAAGCCTGTCTGGTGGTGCCCAGAACTTGGTACGACGCTTGCGAATGAGGAAGTTATTGATGGGAAATCAGAAGTAGGTGGGCATCCATGCGAACGGCGTCCCCTAAAACAGTGGGTACTGCGCATCACTGAGTATGCTGATGAGCTTCTCCGTGGCCTCAATAACCTTGATTGGCCACATAGCACTAAAGAAATGCAGCGTAACTGGATTGGTCGTAGCGAAGGTGCAGAAATTGAGTTTCAACTCAGCACTACAAGCAAAAAAATCCAGGTTTTTACTACAAGGCCTGACACACTGTTTGGTGCCACTTATATTGTGCTTGCTCCAGAACATCCACTCGTAGAATTAATAACTACAAAGAGCCAAAAAAAACAGGTGGAATCTTATCGTCTGAGTGCTACTCGTAAAAGCGAGTTAGAACGTACAGATCTTCAGAAAGAAAAAACGGGCATTTTCACTGGAGCCTTTGCAATCAACCCTACAAATAATGAAGAAATTCCAATCTGGGTAGCTGACTATGTGCTCGCCGGCTATGGCACTGGCGCAATAATGGCCGTGCCTGGAGAAGATCAGAGAGATTGGGAATTTGCTAAAACCCACTCTCTGCCAATCATTCGCACAGTAGAACCTCCACCTGACTTTGACGGTGAGGCATATACAGGCGAGGGACCTGCCATTAATAGTGAGTTCCTAAATGGTCTAGATATACAGATAGCAAAAGCCAAAATGATTGATTGGCTGGAAGAACATAGGCATGGTATTCGTAAAATTAACTATAAACTCCGAGATTGGCTATTCTCTCGACAACGCTATTGGGGAGAGCCTTTTCCAATCATTTTTTCTGATGGAAAAACAAAAACGTTAGCAGATGAAAGTTTACCAGTCCTTCTTCCTAAAATAGAAGATTTTGCGCCAAGCGGTAAAGCGGAAGGACCTCTCTCAGCAGTCGTTGACTGGTTGGAAATAACCGATCCCGATACAGGCAAACCTGCGCTGAGAGAGACTAATACTATGCCGCAGTGGGCTGGTTCATGCTGGTACTACCTGAGGTTCCTCGATCCAAAAAATAGCAAGGAACTTGTAGACAAGGAACTTGAAAATTACTGGATGCCCGTAGATATTTATGTGGGTGGATCGGAGCATGCAGTCCTTCATCTTTTATATGCGCGTTTTTGGCATAAAGTGCTATTTGATGCCGGCATCATAAGCACGTCTGAACCTTTTAAAAAACTTGTTCACCAAGGAATGATCTTGGGAGAACTTGAATATGCAAAATTTGAAGATGAAAATAACGTTCCAATATCTGCTGATTTCATAAGCTCTAACCAAGATAGTCTTACTGGATCTAAGGTCAAACGTGTAGTAATCAGCGCAGATGATGTGAAAAAAGACGGTGAGCACTTCGTACTAGCGGATGATGTAAGTATTAAGGTAGAAGCTCGTGCCCACAAGATGAGCAAGAGCCGAGGTAATGTAGTAAACCCTGATGAGGTAGTTCAATCATATGGAGCCGATGCTTTTCGGTTATATGAAATGTTTATGGGTCCTCTGGAACAGGTAAAACCCTGGAGCACTCGCAGTGTCGAAGGTACCTATCGATTCCTAAACCGAGTATGGAGACTATTGGTAGGTGCTGAAAACGGCGCTCAGTTAAGCAATGCTGTTTGTGATAAAACTCCAACCCCAGAACAACTGAAAGTTTTACATCAAACCATTTTAAAAGTGACAAATGACATTCAGGAACTAAGATTTAATACAGCAATTTCTGCACTAATGGAATTCATTAATACTGCTAATAAATGGGATGTGTTACCACGAGATATTGTGAATGATTTTGTGTTGTTACTCTCCCCTCTTGCACCACATATAGCAGAAGAGCTTTGGGAACGTCTTGGCAATACTGAAACAATTGCCTATATGAAATGGCCAGAATTTGATGAGAAATATTTAAAAAGTGATACTGCTGAAGTAAGTGTTCAAGTCAATGGAAAGATGCGTAGTCGTGTATCTATTCCTAGTGATGCCACCGAAGCAGAAGCGTTGGCTATTGCCAAAAATGATGGAAATGTAGCAAGACATATGGCTAATAAAAAACTAGTACGATCAATTTATGTTTCAGGCCGAATTATAAATTTCGTAACTAGAAACTGAGCAAATAGGGCCATCAGCGCACTCATAACAACAAGATAATTCCCCCATAGTACATAGGGTGTTTCCCCCGTGTACCCCTGAATTGCGGTGTTTAATACATTTGGTTCAAACTGAGGTAAATTTGCCACAACTCGTCCTCGAGGATCAATAACACCTGATATGCCTGTATTTGCAGATCGCAGAGTATAGCGAGAAACCTCAGCAGATCTCATCCGAGCTATCTGTAAGTGCTGATGAGGCGCTATCGTATTTCCAAACCATGCATCATTACTTACGTTAACTATTAATGATGCATCAGGAAAATAGTGGAGTTGTTCTGCGCCAAACAAATCTTCGTAACAGATAGTAACAGCAGCTTTTTCTCCCGCAATATCAAGTGGCAGCTGGTTTGGCTCGCCTGCCACTATATCAGTATAAGGCAAGTTCATTAGACGCAACCATCGTCTCATAAAGCTCGGAACTGGAAATACTTCACCATAGGGAACAAGATGGCGTTTAATATAAAAACGAGGGTCCTCACCAAGAACTACTAAAGAGTTTTGGAGAGATCCACCCCCTGGACTATCCCTCAAAATTCCAAGCGCTACTGTGCCACCAAGTTCTGCGGCCCTATCGTGCACTCCCTCAAGAAAGCCTTCGACTGTATTGTAGAGCGCAGGAATTGCGGCTTCTGGCCAAAGTATTAAATGACTTCCAGCGCTGTCTTCGGTCAACCGCTGATAGAGCTCTAGAGTTGGTTCAAACTGCTCTGGCCGCCACTTTAAATCCTGTGGCACTGCTCCCTGTACAAGAGATACCGTAAGAAGTCTGCCAGTAGGGTCTCCCCATGAAAACTTACTTAAAAGAAGACCAATAGCCCAAAATATTCCTAGACAAGACGCTACGACTATTCTCTTTCTAGAAGCACAAATAGCTACATACACAATAGATCCAGCAGTCAGCAAAACCATCCATGATATGAGATAAACTCCACCGATCGGAGCAAATCCGATAAGCCAAGAATCCGTTTGGCTATATCCTGCAGATAGCCATCCAAAACCACTCAAAAACCAGCCACGCAACCATTCCACCAATACCCAAATAGCTGGAAAAACGCCTAACCATGCACAAGGACCATCATTAGGAAACCAGTAAGCTGCAATCCATCCTGTTAGAGCGATGTAACATGCAAGAATCATAACTAATGCTAAAGTCAGTCCAGCAGCAGCAAAAGGATGTAATTGACCAAAATCATGGATGCTTACGTATACCCAGTGGATACCTGAAAAAAAACTAGCGCAACCAAAAGAGAATCCACACCAAAAAGTCCGTGATGGCGAAAGTGAGCTCCAACTATAGAAAAGGACTGCATAACACAGCGGAGCAATCCAAAAAAAATCAAACGGTGAGTAAGCTAGCGGCAGGAATGATCCGGCCAAAAATGATGCTAGGAGTTTATATTTATATCTAAGGCGCACGCCGAATGAAAGGTTAGTATCTAATCAGTATCGGCACTAGAAACTCTGCTAACTTCAAGGGAGTGAATCCGGCGGCGATCTGCTCGCAATACACGAAACCGGAAACCAGAAAAATCTAACACTTCCCCGCGTCTAGGTAGTCGACCTAATTCATGCATGATAAGTCCTCCCAGAGTGTCATACTCATCATCTAAAAATTCGACCTTAAAATACTCATTAAATTCTTCAATTCTTGTCAGAGTAAGCACAAAAAATCGGCCATCCCCCTGATCGTTGATATATTCAGCCTCCTCTGCGTCATGCTCGTCATCAATATCTCCAACTATTTGTTCAAGCACATCTTCAATCGTAGCAAGGCCTGCTACACCTGCATACTCATCCACCACAATTGCCATGTGATTATGGCTTTCCCTAAACTGTGTTAGCAATGCATTTAGACGCTTACTCTCTGGTATAAACACTGCAGGTCGAAGTAATTCTTTTACGTCAAACGACTTGCTTGATTCACTTTCAACCAAATGTCGTAAAAGATCTTTGGCTAAAAGTATGCCTACAACTTCATCACGACCATCTCCGATTACAGGAAACCTAGAATGACCCGACTCAATAATTATGTCTCGTAACTTTGCAAGAGAGTCATCTAAGTCCAATACCACCATGTGTGAACGTGGAACCATAATGTCACGAACCTGAGTCTCGGATACATTCAAAACACCTTGGAGCATGGCATGCTCTTCCGCAGCTAGTAGATTATTACGACGGGCATCTGTTAGGTACGCAACTACATCTCCCCGCACAGGAACTTCTTCACTGCCTCTATGAAATAGGCGTGACCACCAACCGGGCTTTCCGGAATTATCGCTACTGGGAGGTAAATCTTCGGACATCGGTAACGCCTATCTTGCAATCCTGTAACACACCTTGCAAGGTATTATTCAATAGACTCATAGGGATCTTCGAAACCTAAAGAACCTAGCAGGTCTCTTTCTCTCTCTTCCATAGCCTGTGTATCCTCAATATTTTGATGATCATAACCAATCAGATGTAATGTCCCATGAATTAATATATGCGCCCAATGAGCTAATAAAGCCTTGTCCTGTGCAATAGCCTCGCGCTCAAGAACTGGCGCACAAACAACCAGATCACCAATTAGCTCTGACTCTATAGAACCTTCACAAGGACTTTTATCATAAGGAAATGCTAGAACGTTTGTGGCTCCCATAACGTTACGAAACCGTTCATTAAGGGCGGCACTCTCAGTCTCATCAACAATACGCACAGTCAGTTCGCCAGATCGTTCCTTGCCCAAAGCACATTGAACCCAGTCTTTGATTTGTTCACTAAGCGGGATCTTTGTAGATTGATCAGCGTTTTGAATAATAATTTCCAGATAGAACCCTTATTCCGAAGCCTTCATGATCTTAAGCGAACCATTCTAACCTTCATCTCTGCTATAGGCTTCAACAATCTTCTGCACCAACCGATGTCGAACCACATCCTGAGGATCAAAATGGATAAACTTCACGCCTAAAACATCTTGCAAAATACGATTAGCATGTTTCAAACCAGATTCCAGGCCCCTAGGTAAATCAGTCTGGGTCACATCTCCAGTCACAACCGCTCTTGAGCCAAAACCAATTCTGGTAAGGAACATTTTCATCTGTTGAGCCGTTGTATTCTGCGCTTCATCTAAAATAATGAAAGACTCATTAAGGCTACGACCGCGCATAAAGGCAAGTGGCGCTATCTCAATAATATTACGCTCGATGAGACGCCCAACTCGCTCGTACCCCATCATCTCGTGAAGAGCGTCGTACATTGGTCTTAGATAAGGATCAACCTTTTGAGACATGTCGCCTGGCAAAAAACCAAGTCTCTCTCCTGCTTCAACAGCAGGTCGAACCAAAACAATCCTACGTACCGTATCCGTATCTAGCGCCTCTACACTTGCCGCTACAGCAAGATAGGTTTTTCCAGTACCCGCTGGACCAATACCAAATGTTAGGTCTTTAGATCTCATAGCCATTGCATAGGCGCTCTGATTAGAACCCCTTGCACGTACATCTCGCCTTCTCGTACGAAAAACCATACTCTCTTGGCAAGCTTCACGGTCCACTCTAGAATATTCCTGCAAACAGAGATGAACACGCTCCGGATCAATCTCCTCAGCTTCAGTTAAAGAAAACAGCTCTTCTAATACACTACGTCCTACTTCAATCGATTTTAATGTTCCATCAAGCCTGAAGTGATTTCCTCGATTTTTTATCCGTATACTTAGTCCTCGTTCAATCTGACGCAAATGTTCATCAAACTGCCCGCATAAATTAGCCATACGATGATGGTCTTCCGGTGCGAGAACTACGTCCAGAGAATCACTCTTCTGAGATACTTCAGGCAACGAACTGCTCGTCCTGCTCACTCAAAAGACGTCCTCTCAATGAGTTACGCAACGCTTCTGAAATTTGCACATCTACAAACTGCCCAATCAGGGAAGAGCTACCAGCAAAATTAACCCAGCGATTGTTTTCCGTTCGCCCTGCAAGCTCACGCGAAGATTTTTTTGATAGCCTCTCAACAAGAACTTTCTCGACTCTACCAACCATGTTTCTACTGATAATACCCGCTTGTTCGTTAACTAAATTCTGTAGCTGCTGCAAGCGCTGCTTTTTAACATCCCGAGAAACATGATCATCCACAGTTGCCGCGGGTGTTCCTGGACGCTGGCTATAGATAAAGCTAAATGACTGATCAAAACCCACTCTCTTAATTAGATCCAACGTAGCATCAAAATCTTCTGCCGTTTCACCCGGAAACCCAACAATAAAGTCAGAGGAGATAGAAATTCCCGGACGATTCTTTTTAAGCGCATCTATTTTTGCAATGTAATCAGATGCTGTATACCCGCGTTTCATAAGCTGCAAGATATCATCTGATCCGCTTTGTACTGGCAAATGCAAATAACTTGCTAATTCTTTGACCTCAGCATAAGCACGAATCAATGGCTCGGTAAATTCACTAGGATGGGATGTCGTGAAGCGTATCCGTTCAATTCCATCAATCGCTGCCACATAGTAAATTAGCGTAGCAAGGTCAGCTGTGCCGCCTGCATGTACCGGACCACAGTAGGCGTTAACATTCTGGCCTAAAAGATTTATTTCTTTCACGCCTAACTCAGCAAGATCCACAACTTCAGCAATCACATCATCTATTGGACGACTAATTTCTTCCCCACGAGTGTATGGAACTACGCAAAAAGTACAATATTTACTACAACCCTCCATCACAGAAACAAAAGCTGTCACCGCAGAGAGTTTAGGGGTTGGAAGAACATCAAATTTTTCAATCTCTGGAAAACTAACATCCACCACGCTAGGTTGCCCTGCACGGACTTGGCCAATCATTGTAGGTAGTCGATGAAGCGTCTGTGGTCCAAAAACTAAATCCACAAAAGGAGCTCGGGCTAGGATTGCTTCCCCCTCCTGACTAGCAACACAACCACCCACTCCAATGATTTTATGTGGCTGCTGCTCTTTAAATTCCCGCCATCTTCCGAGCAATGAAAAGACCTTCTCCTGGGCCTTCTCACGAACTGAACAAGTATTCAATAATAGGATGTCAGCTTCTTCAGCATGACTTGTTTCCTTTATATCTAGGCTGTCCACCAAAACATCCTTCATTTTGGATGAGTCATACTCATTCATCTGACAACCAAAAGTCTTAATAAAAAGTCGGTCTGGCATAAATCATTCAGTTATTGTTATATAAGAAATGTATAGCTCGAGACTTGAATAGCTCAGGCTCGCTTTCCAATTCCGTTGAAAAAAATACGTTATAAATTTCTTAAAAAGGAATATCGTCATCAAATGGTGTTGAGGTGTCCTGTGGAGCATCCCCAGAACTCTGAGGAGGAGCAATTGGAGCCGCCCCTTGTGCTGGTGCACCCGCTCCGGCTCGACCACCTAGCATTTGTAGCTCATTTGCCACAACTTCTGTAGTCCAACGGTCATTTCCTTCGCGATCTTGCCACTTTCGCGTACGAAGCTTCCCTTCAACGTACACCTGAGATCCTTTATTTAAATATTCTCCGGCAATCTCCGCTAGTCGACCAAAAAAAGCGATGCTATG
>JAQWRR010000005.1 GCA_029243585.1 Gammaproteobacteria bacterium
TTAAAATTCATCTCCGATAAAATATGTTTATCATGTCTAAAATTAAATGCTCATATTTAGGGGGAGGATTGCAATGAAAAAAAGCATAATTATTCCCAAGCTAACGCTATTACTACTTCTGAGCATGGAGTCTCTAGCTCAAAACCCTCAACCATTTAATGAGTGGCTTGAAGAGTTTCGGGCTGAAGCAATAGTTTCTGGAATCTCAGAGGCAACCCTAGATACTGCGCTAGTTAACGTACAACCTGTAGAGCGGGTTATCGAGCGTGACCGAAATCAGGCTGAATCACGGCTCGACTTCTGGACTTACATTGATCGCGTAGTGACAGATGCGCGTATCACAGAAGGACGTCGACGCCTCATGGAAGATAGTGTTTTGCTTCAAGATGTCTCAAAGCGTTACGGCATTCCAGCACGCGTGCTTGTTTCAGCCTGGGGAATCGAAAGTAGTTATGGGAACTATCAGGGTAATGATGGTGTTGTTAGCTCACTCGTCACACTTGCCTATGATCCTCGAAGAGCAACTTTTTTTCGACGAGAACTACTAAATGCCTTGCGTATTATCGATGAGGGGCACATCAGTGCGGAGGCAATGAAAGGATCATGGGCTGGTGCTATGGGTCAGCTTCAATTTATGCCATCAACCTTTATAGATTATGCAAAAGATGGTGATGGAGATGGGCGCAAAGATATTTGGGGTAGTTCTGCAGATGCTATCGAATCAGCAGCTAATTATATGGCTGCTTCGTGGCGAGCAGGTTACATATGGGGGCGTCAAGTAGAGATACCTGATGATTTTGATACTAGCTTAGCGGGACTTGATATACAGAAACCACTTAACGAGTGGAGCGAACTGGGCATAAAAAGAATCGATGGGGCAATGCTGTCCACTGCAGACCTAAATGGATCGATAGTACTACCTAACGATGGTAATGAGCCTGCATTTATTGTCTACCAGAACTATCGCTCTATTCTTCGATGGAACCGGTCACACCTCTTTGCTATAGCACTTGGACACCTTGCTGATCGGATTGGTGGACAACCTCCTCTGCAACGATAGCAATAGCAGCAAAAAGCTTTGGTAGCTTTAATGCCCGAGTTCCGGATGCGTACAATTATATTCTTGAGGTATAGCGTTTGCTGCAACAAAAGATCTAGATACTGTTAGCTGATCTGTGAAATAAAGCTCATCCTCCATCAGTATTGTAATTTCGAATGATTCCCCATTTTCATTAAGGGTAAGACGTTCAACGGTGTGGAGTTTTTCGCTATGTGGCAAGCCTGGGTGTTGTTCCAACATGCCGGCTTCATAGCCAATGGTGTCAATAACTAAAGTAGGGCCCTCATACCAACCAATTGAATGCCCTAGCACCCTTGGCTCAAGATCTCCTAAATGCTGATCTTGCGTGAGACTTATCTCACGAACTGCGTCCATCCACTCATGTCTTATGATTACTTTATCAGCTGTCTGCTGAATCTCAGTCAGGTCATTGTTACCCCAAAGACGCCTGATACTAACCGGACTGCATTCCAATGCTGGATCATCGAAAACTGAGTCATAGGAGTCTAAGGCTAGTCTTCCAGACTCTGACAATACCCAGGCGTTTCGATTTGGACCACCTAACCGTGGGCCACCTGCCGGTGGACGACCAGCATCCCCACGTGAACGTTGCCAAACACGACTAAAGTTTGGAGTATCCATATTGCCCGGCGAAGTCTCGATGGTCTGTGTCTGCTCTAAAATATCCGCATTAAAAGAATCGGACATCGCGATTTCTTGACCATCACTCAGATGCGCGACGTCGAAATAGCATTCAGTTTCATTTCGTCTTGCGGCAAATCCGTGAATTACGATTTCATCACCCGGGTTAAAAACCTCTGCAGTCCAACCTCTTCTCTGCAGTCCGTTTGCCCCAGCCATTTCGCAGTCCCATGTGACTATCTCTCCATTTTCATCCAAGACATCCACAAGTAGCCGTGAATGAGGGTTAATGAAACGAAACATTTTTACAGTTCCACTAATAGTCACATCCACGTTGCGATCAAAGTGATAATCATTGGAATGATGTGCGCTGGCCATCTCTATAGTTGTCGCAAATAAAAATACAAAGAAAATTCTAGCCATGGCTTGCTCCCTTTACTTACTAACCACCATAACATCAGCTTCAATAACCCTTTCAGAATTTTTTTTCGTGAGATCTGACGAGTTTATATCTTTCAATTTCATTTCTACACGACCATTAAGGGTAGCTCCATGTTCTAGCATGATACGTGGCGCGGATAGATTGCCCGTGACCTTACCAGAGCTTTTAATGATTATTTCCTCATCGCCAGTTAAGTCTCCTTCAACGGTTCCCTCAATGATAATGACATTGGCATTAATATTTGCTTTAACTCGACCGAATCTACCAACAGTTAAACTCTTTGTATGATGTGCAATTACACCTTCTACAGCAGCCTGAATTATCAGTTCCTCGCTACCACTTAGCTCTCCCTTAAGTTTCAGCGATGGCCCCAAAACAGACGGAACTTTTAAGGGCGGAATAGAGTGTTTCCCTATGATATGACCCATAAACCTTTTAAACATGGGAAACTCCAATCCTAATGTTCTTTGATTCTACCTTACTAGTCTTCTCATTCATTGACTGATAACTGGAGAAGAACACCGATTCTTATTGGCGTGGTCCTTGCTGCAATGCTATGTTCCTTTTATAGAATATAAAGTTAGACCTGCCTATAAGGAAAAAGCAATGAGTAATAATATTCGAAAACTACAGGTTCAATTACTAGGGTTTATTGCTCTTTTCACCTTCCTGCCTGAGTTTGTCCTGTCGCAGAGCATTTTTACCCATGCACACCTGAGGGTTCCGAGTGGCCAGCAAGAAGCGGCGGCGGTCTGGTATAACAAGGTGCTTGGCGGGGAACCCGATGAAATTGGCCCAGGCCCAGGCATTCGATATCACAATGGATTTGTTGGCAGCATGCCTAACGAGGGAATGGCGGGTGACGGTTCTAAAAGCGTTTTTGACCATATAGGAATTTCAGTTCCAGACGTACGGGCCACCGTCGAACTTATTCGTGAACTTGGAGGTGTAATTCGGACTGAGCCGCAGGAAGGCGTCACTGCCTCTTTAATTGCTCATGTCACAGACCCTTGGGGAGGACGCTTTGAGTTACTAGAAGACCCAGTCTATACAGGCATAAACCATGTACATTTCTTTGCATCCGATGCAGACGCGATGAGCGATTGGTTTTTACAAGTCTTCGGGGGAGAGTATTCACAGGATAGAGGTCGAGGACGTTTTCACACAATTTTATATGATACTGTTTGGGTGCATGTTACTCAGGCCGCTGATGATGACCAACGTGAACCCAGTCAATATCGTGCCGGGGATCACATAGGGTTCCTTGTTCCATCACTAGATGTATTCCGAGATACGCTCGCAGCTTCTGGTTATGAGCCTTATCTAGAAAGACCAAACCCACCAGGGGCTGACTTGATGTTTATTAAAGGTCCGGATGGCTTACATGTTGAAATGACCGAACCCTTACCCCAATAAATAGACTAAAAAGTAAAATCACAAAAAATTTTGCTAAAGAATTGTATGGAGAACCATAAATGAAAAAGTGTCTTGCTATTTTTTCAATAAGTTTACTGATGCCTGTTCTCATGGCTCAAGAAACCGAAGAAGGTTTTATACGCCTCACATCAGACGATCTGGAGTGGACAGTGAGAGAAAATGGAACATCTTTCGTACTCTTAGAAGGGGCCCCTGGTGCTGAAGGGTTCTACGTCTACAGAGTTAAATCTCCTCCAGGTTCTTTTACTACTCCTCACTACCACAGCCAAGACCGATACGTCACAGTGATTTCAGGCACGTGGTATACAGGATTCACGGCGGATGGAGATCCTGATAAAACCGTGCCTCTAGGTGCAGGCAGTTATGTCAAACATCCTGCGGGAGGAATACATTACGACGGAGCAAAGGATGAGGAAGTTATTGTTGAAATCAGAGGTATAGGGCCAGTTGAATCTGTCTACTTAGAGAACTAGAGCTAAAAGCACCCTGACACCATAAAAACCCTCTAATTTACTGCGGTATCGTCCTCTCTCTCTGACTTTTCAGGCAGTGACAACCCTGACACAAAGCTGTCTACAAGCGCTTGGGTTTCTAAAGCGGCGGCATCACGAATCATATGCTCTGAATAATGCGGAGCGAACAACTTAATAAAATCCATCATATAGCCTCGTAGCACTCGGTCTCTTGGGAAACCAAGCCAAGTGGTAACCTGTGGAAATAGTCCTTTTGCATCAAGTGCTTTCAAATCTTCATGATCTTTATGTTCATAAGCCATCGACGCAAGAACGCCAACACCCATATCCATACGCAAGTAGGTCTTGATAATGTCAGCATCTCGAGCCGTAAAAACAACCCTAGGGTCTAGATTCTGATCACTAAATGCCCGTTTAAAAGAGGACTCACCAGTGACACTGAAAACATAGGTAACTAGTGGATAAGTAGCTAGTTTATGCAATGTCAAAGGCCTTGTCTCTCGGGCCAACGGATGATTCTTTGGAACTACAACTATTCGATGCCAATTATAGATTGGCAATAAAGTAAGTCGCGCAAAAAGCTGTTGAGAGCCGCTAGCAATTGCAAAATCTACCTGTTGACTTGCTACTAACTCAGCAATCTGCTCTGAGGTTCCCTGGTGTAACTCAAGGTCTACCTTTGGATAGCGTTCCCTAAAAGCTTTAATCACTTCAGGGAGAACATAACGTGCTTGGGTATGGGTGGTAGCAATAGAGAGCGTACCCTCCTGCTCAACTGCTAAATTACTAGCAAGGCTGGATATATTGTCTACCTCGCGCAAGATTTTTCGAGCACGCTCTATAACTTCGCTTCCAGCGGGAGTAATACCAGCAAGGCTTTTGCCTTTTCGGGCAAAGAGTTGCATACCCAGTTCTGCTTCTAGCTGCTTAAGCTGCTTACTGATCCCTGGCTGACTGGTATAAAGACGTTCAGCAGCAGAGGTAATATTCAGTCCGCTATCGACTATACCAATCAAATACCTGAGTTGCTTTAAGGTCACCCGCTTGATCTCCCTAGCTCTTTGAATTTATAAGAAAAAAAGGTTTTTTCGCCTCTAAAAATAGCATATAACCATTGGTTACATAGGTCTGTCAACCCATCATAAACTCAGAAAAAGGGGCAAATTAAAATTTTCTT
>JAQWRR010000018.1 GCA_029243585.1 Gammaproteobacteria bacterium
TCCGTTGAAACTCCCTGCAGAAGCCCCTCACGATCTATCGAAGTCTTTATTGCGGGATTACATTTAATGCGGCTGCCTAAATCATCATAACGCGACTGGTCAAACCATAAATGATGAACACATGCCTCTGCTGTAATGTCCTTATCTTCAATAGGGCCTGCCTCAAACAAACCAAGTTCACGTAATGTACTTAGGTGTAATACGTGTAACCTTGCGCCATGGCGTTTTGCGAGCTCCACCGCCATGGACGACGACTTATAACAGGCTTCCTCCGAACGAATCTCAGGATGTGCAGACATAGGAACTTCATCCCCAAAACGTTCGCGAAATATTGCTTCATTGGTCCAAATGGTTGGTGAATCCTCGCAGTGGGTAGCTATTAGGAGGGGTGAATCCGCAAAAATTTTCTCAAGCACTTCAGGATCATCTACAAGCATGTTGCCTGTCGATGCACCCATAAAAACCTTAATACCACAGGCCTCACCTAGTACAACATTTCTGATTTCATCTAGATTATTATTAGTGGCTCCTAGGTAGAAAGCATAGTTTACAAAACTTCGATCTTTAGCTCTGTCCAACTTCTCAAGCAATGCGGATCTATTGGTTGTTGGGGGACTGGTATTAGGCATCTCAAGAACACTCGTAATACCACCGCTTATAGCTGCTAGTGATTCTGTCGCTAGCGAACCTTTATGGGTCAATCCAGGTTCTCGAAAATGCACCTGGTCATCAATTAGGCCAGGGAGCAGGTAGCGGCCCTGAAGATCTATCACCTCATCAGCTAAACCCCCAGATAGAATGGGCTCTATGCGAGAAATACGCTGCCCCTCAACAAGAATGTCGGCCTCTATTATTTTATCTTCATTAATCAACTTTCCGTTGACTAGTAATTTTTTAGTCATAGCACTCATTTTATTTGTTGTCTAAAAAAGACTCCGTCGCTGAAATTAATTCGTGAGTAATTCCTGGCTCATAAGCTGAGTGCCCAGCATCACCTACAATTCGAAAATCAGCCTCGGGCCAGCACTTTGAAAGTTCCCATGCACTTGTCAAAGGGCATACAACATCATAACGACCTTGGACAATGACTGCTGGAATATGACGTATAAGTGCTAATCCTTTCAGCAGCTGATTTTCATCAACAAAAAAACCATGATTAATAAAATAATGTGTTTCTATTCGAGCTAATGCAATAGCGAAATCTGGTACTCCAAATTGCTTAGTTCTATTAGGGTCAAAATGTAAAAAACTAGTTGCCCCTTCCCACATAGACCATGCTTTAGCTGCTTCAAGCCTGACCTTGACATCATCACTGATCAACCGACGATAGTATGCAGATAATAAATTATGACGCTCATTTTCTGGTATCTGCTCAATAAAAAGCTCCCATTGATCGGGGTACAATTCACTTGCGCCAGACTGGTAGAACCAATGAATTTCCTTTTCCCTCAAAAGGAATATACCTCTTAAAATCAGCTCAGTGACTACCTCTGGGTAACTCTGGGCATAGGCAAGAGAAAGTGTGCTACCCCAAGACCCACCAAAAACAAGCCATTCTTTAATGTTGAGCTTATTACGCAAAAGCTCCATATCATCCACAAGATGCCACGTGGTATTGTCTTCTAACAAAGCTCTTGGTGTGCTTCTACCCGCTCCTCTTTGGTCAAATAATATGACTCGATAATGTAAGGGATTAAAAAATCGCCGGGCCGCAATATCGCCGCCACCGCCTGGGCCTCCATGCACAAATAAAGCTACCTTGCCATTAGGGTTTCCGCATTGTTCATAGTAAATACTATGTCCATCACCAACGTCTAGGTATCCATGATCAAACGGCTCCAGAGGCGCAAAAAGGGTGCGTTGGGTTATAGACATGAGCTGTTTGGCCGTAGAAGATACATTCTTGCCTGCATTATAATATCTTTCGTGCAGAGTTAATTTTCTGTCATATCTGTACAATTAAATTCATCCGTAGTTAGTATTTACGCATGAGCTTTGCCGCCAATGATGCCTTGCTTAAAAGATTGATTCACAAGCAAAAAGAAACAATCTATTTTTCGGCAAAATCGTAATTGCAGCCATTTATGAACCCCTTTGAGGGGGCAAAAACCATAAGCCTCAGCCTATAGAGACGAACCATGAAACAATCAATTATTTTTCTCTGCTTAGTTACCTTTACCAGGATTATCTGCGCCCAAGAAGTGGAGCTTGATATCCCCTTTGAGGAATTCTATTTAGATAATGGGCTACGTGTCATTGTCCATGAAGACAGAAAAGCGCCAATAGTTGCTGTAACACTCTGGTATCACGTCGGCTCAAAAAATGAGATTGAAGGAAAAACAGGCTTTGCCCATCTTTTCGAACACCTTATGTTTAACGGTAGCGAAAACTATAACGATGAGTATTTTGCGCCCTTTCAACAAGTAGGGGCCACTAGCATGAATGGCACAACAAATTCTGATCGTACGAATTATTTTCAGACCGTGCCCACAACAGCCCTAGATCTTGCAATGTGGATGGAATCAGATCGCATGGGACAACTACTTGGGGCCATAGATCAAGAAAAACTTGACGAGCAGCGTAGCGTTGTTCAGAACGAAAAACGCCAAAGAGAAAACCAACCTTATGGGAGAGCTTTTGACTACATAACTGAAAACGTCTTTCCAAATGGACACCCTTATTCTTGGACGACAATCGGATCAATGGAAGACTTAAATGCCGCCAGTCTTGAGGATGTGTATCTATGGTTTCAAAACTATTATGGCCCAAACAACGCAACGCTAGTTCTAGCAGGAGACGTGGATGTTGAAACCGCTAAAAATACAGTCCAGCGGCACTTTGGTCATATCCCTCCTGGTCCGCCAATAGCACGAATGGAAACGTGGGTACCTTCGCTTGACCAAGAAAGAAGGATGACGATAGAAGATCGTGTTCCACAACCCAGAATTTATAAAACCTGGCCAGTCCCTGAATGGGGAAGTGAAGACTCAGAGTGGCTAT
The DNA here is from genome assembly GCA_029243585.1 of Gammaproteobacteria bacterium. Classification (GTDB taxonomy): domain Bacteria; phylum Pseudomonadota; class Gammaproteobacteria; order Steroidobacterales; family Rariloculaceae; genus UBA6522. The sequence goes on from JAQWRR010000018.1 coordinate 3,001, forward strand.
CGCTCGCCGATGCTATCCTGAGTAAGGGTGCAAATTCTCGCCTCTATCAACGCTTGGTTTATGAAGAACAAATAGCAACTGATGTTGGTGGTTATCTATTTCTTGGTGAAATTTCTGGCGCTTATGCCGTCTGGGCAACAGCCCAACCTGGCCAAGACTTAGATGAAGTTGAGAGGATCATGAATGAAGAAATCGAACGCTTTATCGATGATGGTCCAACTCAAGAAGAACTTGACCGTGTAATAACTCAGACGCGTGCTAGCCTAATTCGTGGTATTGAGCGGGTAGGAGGGTTTGGTGGAAAGTCAGGGATTTTAGCGGAAAGCGCAGTTTTTGGTGGTCGTCCTGATGCCTACAAAGACTCCCTAGGCATTATTAATTCTGTTAGACCAGTCAATGTCCGTGATGTAGCTCGTGAATGGCTGACCAAGAAAGCTTTCGTGCTTGAAATAAACCCTTTTGAAGAACAACTCATGGCCTCCGGGGAAGATGTTGATCGATCCGAGCCACCAATACCCAATACTTTCCCTGAATCTGCTTTTCCAACACTTGAGCGTGCAGAACTTTCAAATGGTATGCGTCTTATTGTTGCTCGTCGTGATGCAATCCCGGTGATCAACTTTAGTTTGCAACTAAACTCTGGTTACGCGTCTGATCAATTTGCAAGTCCTGGTACTGCAAATATGGCTATGACTATGCTGGATCAGGGAACGGAATCACTTGAAGCATTGGAGATTAGTGAAGAATTAGCTGGATTGGGAGCTCAACTGAGAACAGGAGCTAATATTGATTACTCTTTTGTGAATCTTTCAGCACTAAAAGAAAATCTTGAGGAATCTCTAAAAATCTATAGTGATGTAATTCTTAATCCAACTTTTCCAGAACAGGAATTGGTCCGCCAAAAAAGACTCAGCATCTCACATATTCAACGCGAAAAAACAACGCCCATGAGCATGGCTCTGAGGATTTTTCCAGCCCTAATTTATGGCGAAGGGCATGCTTATTCTCTCCCCATGACTGGTTCGGGTACAGAAGAAGCTATTACTAATCTTTCTAACACTGACCTACAAACATTTCATGAAACTTGGTTTAGACCTAATAACGCAACAATGATTGTTGTTGGTGATACCAGCCTGGAAGAGATAGTGCCCATACTAGAATCGTTTTTTTCAAACTGGGCTAGCAATGAAATACCACAAAAAAATATTCCTCCGGTTGAGCTCCCAGAATCATCTAGAATTATCCTTGTAGATCGCCCAGGTTCTGAACAGAGCATCATAATTGGCGGTCAAATTGTATTTGCTAAATCGGACGAAAGAGAACTAGCACTACAAACCTTTAATGACATATTTGGAGGCAGCTTCACTTCGCGTATTAATATGAACCTTAGAGAAGATAAAGCATGGTCATATGGTGTGCGTTCAATGCTTGTTGACACCATGAACCAAAGACCATTTATTGTTTATGCTCCAGTGCAAAGCGATCGAACTGCAGACTCACTTATAGAACTTGACAGAGAACTTCGTGAGTTACTCAATGATAGGCCGGTCAATGATGAAGAAGTAGCTACGTCTAAGAAACGAAATACACTTACCCTGCCTGGAAGATGGGAAACAGCACAAGCCGTGGCTAGCGATATTGCACAAATGGTACGTTTTACGCTACCGGATGATTACTGGGAACAATATGCTGACCTAGTCAGTGATGTGAGCGTTCAAGAAGCAAATTCTGCTGCTAGAAATCAACTCAAACCAGACCAATTAACTTGGGTTGTAGTAGGTGATCTGGCGGAAATTGAAGATGAGGTACGTGCACTAAATCTTGGTGAGTTAGCCTTAATGGACGTTGACGGAAACATACTAGGCCCTCAGTAATTTTATGACATAAAAAGCTTGAAAATTTTGTGTCTATATGAAAAATAACTGCTTGTACCTAGGCGTTAAAAAATAAATATGCGTAACATAAGTGATGACAATAATGATTGATTGCCAAGAACTAAGTAAACAATACGGATCACTTGTTGCTGTCAATAAACTAACTTTCCAAGTCCAGCCAGGCGAGGTTCTAGGCTTTCTTGGGCCTAATGGAGCTGGAAAAACGACAACGATGAGGATCATTGCGGGTTTCTTGCCGCCAACTTCTGGCAAAGCCACTGTTTGCGGCTTTAATATTGAAACTGAAGCTACTCAAGCAAAAAAAATGATTGGCTACCTTCCAGAAGGTGCTCCAAGCTACCCTGAAATGACGGCTAGATCATTTCTTGAATTTATCGCCGATTCCCGCAATCTTAAGGGCTCAGAACGACTACATAGGCTGGATGAAGTGTACGAATTACTACATTTAAAACATGTGCTTGATCAGAAAATTGATACCTTGTCTAAGGGATATACCCGTCGAGTTGGTCTTGCACAAGCAATTCTTCATGATCCAAAGGTTTTAATACTCGATGAACCCACAGATGGCTTAGACCCTAATCAAAAATATGAGGTAAGAAAACTTATCAACAAGATGTCGGAGAATAAAATTATTATTATCTCAACGCATCTTTTGGAAGAAGTCGATGCTGTGTGTAATCGAGCGATCATTATTTCTGATGGCCAGATACTCGCAGACGATACTCCGAAAAACCTAGAAGCTAAGTCTAAATTTCACAATGCGGTATCAATAAAACTTTCAGAACCTTCTCAACTTAACGCAGTACGCGAGGCAATCAACTCTTTACCAGAAATCATTAGTACGGAAGTTGATGAACACAGCAATCAACTTATAGCGTTTCCTGATAGTGGAAAGATACCGCTGCAAGCCATCACAGAACTTGGCGCTACAAAAGGTTGGGAATTTTCAGAACTCCACCTTGAATCAGGTCGATTAGACGAGGTATTCAGAACTATTACAGGGGGAGCGGCTGCATGAATGGAGTACTTACTATTTTGCGCCGTGAATTACGAGGCTACTTCTCTACACCACTTGCCTACGTTTTTATCGTTATTTTCCTAGTCCTTTCAGGATGGTTCACCTTTAATTTTGGTAATTTTTATAATGGTGGGCAAGCAAGTCTGGCGGCATTTTTCAATTACCATCCATGGCTATATCTATTCCTTGTGCCCGCTCTTTCTATGCGTCTTTGGGCAGAGGAAAGAAAAACTGGAACCATAGAGTTATTACTAACTCTTCCGTTAGAAATCTGGGAATCTGTTACGGGAAAGTTTCTAGCCTCTTGGCTATTCACAGGAATGGCTCTTTTTTTTACATTCCCAATATGGATCACAGTCAATTACCTAGGCAATCCTGATAATGGCGTTATTTTTGCTGCTTACTTAGGTAGCTTTTTGATGGCTGGTGGATTTTTGGCTATCGGTTCATTTATATCTGCTACAACCAATAATCAAGTTATTGCTTTTATCCTTACGGTAGTCATCTGCTTTATATTTCTACTGGCAGGATTTCAGCCAATACTAAGTCCCTTGGTTGGATGGGTGCCTCAAGCCATCATAGATTCCATTGCCAGCTTAAGTTTTTTGACTCATTTCTCCAGCATAAGCAAAGGAGTTATAGACCTGCGTGACCTAGTTTATTTTGCGTTACTTATCAGCACATTTCTTTATGCGAATGTATTAACACTGAATATCAAAAAAGGCAGCTAGATACACCATGAGCACTCAGACACAGCGAAAAATTGGAACAGCCTCACTAGTACTTTTAGGATTGGTATTCATTGCCGCTGTTACTGCAAATAACGCCCTACTGAGTGGTTTACGATTCGATTTGACAGAGAACAACCTCTACACAGTATCCCCTGGAACTCGTGCGCTCCTATCGAACATTGAAGAACCAATTAACCTTTATTATTTTTTCTCGGATACCGAGACATCAGATATTACACCGCTTAGAAATTTTGCTACTCGAGTTCGAGAATTATTGGAAGAGTTAGATGCTGTAGCTGGAGAAAATTTAAATTTAAACATAATCGATCCAGTTCCGTTTTCTGAGGACGAAGATAGGGCTGCCCAGTTTGGATTACAGCCCATTAATCTAGGGCTCGGACAGGCTATTTATTTTGGGCTTGTAGGGACTAACAGTGTTGGCGAAGAAGAAATCATTAGCATTTTTAATCCCGACCGAGAGCGATTTCTTGAATACGAAATTGCAAGAATGGTTTATAGCCTTGCACGACCCGAAAAAGTTGTTGTGGGACTCCTCGCTGGTGTACCTATGACGCCTGGATTTGACCCACAGATGCAGCGACCTACTGAACCATGGGTTATTTATACCCAGGCAGAACAACTGTTTGAAGTCCGTACTCTTTCATCGTCTCTAACAACTATTGAAGAGGAACTTGATGTTCTATGGCTAGTACATCCTAAAGGCCTTGGACTTGAAGCGCTATATGCCATTGATCAGTTTATTCTTCGTGGCGGTCGTGCCCTTATATTCCTCGACCCATTTGCTGAAATTGATATGCTTAATTCCGGTGGAGATCCGGCTGCAATGGCGGCTGGAAGCAGCTCCAATCTTGATCCTTTGTTGGATGCGTGGGGCATCGGTTTCACTGATACTGAGGTTGTAGCAGATAACCAGTTAGCTCTTAGCATAAGCACTGGAGCCGGTTTAAGGCCCATAAGACATCTTGGTTTGCTTGGTCTTAACAGCGCTGCAATGGACAATGATGACGTTATTACAGATGGTCTTAGCACCCTCAATTTAGGTAGTACTGGACATTTCACTCTGCTAGATGGAAGTACAGCAGAAATTGAACCTCTTCTTACCTCAAGTTTAGATGCTGCTCTCTTACCTGCGATACAGGTCCAAATGTTGTCGGATCCAGAAATGCTCCAGGACGGTTTTGTGCCCACAGGTGAGTCGTATATTCTAGCTGCTCGTATTTCTGGCCAATTAACCACTGCATTCCCCGATGGACAGCCCCAAGACATAATTCCAGATTCTGAAGTTGACGCTTCGATTCCAGAACCATCTCCAGCCCCCAATAACCACACAAACTCTATTGAGAACGCAAATGTCATTCTAGTCGGAGACGTTGATTTCCTAAGTGATCGACTATGGGTGCAAAGACAAAATTTCCTAGGTCAACAGTTAACAACGGCTTTCGCAAGTAATGGAGATTTTGTAATTAATTCTCTCGATAATTTATCTGGTAGTGCCGAACTAATTGGTATTCGTGCACGGGGTACATATTCTCGGCCATTTACGCGAGTCGAAGCACTCCGAAGAGATGCAGATGCTCAATTTCGTCAAACCGAGCAATTACTTCAAGCTGAACTTACTGAAACTGAAACCAGACTAGCTGAACTACAGGCTGCTAGAACCGATGAGGGAGCGCTCTTAGCTAGCCCAGAACAACAAGCTGAAGTTCAACGTTTTTTAGATCAACAAGTACGTATTAGACAGGATCTTAGAGCAGTACAACGAAACCTTGACCAAGACATTGAGCGATTAGGAGTTATTCTACAGGCTATAAACATAGTGGTCGTACCTTTGCTTTTGACTTTATTTGCCCTAGGAACGGTCGCTCTGAGAAGAAAACGGACAGGCACATAACGATGACTAATCGCACCTTAATAGTCCTTGCTGGAACTTTTTTAATTTTGAGTATTCTTGCGTTAGTCGGACAACGCAATCAAGAACCGACAAGCATGGTAACTAATCTATTATTTAATGGATTACTGGAGGAACTTAATAGTGTCGAGTTAATTGAGCTTGCTGAAAGGGGTAATACAGTTGTTACTACACTTAATTTAAGTACAGACGGGTGGACTGTTACTGAACGTAGTGGTTATCCAGCTAATACGCAAAAAATTAATCGTATGTTACTAACTCTTGCTGAGGCACGAATACTAGAGGAAAAAACATCAAGGCCTGAATGGCATGACCGACTAGGCGTTGAATCAATAGAAAGAGAAGATGCAGGGGGTCTTGGCATCCGATTAGTTGGGCCAGATCTTCCAGTGAACGTCATAGTTGGAGATTCTGCTGGAGATAACCAAATTTATGTTCGGAAAGCAGACCAAACACAAAGTTACCTGATCGATAGAGACCCTGAAGCAGGTAGGTCTCCTACAGACTGGTTGGATACAGAAATATTATCTATCTCCACAAATCGAATACAGCAAGTTAAATTACAACACCCTGATGGTGAAGTTTTAACTATCTTTAAAAATGACTCGGATCAATCAAATTTCACTGTTTCTGATATTCCTGAAAATCGTGAACTTCAATATGAAAGCATTGCAAATACGATTGGCAGTACGCTCTCTGGCCTTTCCCTACAGGATGTAGAATCACATGATAGTTTCGAAGGAGATATAACAGTAGCTGAATTTCGTACTTTTGACGGATTGATTTTAATAGTTGAATCTATAAGACAGGATGACGAAGGTTGGGTTGCCCTGAATCTAGATCATGATGATTCAAATAACTTTTCGAATGAAGAGGTCGTTTCCGATGATAGCTCCTCTGAAGAAATGGAAATGATTGAGTTAGGTCAAAAACTTAATGGGTGGAAATATCGCATACCTACCTATCAATTTAATCAGCTTACTAGAAGAATGGATGATCTGCTTCGTCCACTACCAGATGATTCTTAGTAAACGATAATTTATGGCATAAGTGCTCTTTTTCGATTAAAGAGCCTTATTTAAAGATTTAATTTCATGGGAAACTTTAACTTCTTTAGTTTTAAAAAAGAGCTCATGATTTTTTTCTACTATATCTAGGTCATATAGGTAATTAACCATAAGGCCTAGAGACTCAGAAACCCCTTTTTTAGAATTATCAGCATTTAAGTTAATTTTTTCTAATATAGACTCAGGAACTTTTTTACAAAGAGCCACTTCAACGAATATTAGAGGTTCATCTGGTATTAAAGGATGAAAAAAAGCAAAGCATTTTCTATCTGAAGGAGCGAGCCTAGCCCTTAAATCATCCCATGAATTAATTGCTTGAACAGCTTCATAGGCAATGATTTTTTCTAGGATGCTTGCAGGAGTAGACCAATCTATTTTCTCTAATACAAGAAAGGAAGGATTAAACCAATATTTGAATAATTTGAGTAAGCTTGTTTCAAATGAATCAAGGCTTTTATGATTAAGGTTTTTGATTCTTGATCGCAAAGTACCAAAGAATATAGCGGAAAAGATATTATCTTTTATTAATCTTGGTTGTTTTCACTTTCTGTAGGTTCTTCTAAGGTTTAGAATTACAAGGTTACGGTGGTGCCAGTACTCCAAATTGGCGTAAAAAAATCCTACGGATTAATAGATTTTGACGTTTGAAATCGGACTTGTTCTTACCATTTTGGTTATATCGCTAGCTCTATTTGTTAGCGAAAAAATCCGTATGGACGTTGTAGCCTTAATGGTATTAGGGGCACTAGTTCTAACTACATTAGTAACCCCTGAAGAAGCTGTAGCTGGATTCTCTAACCCCGCTGTAATAGCTGTATGGGCAATGTTCATATTAAGTGATGGTTTGACTAGAACCGGTATTGCTAATGTGATTGGTCACACGGTTTTAAGGCTTGCAGGTAGACAAGAACGTCGCATGATCATTGTGATTATGTTAACCGCTGGAGGCCTTTCTGCTTTTATGAACAATATTGGGGTTGCAGCATTAATGCTACCCGTAGTAATCGAAATCGCTAGACGTACTCGAATCGCAGCTTCCCGATTACTTATGCCGTTAGCTTACGGAAGTCTACTGGGTGGTCTCACTACAATGATCGGAACACCACCAAATCTTCTAATCAGTGGTGCACTCCAGCAAGCAGGTGAAACCACCTTCGGGTTGTTTGATTTCACGCCAATAGGTATAGCTGCCCTGGTATCTGGCACCCTCTTCATGGCTATAGCAGCTCGCTATCTACTGCCAAAGGCCAAAGAAGAAGCAACACAAAAACGAAGTCAACGTAATCTTCGCACCCTATATGGGCTGCATTCACGTGCATTTGAAATGCGTGTACCTGAAGATTCTATTCTTGTTGGAAAAACACTCGGTCAAAGCCGAATAGGTGCAGCAGCAGGTTTGATTGTCATTGCTATAGAGCACAAAGGTAAAACCGAACTGATGCCATCACGTCAAACCGTGCTGAAAGGGGGACAAAAACTTACAGTCCAAGGAAGACTTGATCGGTTCCGAGAGTTTCAACGCTGGAGTGAGTTAGTAATTGAACGCGAAGCCCCAGTTCTTCAGGGCTTAATGGCGGGACAAGTAAAACTGGCTGAAGTTGTTGTGGCAAATAATTCGCCACTTGTTGCAAAGCTATTACATCACTCGGAGTTCCGTAAAACACATGGGGCTAATGTGCTTGCAATTCGGCGTGGCGACTTGGTTCGTCGTGTGAATCTAGCCTATGTCCCGCTTAAACCTGGAGACATTCTGCTGCTGCAAACTAGTTCGGACACATTAGAAGAACTACAACGCTCCACTGAATTTTCTGAGTGCCACGAGGTGAATGAAGAAGACTTAAGTGAGAAATATCGTCTACAAGAACGTATTTTTGTGGTCCGAGTACCGCGTGAATCTCAGTTAGCAGGAGACACTCTTATGCGAAGCCGAATCGGCGACGCTTTCGATTTCCGTCTGCTAGCCCTCTTTCGTGAGGGAGAGCTACGAATAATGCCAGAATCGGATCAGTCTCTCCGTAGTGGAGACCTACTGTTGATACAGGGTCGGGAAGAGGACCTAGACGTTCTTAGAGGGCTTCAAGAACTTAAGGTAGAGAGGGGCTCTCCTACGGACTTTCATGCATTTGAATCAGATCGCCTAAGCTTGCTTGAAACCACCTTAGACCCACGCTCTACACTTGCAGGACAGCCATTATCTGAGGTTAATTTCCGTGACAAATATGGCTTGGAATTAGTAGCTGTTTGGCGAAAAGGCGAGGCGATCCGATCAAACCTTGATCAGTTAATTCTACAGTCAGGTGATGCTCTATTAGTCCTTGGGCCAAGAGAAAAACTAAGAGTTCTAGAGAAAGACCCCGAATTTTTGATTCTGACACCAATCACTCAGAGAACTATAGATACTACCCGGGCACCACTTGCCGGCGGAATAATGCTGACGGTTGTTGGAACGGTCCTAATTGGTTGGCTTCCTATCTATATAGCAGCAATTATTGGTGGAACATTAATGGTGCTAACGCGTTGCCTAACTATGGAAGATGCCTATCGCGCGATCGACTGGCGGGCCATCTTTTTGATTGCTGGAATGCTGCCTCTAGGAACGGCTATGGAACAATCAGGAGCAGCAGAATTTTTAGCGCAGCAAACAATGAGCCTATTAGGGCCAATGGGGCCTTGGTGGGTAATAGCAGGCCTCTATCTTGTAACGGCTGCTGGGACAATGATAATTCCAACAGCAGCGCTTGTTGTACTCATGTCTCCAATCGTTCTATCAGCTAGCGCTGATCTAGGAGTCGCACCTCAAACTGCAATGATGGCTGTAGCAATGGCTGCATCGGCTAGTTTCACAAGTCCAATATCTCATCCTGCTAATATTTTAGTTATGGGGCCTGGTGGCTACAAGTTCGCTGACTATATTAGACTTGGCCTACCTTTAACGATTGTTGTATTCATAGCTGTGATGTTGGTACTACCTTTACTTTGGCCACTAAGCCCTGTTACTTGAATTCTGCCAACCTAAACTAGGGTAACAAGACCGAAGATCCTATTGTTCGACGTGATGTTAACGCACGATGCGCATCAGCAGCATCGCAAAGATCAAAACACTGACCAGTTTTGATGTCGATATGCCCACCAAGCACCTGTTTAAATAAATCAGCACAACCCGCTTCTAGATCCTCTCTATTTTTCACATAAGTCCAAAGACCAGGCCTCGTAACATAGAGTGAATCGCGTTTAGCAAGCTCTAATAAATTAAGTCCCTCGACAGGCCCTGATGCATTCCCAAAACTAACCAAAAGCCCCCTCGGCCTAAGACAATCTAATGATGTAATAAGGGTGTCTTTTCCTACCGGATCATAGACCACTGGAACACCCTCACCTCCTGTCAAGTTTCTCACCTTGGTCACTATGTCATCTGTTGTAAGTAATACGGTTTCGCATCCATGGTTCAGGGCTAGCTGTCTTTTTTCCTCTGTACTGACAACACCGATAACATGTGCTCCTAGTTTACGGGCCCATTGAGCAGCAATAAGTCCAACACCACCAGCTGCCGCATAGAGAAGTATCCACTCTCCAGGCTGGACAGAATATGTTTGACGTAATAGATACCAGCTTGTTAATCCCTTAAGCATCATGCTTGCAGCAATCTCATCGCTTATGTCCTCTGGAAGCTTCACAAGCCACTTCGCAGGCATTATTCGCTCCTCAGAATAGGATCCTTGGGGGCCCATGGCATAGGCAACTCGATCCCCAGGAGCAACATGATGAACATCTGGACCAACACTGGTAACAATGCCAGAGGCCTCTGTTCCTAAACCACTGGGTAGATCTATGGGATACAGTCCGGAACGACGGTAGGTATCAATAAAGTTAAGGCCAACTGCCTTATGGACAATCCGAGCCTCTCCAGGCCCAGGCTCTCCTAAATTAATTTCTACCCATTTTAAAACCTCAGGGCCGCCGAATTCTTTTACCTGAATTGCACGAATCATTTCTCGCTTACCTATCTAGAAAAGTTAAGATGACTATACTCAACAAAAATTGGAAATAAATAAATCCATGACAAAAAACTTTGTCATCGTTGGAGGTGGTCAAGCTGCTGCCCAAGCCATACAAACATTACAACAAAACAAGTATGAGGGAAGCATTACACTTGTCGGGGAAGAAATTTACCCCCCCTATCAACGTCCACCACTCTCTAAAAAATATATGGCAGGCGAGCTTCAACGCGAACGCCTTTTCCTACGCCCATTAAAATTCTATGAGAGCAACAATATTGATCTTGAATTAGGTGCCCGTGCAATAGAGCTTGATCTGGGAAGCTCTCATGTAAGGCTAAATAATGATCGCCTTTTAAAATTTAATGGTCTGATGCTCGCCACCGGTAGCAAGGTACGTCGACTTAAAGTACCTGGATCAGACCTGGACGGTATTCACTATGTTCGTACCTTAGCAGACGTGGATGAGATCTTACCTAAGTTAAAAACAGCTAAGAAACTAGTGATTATTGGCGCAGGGTATATTGGTTTAGAAGTCGCAGCAGTTTCAATTTCATCAGGTCTAGACGTAATAGTACTAGAAGCGACAGACAGAGTAATGAAACGTACCGTATCTACTGAGGTATCTAACTTCTATTCTAGATACCATTCAAAAGCAGGAGTTAATTTAAAATATTTGACCACTGTTAGTCATTTTGAGGGGGATAAAAAAGTTACAGCAGTCGAGACCGCTGACGGACAAAAACTAGCTTGTGACTTAGTGGTAGTTGGTATTGGAATAGAACCAGAGGTTGAGCTAGCAGAAACCGCAGGTCTGCCATGCAAAGATGGAATTATCGTAGATGAATTTGCCTGTACGGAGGGCCAAAATATCTTTGCCGCTGGAGACTGCACAAATCATCCAAACCAATTGCTCAGCAAAAGAATCCGACTCGAGTCGGTTCAAAATGCAATTGATCAAGCAAAAGCAGGTATACAAACTTTTCTTGGTGAAAAGACACCATATAAAACAGTTCCATGGTTTTGGTCAGACCAATATGATCTAAAACTTCAGATTGCCGGGTTATCGGAAGGTTATGATCAGATTCTTGTGAGAGGCAGTCCTAAGAAAGCCCCTTTTGCCGTTTTTTACATACGTGCCGGTCGGGTCGTTACGGTTGAAGCGGTAAATTTACCTCAGGCATTTATGATTGGTAAACGACTGATCTCGACTGGCATCAAGGTAGAGCGTAAAAAACTAATAGATTTAGATTTTGATTTAAAGGACCTTATTAAAATTTAGCGCTATACCAGAATAAGCGTTCTAACCTGGACTTCTATCTACTGAAAATAATCCTCAAGATAATCTCCAAATGACTGCTTGGTTTGTTTCTCTAACTGTTGCTGCTCTGTTAATGATACTTTTGTAAGCTGGGTGAATAGCTCTTGTTTTTTGTCATTCAGAGGCAAATCTGAAAAGTATTGCTCGTGGGCCTTTGAGCATTCCAAAGTAAAATCTATAAAACTTGCTCCTGTTTCCATCATATGAGCAAGTATCCGTGCTGATGGCGTAAGTTCTGGGTCCTTAATAGCAGAAACCCCAGAATCCACAGCTTTTAAATAGTCCTCTGCTCCTGTATCTAATATTGCAGCAACACTGCGAATTGGTTCCAAAGTTTCCATTGCCCAGGATTCAAATGACACTTCTCTGCCATTTCGCGGTAACTTCAACCCCTTACGACGTCCCTCCTGAGCAACTAGCATATCCCTCATATCAATCTCCGCTTGTTCTTTCGGAGTGATTGGAGGACTCTCAGTAAGTAAGCAGTAGATTAAGAATGCTTCCATAAAACAAAGCTGTCTCTCATTAACACCAACTGGATCCATCATGCTCAAATCCAAAGTTCTTACCTCTAGATACTCAACCCCAGACTTTTTAAGTGCCAATATGGGGCGGTTGGTTTTATCAGCTAATGGTTTTGGGCGTATGGAACTGTAGTACTCATTTTCGATTTGTAAGGTGTTTGTATTCAATTGTCTATGCTGACCATCCACAAGCACACCAATTTCTTTATATTTTGAATTGGGCGTTGTCACTGCTGCTCCAAGACCAGAAACATACTCGTCCAGTGAATTTGCAGAGATCCCAAGTGATGCTTGTGATTTGTTTCTATACCCTATTCCACTCATCCTAAGCGATGTGCTAAATGGTCCATACCAAGTCGTAGAATCTAACTCTTCTATAACTGGGTTAGGCCTTTTCAAAAAGGACTTGCTAAGTGCGGGCGAAGCTCCATACAGATAGATCAACAGCCATGCAAAACGACGGAAATTTCTGATGAGACCCATGTATTGACTAGAAATGAACTCCTTTAGCTCTTGGCTGCTTTGCTCACGATCGATATAGGGCTTCCAAAACTCAACTGGGAGAGAATAATTGAAGTGTATCCCCGAGATAGCCTGCATTTTTTTTCCATACCTATGCCCTAGACCGTTCCGATACACTGTCTTGAGCATTCCTTGGTTAGATGTTCCATAGTCTGCAACAGGAATCTCCAATTCAGGCGGCATCAGACATGGCATGCTCTGAGCCCAAAGCAACTCACACTGCATGTTTTGCATTACAAAAGCATGCAAATCACTTAGAAAGTCTACAGTCTCACTATTGGTGGGTGAGGGGGGGGTTACAAACTCTAGCATTGCCTCAGAGTAATCGGTTGTCAGATAGGGGTGAGTCAATGCAGAGCCAAGGCCTTCTGGGTGAGACCAACGAGAAAGATACCCTTTACGGTCCACCCGAAGACTCTCTTTCTCAAGACCACGCAAACCCCGCTGAAGCAACTCAGCATTACCTAGGTTAGACAACCACCTCAGTCGCAAATTAAACAAGCAATTCCCCATGTGTATCAAACTATTTTACAGTCTAACCAACAGGTCTCTAATACGCAGGGACTTCATTTGGTGTCATCACAATGCTTAAGGTATAGTTCGCTACATCAAGTTAGTGAGATTAAGGTAAGCATATGAATGTCCTGCGGTTTCTTATCCCTCTTTTTATTGTCAGCTCAGTCGCGTCTGCTCAAGATTGTGATTATCCACCCTTGGTATCAATTCCAGCTGGCGCAGACTCCACCATGGATGATCTATTGGCAGCCCAAGGGTCTATACGAGAATACATGGCATCCATGAACGAGTACTTGGACTGCGTTAATGATGAATTAACTGCTGCGGGAGATGATGCCCCGGCAGAATATAAAACTATTATGCTTAGCAGACACAATGCAGCTGTTGCCGAAATGGAGACTGTTGCAGAGGACTTTAATATAGAAGTTCAAGCATATAGAGAGGCTAATCCAGAAGGAGGCTAATATTCCCTGATCGTCTTATCAGCCTTTGACAGCCGGAGTTTTTGTAGAGCAATTCAAGAATTCATCTTATCTATGTAATTTTTTGCATAAGATATTTTATGAGTGCCTACTAAAGGCTCTGACTGAACTTCAACCCGTGCTAAAATCCCTGGCCCTGTATATATATTGGGTCCTTATGACCCACAGCGGAGCATGTAAACCACTATGACAGATTTAGCAGCTAAACCAACCCCAGTACGAGTTGCCATCACCGGTGCTGCGGGACAGATAGGTTATCAACTAGCCTTCAGAATAGCCTCTGGTCAATTACTTGGACCAGATCAGCCAGTTATTCTCCAACTCCTTGAGATACCTCCTGCTATGGATGCATTAAAAGGTGTAGCTATGGAGTTAGATGATTGTGCTTTCGACACACTTGATTCAATAATCATTACTGATCAAGGCCAAAAAGGCTTTGAAAATACAGATTACGCTTTATTGGTAGGTGCTAGGCCTCGCAGTGCAGATATGGAGCGTAAAGATTTATTGGTAGCAAATGCTCAAATCTTTTCAGCACAGGGTAAAGCACTAAATGAAGTTGCGAACCGTAATGTAAAAGTATTAGTAGTAGGGAACCCAGCCAATACTAATGCGTTGATAGCTCGCTCAAATGCTCCTGATCTTGACCCTAAAAACTTCACTGCTATGACACGCTTAGACCATAATCGAGCAAAAGCGCAACTTGCAGACAAGTGTGATGCTCATGTATCAGAAGTGCGAGGAATGATAATCTGGGGAAACCATTCAGCTACTCAGTATCCGGACATCGCACATTCAACGGTTTCAGGATCGCCAGCCCCTGATCAGGTCTCTCTCGATTGGTATCGAGAAACCTTTATTCCTACAGTACAACAACGGGGCACGGCCATTATTAATGCACGTGGAGCCTCTTCCGCTGCCTCAGCTGCTTCTGCGGCAATTGATCACGTGAGGGATTGGGCTATTGGTACTGTTGGAGATGATTGGGTTAGCATGGCCGTAGCTTCTGACGGAAGTTATGGCATTAAGGATGGTGTTGTCTACTCCTACCCTGTTAAATGCGGCGGAGATGGAACCTATCAAATCGTTCAAGGGTTAGATATAGATGACTTCAGCCGTGAAAAAATGGATTCTACAGATGACGAGTTACGAGCAGAACGTGAGAATGTAGAGGAGCTTTTGTAAATCTACTTCATGAATGAGATTTACTAATGGAAGTATTATTCTGGCTAATCACAATTCTATTTGCTTCTCTGGCGCTTGCTTATAAAAGAGTCAATCTGAAAACATCAACAGCCGTTCTTGGCGTTGTTTTAGTTGCCTATACTGTCTTATCTGATAGCTTCACTCTGCTGAATATCATTCTATGGCCTGTATTTTTTGCGCTGGCATTATTAAATGTTCAGTCTCTCCGACGTGAACATATCAGCACAAAAATTCTGGAATTATTTAGCAGTATGCTGCCTACAATTTCAAAAACAGAGCGTGATGCTCTGGAAGCAGGTAACGTATGGTGGGAGGGCGAGCTTTTTTCTGGTTTTCCCAATTGGGAAAAACTTAATGAACTGCCAGCCGCAAAATTAACAGATGAAGAACAAGCCTTTCTAGATGGCCCCACTGAGGAACTTTGCAGTCTCCTGAAAGAATGGGAGATTACTCACAAGCTATTAGATATGCCCGAAAACGTATGGGCTTTTATCAAAAAGAATGGGTTCTTCTCAATGTTAATCCCAAAAGAGTATGGAGGACTTGAGTTTTCCCCGGTCGGGATCTCGATGGTCTTAACAAAAATCGCGTCTAGAAGCGCTACTGCAGCTTCCACTATTGGCGTACCTAATTCTCTTGGCCCAGCTGAACTTTTACTTCATTACGGCACAGATAAACAAAAAAAATACTGGCTTCCCAAACTTGCAAGGGCAGAGGAAATTCCATGCTTTGCATTAACCTCAACACGTGCTGGCTCGGACGCGACAGGAATAACAGATAGTGGAGTAATTTGCCGAGGACAGTATGAAGGTAAGGAGGTCATCGGAATCCGGCTGAATTGGGATAAACGCTATATCACGCTTGCACCAATAGCGACGGTACTCGGTCTTGCTTTCAAGCTATACGATCCAGATCACCTCATCGGAGAACAGGAAGAATACGGAATCACCGCGGCCTTGATTCCAACAAATCTGCCCGGGATCAATATAGGTCGTCGTCACTTCCCAATCAACATACCCTTTCAGAATGGTCCAACCCAGGGCAAGGACGTTTTTGTGCCTCTTGATAACCTCATAGGAGGTCCAAAAATGGCGGGAGAAGGGTGGCGAATGCTGGTTGAACAACTATCTGCTGGACGCGGTATTGTTCTTCCAAGTAATGCCCTTGGTAATGCTATGTCGGGTATATATGCAGCTGGAGCCTACGCCAGAATACGTCAGCAGTTTAATCTTCCCATAGGAAAGTTTCATGGTGTGGGAGAAGTCCTCGGCCGAATGGCAGGGTACACCTACATAATGACAGCTGCATCCCGCGTAACCTGTGCTGCACTAAATGCAGGTGAAAGACCGGCAGTGCCAACTGCAATTCTTAAGTACCACAATACTGAGATGGGCCGTATTGTCGCAAATGATGCAATGGACATTCACGGCGGTAAGGGCATTATGTTGGGGCCTAAAAACTACCTAGCTAGGGATTATGAATCCATTCCCATCGCAATTACTGTCGAGGGAGCAAATATTTTAACTCGTAATCTGATTATATTTGGACAAGGTGCAACTCGTTGCCATCCATTTGTTTTAGAAGAAATCGAAGCAGCCAATGATGATGACACTGATGCTGGCTTAGAAAGATTTGATAGCCTTATTTTTGCTCACCTAGGACACATAATCTCCAATGCGGTTAGATCTTTTGTGATGGCTTTGACCCACTCTCGTTTTACGAGTGCTCCAGTTAAGGGTCCGACTCGACGTTATTATCAGCATATCAATCGCTATAGCGCATCCTTCGCACTTGCTGCTGATGCGGCAATGATGACTCTTGGTGGATCACTAAAAAGGAAAGAGCTCATCTCTGCGCGTCTAGGTGATGTTCTCAGCTATCTATACCTTGCGTCGATGGTTCTAAAACACTATCAGGATCAAGGGAGGCCCACAGCTGACCTCCCAATAATTGAATGGAGTTGCCGCAATCTGCTTTATCGCGCACAAGAACAGCTTCACGGGCTTCTCTGTAACTTCCCTAATCCTTGGGTAGCTCGCATATTGAGAGTATTGGTTTTCCCCAGAGGTAGAACTTACTCTTCTCCCTCCGACGAGCTGGGCCAGGAAATTGCAGAACTCGTCATGAAACCAACAAGTACTCGTAAACGTCTTTGCCATTGCATCTATGAAAAAGTAGAGCCTAGCAATTATCCAGTATTGCTGCAGGAAGCTCTAGAACTAGCGGAACAAGTTAAATCTGCTGAGCGTAAAGTCTCTAATGCTCACCGAGCAGGTCAAATAGAATCAAAATCCTTATATGAACAGATTAATGAGGCCAAAGAACGTAGCATCCTTACCGAATCAGAAGCGAGTCAGCTTCATGAGTTTGATGCCAAAGTAATGGATCTACTTGCCGTTGATGATTTCCTCCCTTCCGACCTTGTTTATAAGTCAACTACTACGACAAAGAAAAAAAGGGTATCTACAAAAAAGAAAATAAAAAATTATTAGGATAGAGGCTATAGTACTAATGGCCTATAACGATAAATAGACTAGATTTTTCTATAGAAACAAATGTCTGTGCTACATTAAATTATGTAGCTCTTGAAACTAGAATACCGAGCAAGTTTAGAGGAACAACCAAATGCATATTCGAACTATTATTATTTTGACAGGTAGTATCTTGCTACTTGCATGTGGGCGCCAATCACCTGAGACGCCAACCACTACACCAGAACCTCAACCAACAACCTCAGTAGCATCAGAACAACCAGCAGCTATGCCCCGTAATCCATCACCAGACGGTGCTATGGTCTACATAATTTCTCCTAGTAACGGTGCTGAAGTTACAAGTCCAGTCAACATTCTATTTGGGCTAGAGGGCGCAGGTATTGCACCTGCAGGTACTGATAGACCAAATACAGGACATCACCATCTGCTTGTAGATACTGAACTTGTCAATCTAAATATGCCTGTACCAGCAGATGAGCAAAATATTCATTTTGGTGGAGGTCAAACTGAGACAATTATTGAGCTATCACCAGGCCAACATACCTTGCAACTCGTCTTGGGCGATTATCTACATATTCCACACGATCCGCCTCTTCTTTCTGAACCAGTTACCATTATGGTTACGGAGTAATAGAAAGCTAAGCGGCTAAAGTGTGAATAATTAAACGGTAATAGACCCTCAGGAGCGCCATAAGTGTATACACAGTTCTATGGCCTGAGAGAGAGACCGTTCTCAATCACTCCAGATCCAAGATACTTGTATATGAGTCAACGCCATGCGGATGGGCTGGCTCATTTAATTTATGGTATCTCACAAAGCGGAGGGTTTATTCAGCTAACTGGGGAAGTAGGCACCGGGAAAACGACCTTGGTACGGAGTTTGTTTGAGCAATTGCCTAACGAAGCGGATCTTGCAGTTATTTTAAACCCTGAACTCACGACACAAGATTTTTTAGTTGCAATTTGTGAAGAACTCAATCTTGAATCACCAACACACTGTTCTCCTAAAGTCTTGGTGGATCAAATCAATAAATACCTTCTTGAAGCACATGCCCGAGGAAGGCGTACAGTATTAATAGTTGATGAAGCTCAAAATCTGGGAACAGATGTTTTAGAACAAGTCCGTTTGCTCACCAATCTAGAAACTCCACAACAAAAGTTACTGCAAATCATACTTATCGGACAGCCAGAATTACGAGAAATCTTATCGCGAGAAGATATGCGGCAATTGGCGCAACGTGTTACTGGCAGGTATCACCTAGAACCTTTAGGTTCCGAAGATACTAGCAAATATATTAATCATCGTATGAAGGTGGCAGGGGCATCTGATGGAATTTTTTTGCCAGCTGCAATTCGCGAGATTTACAGAAGTTCTAAAGGTGTACCTCGATTAATAAACGTTATCAGTGATCGCGCATTACTCGCAGGCTATTCTCAGGATAAAACTAATATAGACAAGCATCTGGTCCGGCGTGCGGCAGCAGAAGTCTATGGAAAAAATATAGTGTCACAATGGCAACGATGGTTTGTTACCCTCTTGGCAGTCGGTGGCGTTGCGCTTCTCGCACTGGGTTTAGGCCAATGGTTTCTCACTAAATATGATATTTCATTAGAACCACATTCTGCCGTAGAGGTTGAAACTTCTGACCTAGCATTTAGTACTGAAGCAATCGAAGTAATTGCGGTAGAGGATTTCGAGGTACCTGAAACTACACTTTTAGGACTAGAAGATTATCTTTCAGACTCCTCAATATCAAAAGATATAAATACTGATCTAAAGACGCCCAACACACCATTTTTATCTAGGATTCCCTGAAATGTCCTTCATACTGGATGCTCTTAAAAAATCAGAAAACGAACGCCAGCAATCTGCAGTGCGTCGTATAAGTGAGATGCCTACTGTCATCCACCGCAATAAGACACCTCTATGGATGATTGGGACTATTATTGGGCTAACAGCCGGGGTTTTTTTACTAGGATGGGCTTGGCTAAATGATGTAAGACCCCTCAACCAAACAGTAGATGTTGTTGCTAAAAATAGCTTAGGCCAATCACCACAAGTTAACTTCACTGAGGCCTTAGACCCTATAAGTCCAGAATCAGAAAATAACCTAGGATTAGAACTTGAATCAGATCTAAACGTAGCTACACCAGAACAACCTCTTACAGCAGAAAGCTCTCCAGCGGCTTTAGCGCCTGATACTTCAGCCATTCCCAGTATGTCAGATCTACTCTCATATGGAGTTCAGATTCCAAACTTAACCTTAGAGCTCCATGTTTTTAGCCCATCTCCAGCTGATCGTTTTGTGTTTATAAACTCATCAAAATACTTAGAAGGAGAAAATATCACTGAAGGGACAAGTATTATTGAAATAACTGAGGAAGGGGTAATTATTACTCATGAAACCCAATTATTTTTGTTACCTCGCCAGTGATAAACAGGCTTCAATTAGTGATGGTTTTATCAGAAAAGTTTATGTTGCAGCAAGATACAAGAAAAGATTATAGGGACAAAATAAGTTTTTCTTCTTAATGAGCATCCGAATTTCTTAAGTGCGGATTCCAATACCACGACGTAGAAGGAAAAGCGCTAGTCCAAACAACCCAAATACTGCTACTAGTATGATGATGAAAGCGGTACTAAGAGGAATATCAGAAGATCCAAGCATTCCATATCTAAAGGCATTCACCATGTAAAGAATAGGATTCACCAAAGCAACCTTTTGCCAAAAAGGGGATAACAGGGTGATAGAAAAAAATACTCCCCCAAGATAAGTCAAAGGTGCAAGTACAAATGTGGGTATGATAGATATATCATCAAAACTATTAGCAAAAATAGCGTTCAGTAATCCTGCTAATGAAAACACTATTGCAGTCAATATAACGACGGAAATAGTGACTAGTGGGTAAACAACACTCAAGTCTGTAAAAAACGATGCGACAATAGTTACTAGTGCCGCTACTGCAAGACCCCTAGCAACACCACCTGCAACATACCCTATTATGATGGTAGTAAAATCCAAGGGAGATACCAGCAGCTCTTCTAGATTTAGTTGTAACTTTCCAGAAAAAAAGGAGGACACAACATTTCCAAAAGAATTTGTAATTACTGACATCATGATAAGGCCTGGTGCAATAAATGTTGTATATGGCACACCCCCCATCTCGCCAATCCGGCTACCAATAAGACTGCCAAAAATTATGAAATAGAGCGTCATCGTTATTGCTGGAGGAACAATAGTTTGCACCCATATACGTAGCACCCGACGTACTTCTTTAGTAACTATGGTTCTTAACCCCACCAGATTTATTTGAATAAGGTCAGGATTTTTAGGGATTTTATCTAACAAAGTATTACCATCAAGCACACCAGTACAAGCAACATTAGTTTGATTGCTCCTGAGCTATACCAGCGGAATCTTTAAGTTTTGACTGCTGAGAAATTTTAATATTTAAGTTTTTATTCTCAACAAGACGCATAAATAGTTCTTCAAGTCTATTTGATCGAGTTCTCATGCTAGATACATGCAATGACTGATTAGAAATCGCATTAAAAAGACCATTGAGCCCCTGATCTTTAGCTACCTCAACCTCAATCTCATGGTTATTTCTGAGTCGAACCTCATACCCTTCTATGACTGGAGGGTTTTGCATAAAGTCCCTCATAGTTAAGACGAAAACCTCTCGTTGTAACTTGCTAACAACATTCGCCATGGCATCATTCTCTATTAGTTTACCCTCATCAATGATTGCTATATTTCGACATAGACTCTCAGCTTCCTCCAAATAGTGGGTAGTAAGAATAATTGTCATTCCAATATCATTGATTTCTCTCATCAGTTCCCACATAGATCTTCGTATTTCTATATCAACTCCCGCCGTGGGTTCATCAAGAATTAGCAATCGAGGTTCATGAACTAGCGCTCGAGCAATCATCAATCGGCGTTTCATTCCTCCTGAAAGATTACGTGCAATATCATCTCTACGATCCCATAAATGAACGGCCTTTAAATATTTCTCAGCACGTTTTTTTGCTATGGATCTAGGAACACCATAATAACCAGCTTGATTAATTAAAATATTCTCGTTCTTCTCAAACATATTGAGATTTACTTCTTGAGGCACAATTCCAATACAGGCCTTTGCTGCCTCGCACTGTTCATCCATATTGTGCCCAAAAACAGACACGGTTCCGCTGGTTTTATTGACTAAAGACGTAACAATACCTATCACTGTTGTCTTACCTGCACCATTAGGACCAAGCAATGCAAAAAAATCTCCTTCCTGCACCGTAAGATCAATGCCAGAAAGAGCCTCTGTGCCATTCTTATAAACTTTGCGAAGTTTTTTAAGACTTAGTGCGTCCAGTGCTCTGTACCTTGGTTACAAAAAAATCAATATACTACTTCATTATCTATAGGCAAAAAAATTAGGTATGAAGGTAATTGGTGTCTGCAGAATGATACGCTGTTATCACTATGGCGTACTGTAAAGTTTTCAAATTATTGAACTAAAACCTTTCATTGATGTTTTGGGCTTAGAAATGACAAATTTTCTTAATAAAAGCGGAACCTAATTACATGTGTCTAGTAGCATTTGCCTTTGGTGTTTCCAAAGATTACCCATTAATATTTGCAACTAACCGAGATGAATTACACGCAAGGCCTACTTTAAGGGCCAAGTGGTGGGAAGATCATGAGCATATACTCGGAGGGCGAGATCTCCTCGCTGGAGGCACATGGCTAGCGGTAGACCAAACAGGTCGGCTAGCTGCAGTAACAAATATACCGTCGAATCAAGATGTCATATTCGAAAAATCACGCGGACACTTGGTTAGAGACTATCTCATCGGCCAGAGCCCTATTGATCAGTTTATATCCACACTTGATGGTGGTGGTGGGTATGCGCCTTATAACTTACTGGTTTTTAATGGCGTTAATATGCTTTATTCAAGCAATAAAGTACCTGAAAAATTACTATCTCCAGGCACATATGCAATTAGTAATGCTCCAATGGGAACGCGTTGGCCAAAGATACATTATGCTGAATCGATTATTAGATCTGCATTAACTAGTGCCACTCCAGAAAATGATTTGTTTGAGATGCTTGAAAACCAAGACTCTCAGAGCCTTGAAGAAAATTCACTCGACTATGATGATCGTCAGTCACGTACCTTTATTAATAATAAGTTGTTTGGAACACGCTCTTCAACGGTTATAGTTATCTCAGGTACAGGCGAGGTTAATTTTATTGAGCGTCTTTATAATCCGGATGGCAGACGCTTAGAAGAAAATAAATACAGATTTAATCTTGGTTTTTAAATTGTTTTTCTAACCATTCTTTTATGTCGGCCACCTCCTCTTGGCATATAGAATGTTCCATAGAGTAAGTACGCCAATCCACTTGGTAGCCTTCGGATTTCAAAATTTCTTTTGAGCGTTTGCCGTAGGACTCAGGCACTGTAGGGTCCATACTTCCATGAGCCATAAAAATAGGCGTTAGCTTATTAGCATCTGTTTTCTTTGATGAAAATTTCTTTGCTAGTGGCAAATAACCCGATAGCGCAATGATTCCCGCAAGTGGATTCATTTTTGTTAAGCCAGTGTATAGCGCCATAGCGGCCCCTTGAGAAAATCCGACAAGAAATAACCGAGTTGAAGGTATACCTCGCTCAGCTTCTATTCCGATCAGTTGTAAAATTTCGGAAGAGCTTTTGCGAATACCATGCTCATCTTCCAATCCTCCACGCTCAAGAGAAAAAATGTCATACCAAGCCCTCATTGGGTAATTGCCATTGATAGTAACGGGTCGAATAGGGGCATGTGGAAAAATAAAACGAGCAGATTCAGATAAATTAAGTTGTGGAATTATTGATTCAAAATCATGTCCATCTGCCCCCAAACCATGTAGCCAAATTATGCTCCAAGATGGATCTATGCCGGTTTCTATTTCTAGGGTTTCAAGCTTAGTAGTACTCGTTTTCATTAATAAAGTATGAATGATTATCCGTCTATATAACAAAAAAGCGTATTTTATTTGCATTATTTGCGCATAATTAATAATATATGCGCAATTTTATTCATACAAGAAACAATGCCTATAACTATCCAACAACAAGGTCGACGCCAATTGATTATGGAACTATTAGCGAATCACCATATTCATAATCAGGCTGAATTGGTTAAATTACTTCGCGTTCAGGGCTATGACGCGACTCAATCTAGCGTAAGTCGTGATCTTCGCGATCTAGGAGCAGCTAAGCTAAAAGGCGGGTATAGCTTACCCGAACGTTCAGACCAGGATAATGAACAGTCCTTAGGAATGGTTTCGGAGTTCGTGAGAGCCCTTAGATCAGCTGGGCCAAATCTAATTGTAATAAACACAGCTATTGGCGCGGCCAACCGAGTTGCACTTGTTTTGGATAGAGTTAGTTGGCCAGAAATTGTAGGTACGGTTTCTGGAGATGACACAATCTTTGTTGCGACGACAGGTATGGCAGCACAAAAACGTCTTGTAGCTCGATTACGAGGCTCTATAAGTAGTGCTGAATTGCAATGAAAAATATGGGTTCTAAATTATGAAAAATAACAACTCACCAATAGTACTAGCGTTTTCTGGCGGACTAGATACATCCTTTTGTGTCCCATGGCTTATGGATACATATGAACGTCCAGTAGTCACTGCAACAATCAATACAGGCGGATTAACAGCTGCCGATGCAGACGCCCTATCGGAACGTGCTCATGCATTAGGAGCAAAAGAACATTTTCTAATAGATGCCCGAGAAGAGTTCTTTAACGAAGTTTTAAAATTCCTCATTATTGGGAATGTCCGACGCGGTCAGCTTTACCCGCTCTGTGTCGGCTCTGAAAGGGGAATCCAAGCGAAATGTTTAGCTAATCTTGCCAGCAAAATTAACTCATGTACCGTAGCTCATGGTTGTACGGCAGCAGGGAACGACCAGGTTCGATTCGAGATAGTATTAAAAGCGTTAGCGCCTCAACTCGAAGTGATAGCCCCTGTCCGAGATCATTCTTGGGCGAGGGCAGATCAAGTAGAGTACCTCGGCAGCCGTGGGCTACCTTTGCCTTCTGCTGGATCCTCATATTCAATTAATCGTGGGCTATGGGGTGTGACTATAGGCGGTACTGAAACTCTAACTTCTGAGCAAAGCATCCCAGAATCTGAATGGATCTTGAGTGCTGGTGCACTAGATAAGCCTCCAGCACGAGAGGAATTATCAATTGAATTCTCACAAGGAGTCCCAGTTAGTCTAAACGGACAGGCATTTCCACCAGTACCCCTCATAGAGAAACTGGAAAGTATTGGCTCAAAGTTTGGAATTGGGCGTGGAATTCATCTTGGAGATACCATACTAGGAACTAAGGGACGGGTTGCTTTCGAGGCGCCTGCAGCAGAAATTCTTCTAACCTGTCATCGAGAGCTAGAAAAGCTGACTCTCTCAGGACTTCAACAACGCATTAAAGATCAAGTAAGTCAGTCTTACGGTGATTTTGTTCATGAGGGCAAGCAGCTTGATCCAGTCTGTCGGGATATAGAGGCGTTACTTGAATCTTCACAAAACCATGTAAATGGCATTGCTTACTGTCTCCTAGGACCAGGACATGTCTTTGTAAGTGGAGTGGAGTCTCCTCATTCACTCATGTCCGCGAGTAAGGGTCAATATGGTGAATCTGCGGGTGAGTGGACAGCCGAGGATGCTGTAGGATTCTCTCGAATATTAGCAATACCCGGGATGCTACATACTCGGTCTAAAGCAAACGGGGGAGATTAATCATGCGTCCCTTTATCGTAGATAAGATTGCATCGGTAGCAATTGGCACAGAAATTGGTCGAGAAATCCGAACTAGCGCTGAAATTCCCTGTGAAGAAGGTGTGCTAGTAGCAGTTGAGGTCCTAAATAATAAGTCACGCTATAACACCTTAGAGCTAACAAGCGGACGTATGGCTCAAGTGAAACGAGGAGACATAATTGTTGGGGCTCTTGGACACCGTAAGGCCCTTTTTGGATACTCCGGACATCTACCAGAAAAGCTCTCTCCAGGCGATATTGTTCAATTACTAAACCTAGGTGGTGTATTAGGAGTTTGCGATTCTGTAAACCCGAATCAAGGGAAACCTTTCGACTGCCGAGTGCTAGGTGTTGTACTTGACTTTCCTTATCTTGGCGAACGAATCGGCGTACCAGCACGAGTAAATAATGTGCCTATTAAAGATCTATCACCACTTAGTCTAGCCGATACCCCTATAGTAGCTTTTGCCGGAACCTGCATGGATTCTGGAAAAACGGCTGCAGCATGTGCTGTGATAAGCCGCTTTTCGCAACGAGGACTAACCGTGGATGCATTTAAATCAACGGGAGTTGCTCTGCAACGTGACATTCTTGCCATGGAGGATGCAGGTGCTCGTAACACAAGAATTTTTACTGATCATGGTGTTGTTTGTACAACATCCGATAATGCCCCGGAGTTGACTCGCAAACTTATGGTTGGGCTTGCTTCTGAAAAACCGGATGTGATTGTATTTGAGCTTGGGGATGGAATGCTTGGTGCCTATGGAGTTGAGGCGATCCTGCTAGATCCAGAAATAAATAAGGCTCTAAGTGGTGTAGTGCTGTGTGCTAACGACCCAGTGGGCGCTTGGGGTGGAGTCAAACTTCTTCGAGAAGAATTTAATATCGAGCCGATTGCAGTAACTGGCCCAGCCACTGATAACTTGGTTGGAATTGAAATTATCGAACAACGTATCAAGGTTCGTGCGGCGAATGCACTTACACATGGTGCTGACTTGGGTGACTTGATACAAGATCAGATAGGACTTGCCCCAAAACAAGTTGAGGTTTCTCCATGAATGAAACACTACCCGTAATTTTATTGGGCGGCTCAGGATATGTTGCGGGCGAACTTCTGCGACTGATTGCTTTGCACCCCCGACTTGAATTGGCACATGTAATCTCCAGTAGCCGACAGGATGAGCCTATTGCAGACGCCTTCGGACACCTAGCTGCCATTTATCCAACAAAAAAATTTACCTCAATAAAACAGTGCACCGAAAGGCTAGAAGAATTTCCTCATTGGATAACTATTTCAGCCGCTCCCCATGGAGCATCAGCTGGCTTGATAGATCAATTTCTGCAAAACGCGGAAAAAACCAAAGTACGCATGACTGTAATTGACGCGTCTGCAGACTTCCGGCACCCATCTTCAGAACGTTTTATGGAGATTTATGGACAAGCGCATACAGCTCCCCACCGACTCGATTCTTTCAGCTGCGCAGTACCAGAACACTTGGAGGTTCTTAATACGCCCCATGCTGTTCAGCCTGGCTGTTTTGCCACATCAATGCTTTTAGCCATTGTTCCACTGATTAAGTTGGGGCTCGTTGAACCAGAGTTTTTTGTCAGCGCAATAACAGGCAGTACAGGAGCGGGACGTGTTCCAAGGGATACAACACACCACCCAATGCGCCAAAGTAATTTATTTGCCTACCAGCCTCTACAACACCGACATGACCCTGAGGTCTGTGACATTGTGCATGCTTGCACCGGGAGTGATATTAAATTGCACTTCGTTCCCCAGTCTGGTCCCTTTTCGCGCGGAATACACGCGACGGTCTTTGCGCCATGTGCTGGAAAATCTGACCAAGAATTGATTGCTACACAACTAGCAGAATTTTATCAAAACTCTGACTTCGTAAACATTGTGTCTATGCCCCCCAAACTCAAAGATATTGTAGGCACTAATAATGCCGCCCTAAGCATCAATGTCGATAAAGGTGCGGTAGCTGTCTGCTGCGTAATTGATAATCTTGTTAAAGGGGCAGCCGGTGGTGCAATTCAGTGGGTAAACCGACTAGCTGGCTGGCCAGACTCTGAGGGTCTTATTATTGCTCCGGCAGGATGGGTGTGATGATAACTCCACAAACAGCCAATCTGACCGAGGTTTACCCTCTAGTGCCCTTCCAACCGATAACCGGTCAGGGCGTTTTTCTCCGAGATGCCCAAGGGCGTGAAGTATTGGACCTCTACGGAGGTCATGCTGTTGCATCCTTGGGTTACGGTCACCCACGCCTTACATCAGCAATCAAAAAACAAGCAGAAAAACTTTTATTTCAAAGTAACCTTGTTGCAATGAATATCCGCGACGAGGCTGCAGAAAAGCTCGCTGATTTTGCACCTGATGACCTATCACGGGTTTTTTTCGTCAATAGCGGCTCAGAAGCGAATGAGAACGCTTTAAGGATCGCACTCCAGTCTACTGGACGTTCCAAAATCATAGCAGTGGAACATGCGTTTCACGGACGCACAGGTGCGGCAGCAGCAGTTACATGGGGTGCTAAAACAAGCTGGTATGGTTTTCCACATACCCCTTTCGATGTCACATTCGTACCGCGGAATGATGTAGCAGCACTGCGTGAGGCAGTTGACAATAATACTGCGGGAATAATCATCGAACCGGTACAAGGAGTTGCAGGCGCCTTTGATTTCTCCAAAGAATTTTTAGTCGCAGCACGTGAATCATGCGATCAACATAGCGCTATGCTAATTCTAGACGAAGTTCAGACTGGTGTGGGCCGTTTAGGTACACCATTTGGGGCAGATCTTTTTGGGGTAACACCTGATTTACTAACCACCGCTAAAGCATTAGGTGGCGGTGTCCCTTGTGCAGCAATACTTATGACTGATAGCTTAGCTAAAGACCTTGGGCCTGGGGCCTTGGGCTCAACATTTGGCGGAGCGCCACTTGCCTGCGCAGCAATTAAAACTGTGCTTGAAATAATTGAGGAGGAAAATCTTTTAGCTAATATTAAAAAAATAGGGGATTTAATCCGTAACAAATGTGTTTTCGGACCAATCCAAGAAGTACAGGGTGCTGGCTTCTTAATTGGTCTAAAAACCAAACCACGAGCAGCCCATGTTAGGGATGCCTTACTTCGCTGCGGAATCCTTACAGGAACAAGTTCAGACCCACATGTATTGCGCTTGTTGCCTCCATTTATTCTCGAAGAGCAGCACGTAAACCTGCTCTTGCAAGCTCTAGAGGAGTTTAAAAGTGAAACGCTTCAATGATCTAACTGACTTTTCCACGCAGGAAATCAAATCTCTACTCAAACTAGCTAGCCGACTTGAGCAAAAACCAGAGCCTCGTGCCTTAGAAGGAAAGGTTCTCTCCTTGCTTTTTTTGAGCCCTTCCTTGCGAACACTGGCGTCATTTCAGGCGGCCATGTCTAAACTTGGGGGTAGCTCATTTGTCATTTCACCTGATATGTCTATCCATGGTCTGGAAACACGGCCAGGTATTGTCATGGACGGTGAGGCAGCAGAACATATTCGCGAAGCAGTACCGGTTATAGCCTCCTATGGTGATGCCATTGGAATCAGAGCATTTGCCGAACGCAAAAACCTTGAGCAGGATCTAGCCGATCGGGAGTTTGAGAGTCTCGCTTCACTAGCAAATGTTCCACTAATCAACATGGAATCTGCTATTCAACACCCGTGTCAAAGCCTAGCTGACTGGAAAACCATGGATGATTTGAAAATACCTAGCAATGGCGGACGCTTCGTTCTTTCTTGGGCATATCACCCAAAGGCTTTACCGTTAGCTGTGCCATCTTCAACAGTCCGAATGGCTGCTCAACGCGGCATGGATGTTGTTGTGCTTCGTCCTCCTGGCTTTGAACTACCATCGAAAATTATGCAGGATGCCAAAAGGCTTGCTACTGAAAATGGCGGTAACGTTTCAGAAACTGATAATCGTCACGAGGCCATGGAAGGCGCAAACGTGATCTATGCGAAGTCATGGTCATCAACCTCTCATTATGGCGATCGATTAGGGGATCAGGCACTGCGAGAAAATCTTTTAGATTGGTGTGTTGATGAACCTTGGTTTGACAACTCTCGAGAAGATTGCCGCTTTATGCATTGCCTTCCTGTTCGCCGAGGCGTAGTCGTAGCTGATCGGATACTAGATGGACCTCGCAGTGTAGTGATTCAAGAGGCAAATAATCGCATGAAGGCACAGATGGCTGTACTTCACCGGATGCTAAAAGGTTAACTAAATATGCCACGATTAAGTCAAAACGAAAGGGCTATTGCTGTGAATTCTCTGAAACGTGCTACACCGTATATACGAATGTTTAAGCGTAAGGTTTTTGTCCTCAAAGCAGGTGGTGATGCCTTCGCAACGATAGAGGGAACGCGCGCCATAATGGAACAGGTGGGAATTCTCCATGATGTGGGAATACGCGTCATCGTAGTACATGGCGGAGGGCCTCAATCCACTGAGCTATCCAAAGCACTAGGCGTATCGGCCGAGTTTATTGATGGCCGCCGGGTGACTGACAAAAATGCTCTCGAAGTTGCAATGATGGTTCTAAATGGACAAATCAATACACGACTTCTAGCCGCATGCCGTGATCTTGATATACCTGCTGTTGGTATCAGTGGTGTAGATGCTGGCCTCATCAAGGCCCACAAACGACCACCAGTTCTTAGTGATACAGGTGGAACCGTAGACTATGGGTTCGTTGGCGATATCGATGAAGTCGACCCTAGCATTCTACTAAAGCAGTTAGATAACGATCTCATTCCAATAATTAGCCCTCTATCGGCTGACGAATCAGGTACATTGTTGAATATCAATGCAGATACTGTAGCTGCAGCTGTGGCTGTGGCTCTCGAAGCAGAAAAACTGATACTGGCTACTGGAGCTCCTGGGATTTTGGAATCAATAAATGATCTCCGCTCCGTGATCTCATATCTGGACATAGCGGGCCTAGAAAAATTACGTAGCGAAGGGTGCCTCTCCGATGGAATGCTACCCAAGGCTGCTGCAATTGAAAGTGCTCTTGCCGGAGGAGTTCCACGTGTCCATGTGATTTCATATGATCTTCCAGACAGCCTTCTGCTTGAAGTTTTCACAAATGAAGGCATGGGAACTCTCGTTGTTAATGACATCCAGAATCTCACGCCTGCTGAACAACAGGGGTAGAGCTCGATGGCACGATTATGGGATAAGGGTAAGCCGCTGGATGAACGAATACTTAAATTCACTGTCGGGGAAGATCATAAGCTCGATGAGCGATTACTTAAATATGACGTACTTGCTTCCATCGCCCACACTCAAATGCTCGAGGAGCAAGGATTACTAACGTCTTTAGACTCTAAAGCAATCTGTGGTGGTTTAAAAAAACTACATAAACAGCATTCTCAGGGCCAATGGTCCATAAGCTTAGAAGAGGAAGATGTTCATGGGGCATTAGAAGCACGTCTCATAGAGCTCATTGGCCCAGCTGGCGGAAGAATGCACTTGGGACGTTCCAGGAATGATCAGGTGCTCGTAGCACTGCGACTATATCTGAAAGATGCAACTAACACTCTTCAGTTAGGAGCAGAAGCCGTATCAGATGCTTTAGAGGCTCTGGCCAAACGTCAGGGAGATATTCCTCTACCTGGTTATACACATATGCAACCAGCCATGCCCAGTTCTGTCGGCCTCTGGGCTAAAGGCTTCTCAGCAGAGATTCGTGATGATGCCCGAGGCCTAAACGTTGCAAAATCACGAGCCGACTTTAACCCACTGGGCTCAGCGGCAGGATATGGCACACCAGGAATCAATATCAATCGCGAATCAACGACGAAACAATTGGGTTTTTCATCTGCTCATGAACCTGTAACTGCGGTCCAACTTAGCAGGGGCAAAGCTGAGGCTACTCTTACATTTGAAATAGCGCTGTTGCTTGGAGACCTTAGTCGTCTCGCGTCAGACCTATTACTGTTTTATACAAGCGAGTTTGCATTCGTAAGCCTCCCACATGAAATGACTACTGGCTCTTCGATAATGCCGCAAAAACGTAATCCAGATGTGCTTGAACTAGTCCGTAGTACGCAGGCTGTTGCAACAGGTGCCTTGACTGAGATTCTAAGCATTACAACAAAACTCAATTCTGGATATCAACGTGACTTACAGCGAGTTAAAGCTCCCTTATTCCGAGTCATTGACCTTGCAAATGACGCATTAGGAATCATGGAATACACACTCGAAGGAATCACCTTCAAACCAGAGAATATACATCTGGATTCTGAACTTAATGCAGCAGAACAGGCAAATCGATTGGCTATAGAAGAGGGTATTCCCTTCCGAGAGGCTTACCAAAAAATTGCTAGCTTACTTGATAAAATTGACTAATAGCTTTGCACTGCTTGCATAAAAAATAACTCTAATGCAATTCAATAATAAAATTTACTTGGTTATTTGTTTGTTTTGTCTAATGCTTAATGGATGCGGACAAAAAGGGCCTCTGACTCTTAATTCTATATATATAGAACAGGAAGAACAGGAAGAACAGGAAGAACAGGAAGAACAGGAAGAACAGGAAGAACTTACGGAAAATGCTTCTAATAGCAATCCTTAAAGACATGGGGCTAAAGACGGTTCAGTGAAAGACTCTCCAAAATCATCAAAAAAGTCTACCGATAAGCCATTCGTTTTAGTCGATGGATCCTCTTACCTTTTTCGTGCTTATCACGCACTCCCTGAATTTATCTCTAGCAAAGGTGAGCCAACAGGTGCGATTCTCGGGGTTCTGAACATGCTCTATAAGTTGCTAGATGATTTTAACCCGCAACGTATTGCCATAATCTTTGATGCACCTGGGAAAACTTTTAGAAACGATTTATATGATGAATATAAAGCTAATCGCCCTCCCATGCCGGAAGATCTGCGACCACAGATTGAACCTCTTTTGGAAGCTATTGAAGCCATGGGCTTACCAGTATTAAGAATTGGAGGTGTAGAAGCAGACGATGTAATCGGAACTCTTGCTAGCCAAGCAAGTAAATTAGAAATTTCTACTATCGTTTCAACATCGGACAAAGATATGGCTCAATTGGTTGATAAGAACATCATGCTTATCAACACTATGAGCGACACAAAAATGGATGCTGATGGAGTATATGAAAAATTTGGTGTTAGACCAGACCAAATTGTGGACTATCTAACGCTAGTGGGAGATACCTCGGATAACATTCCTGGCGTTCCAGGTGTTGGTCCAAAAACTGCTGCTAAATGGTTGAAAGAATATGACGATCTTGCAACTCTGGTATCTCATGCAGATGAAGTAGGTGGAAAAGTTGGTGAAAGACTACGTGAAACCATTAGCGCTTTGCCGTTATACAAAAAGTTAGTAACAATTGTTCGTGATGTGGAGTTATCTGTCGAAATTAAAGACCTAACACTCCATAAACCGAACAAAGAAAAACTCTATTCACTATTTGAACGCTTAGAACTGAGGGCACTTTTAAGAAAGTTAGGAGCCGAACCTGTTGACATAGAAGATCATTCAAAAATAATTACGTATGAAACAATCTATACAGATACGCAACTTGATGAGTGGCTTTCAAAAATAAAAAATGCTGATTTAACAGCTATCGATACAGAGACAACCAGTCTTAATTACATGCAAGCTGAAATAGTGGGGCTCTCATTAGCTATAGAGGCTGGTAAAGGTGCTTATATTCCATTAGCTCATCGTTATGCAGGAGCTCCTGAACAGCTAGATAGAGACAAGGTACTAAAAATCCTGAAACCATGGTTAGAAAGTCCAGCAAAAAAAGTTGGGCACCATCTCAAATACGACGCGCATATATTCTTTAATTATGGAATTTTCCTGAAAGGGATCACTTACGACTCGATGCTAGAATCATTCG
The DNA here is from genome assembly GCA_029243585.1 of Gammaproteobacteria bacterium. Lineage (GTDB taxonomy): Bacteria > Pseudomonadota > Gammaproteobacteria > Steroidobacterales > Rariloculaceae > UBA6522. Next base: position 36,427 of record JAQWRR010000018.1, read on the forward strand.
TACTTAATTCCACAGCAACACGCCACGATATGGGATCAGTAGCGTCAAAATATCTAAAGAAAAAAACCACAAAATATGAAGAAGTAGCAGGAAAAGGCGCTAAACAAATTTGCTTTGACCAAGTCGATATTGAGACTGCAGCGCATTATGCCGCAGAGGATGCGGACATTACCTTTCAAATTCACGAGAACCTATGGCCAAAGCTCAACGCAATCCCTGAGCTCAAAAAACTCTATACAGAGATTGAGCAGCCATTAGTTAATGTTCTACAGAAAATGGAGTACACGGGGGTTTTAATAGATGTAAAAATACTACGCCACCAGAGCCAGCGATTAGCTGAGACGATCTCTGAAACAGTAGCTGCTGCACATACTGAAGCTGAAGGGCCTTTCAACTTAGATTCTCCAAAACAATTACAGGAAATTCTCTATGAACGCCTAAAACTGCCGGTGCTTGGCAAAACTCCAAAAGGACAACCGTCAACAGCAGAAAGTATCCTTCAGGAACTCTCCGGTGAATACACACTGCCAAACCTTATTTTAAAGTACAGAGGTTTATCTAAACTTAAATCTACCTATACAGATAAACTTCCACTTGAAGTAAACTCGAAGACAGGTCGTATTCACACCTCCTACCATCAAGCAGTAGCAGCCACAGGAAGGTTATCCTCCTCAAATCCTAATCTACAGAATATACCTATCCGCACAACGGAGGGTCGAAAAATCCGACAAGCTTTCATAGCGCCTGTTGGATACAAGCTGCTTGCAGCAGATTACTCCCAGATAGAATTAAGAATAATGGCTCACCTATCTCAAGATGAGGGTCTACTTGGAGCGTTTGCTAATGATCAAGACATCCATCAAGCAACTGCCGCAGAAGTATTTGGAGTAGATAAGAACAATGTCACAAATACTGAACGCCGATCTGCAAAAGCAATCAACTTTGGACTAATCTATGGGATGTCAGCATTTGGTCTAGCCAGACAGCTTAGAATTGAACGCTCTGCGGCTCAAGAATATATAGACAGCTATTTCAAGCGATACCCTGGGGTAAAGGAATATATGGATCAAACTCGCGAGAATGCACGTCAAAATGGATATGTTTCAACCGTCTTTGGACGACGCCTATATCTACCAGAAATAAACTCAAAAAATCATCAAAGACGGCAATATGCTGAACGTAGCGCCATCAATGCGCCTATGCAGGGTACTGCAGCAGATATTATTAAACTTGCCATGCTACAAGTTGATAAATGGCTCCAAAAAAAGGGCCTTGATGCCCGTCTTATCATGCAAGTTCATGATGAACTAATACTTGAGGTTCCAGAAGCAGATGCAGAAAAATATGCGCAAGAAATAATTAATATTATGGAAAGCGCGGCAGCGCTAGATGTGAGACTAAAAGTTGAATGTGGAATTGGTGATAACTGGGATGAAGCCCATTAAAGGAGGCAAAATAAAACTTATCCTGTTGCCCTAGCTGCAGATAGAAGACGAGCATTACGTTTTCTATCCGTTTCCTTCAAATACATCTTACGTAAACGAATACTCTTTGGTGTTATCTCTACCAATTCATCATCATCAATAAATTCGAGTGCTTGCTCTAATGAAAGTGTAATAGGTGGAGTAAGCAATAAGTTTTCATCTGTTCCAGCGGCACGAATATTAGTCAATTGTTTTGCTTTTGTTGGATTAACTGTTAGATCACTCTGACGACTATGTATTCCTATAATCATGCCTTCATAAACATCAGCGCCATGCCCAATAAATAAAGATCCCCTTTCTTGCAAAGTGAAAAGCGAATAAGCAAGAGCCTTACCAGCAGCCATAGAGACAAGGACTCCATTTGAGCGCCGGCCAATATCATCATCTATGCATGGCTCATATTGCTCAAATGCATGATAGATTAATCCTGTGCCAGCAGTTGCAGTGAGGTATTCGGTACGAAAACCAATAAGCCCGCGAGCAGGAATACTATATTCCAATCTAACCCGGCCCCTACTATCAGGGGTCATAGTCTCAAGCTTTCCTTTGCGCTCAGCAATCCGAGACATAACAGCGCCTTGGTAATCTTCATCAAAATCAACAGTAAGCCGTTCCCAAGGCTCCATACGTTTTCCATCTATGTTTTTATAGATCACAGCTGGACGTGAAACTGCAAGCTCATAACCTTCTCTTCGCATCGTTTCTATCAAGACGCCAAGATGTAGTTCACCACGACCTGAAACAATAAACTTTTCTGGATCGTCCGTCGGTTCAACTCGCAACGCAACGTTACGTTTCAATTCCTGGTCAAGTCGAGCGCTTATTTGACGACTTGTTACAAACTTACCTTCTGTTCCAGAAAAGGGTGATTTGTTAACTTGAAATGTCATGCTGATGGTAGGTTCATCAACATTTAAAGGAGGTAACGGTTCCGGGTTATTTAGATCACAAATAGTATCGGAAAGAAGAAGATCTGATATGCCACTAAAAACGATTATATCCCCAGCCTGTGCTGATTGAATTGATTCTCGCTGAAGTCCATGAAAACCATAAATCTCCATAATTTTTCCGTTGCTCTTACTTCCATCTGCACGGACAACACATACTTGTGAGTTTGCTTCCATCCGACCACGCGTAATTCGTCCAATCCCAAGTGCCCCTACATAAGAATTGTAGTCAAGGCTAGATACTTGCACTTGAAGAGGTCCATCAGATGCTACTTTCGGTGGGGGAACGTGAGAAGTTATAGCACTCAATAAAGGTGACATATCAGTGGCTTGTATTGCTAGGTCATGCGTTGCATATCCATTCAAAGCTGAAGCATAAATCACAGGAAAATCAAGCTGTTTATCACTAGCGCCCAAGCGGTCAAATAGGTCGAAAGTTTGGTCAAGAACCCAATCAGCTCGGGCCCCATCACGATCAATTTTATTAATTACAACAAGCGGTATAAAACCACGTTCAAATGCCTTCTGTGTAACAAAACGTGTTTGCGGCATTGGCCCCTCAACAGCATCAACCAGCAAGAGAACTCCATCAACCATGGATAAAACTCTCTCAACCTCACCACCAAAATCTGCATGGCCTGGAGTATCAACAATATTTATACGCCAATCATTCCAAGTAATAGCGGTATTCTTTGAAAGAATAGTGATTCCGCGCTCACGCTCAAGATCACCGGAATCCATAATACGGTCGGGTATAGCAGCTCGCTCACCTAAAGTTCCAGATTGCTGTAAAAGACGATCTACTAGGGTGGTTTTACCGTGATCAACATGCGCGATGATGGCTATATTTCGAAGGTGCTTCATATTGGACATAGTGATAAAGAAACTGCGGAGGGGCGCGCATTATAGAGCTAGTTCCAGTAATTTCCTCTAGTATGCTGAAACAACCACTTAGAGTGGGATGAACTCAACAGACACTATACAGTGGTAGATAGATTTTGCGCAGCAAATAAACCTGATGCGGGGTCTTTAGCGCTTAATATGCTAGTTATTCCTCGTTAATTATTAACCACTTCTGCATAAGCGCCTGCGCTTCGCTAACACCTCTCTTCTTTGTTCCAGAAAAAAGAATCAACGGAACCTTAGAGGGTACAGATTTTTTGGTATTCATTAACTGTTCAAGGCTGGAGCTATTACTTAGCTTATCGGCTTTGGTCAATAAAATAGCAACAGGAACCCTAGAACTTTCGCCCCAATCAAGCATTGTTTGATCTAAATTATTTAGTCCTCGACGTATATCTATCGTCACAATCAATCCGGCTAATGATGTCCGTTCCAAAAAATAAGATTCAAGTAATTTGCGCCAATGTTTTTGTACTGACTCGGGCACCTTTGCATAGCCATAGCCTGGCAAATCAACTACTCGACGTTCCATGCCTAAATCAAAAAAATTAATAAGCTGAGTGCGGCCAGGGGTCTTACTTATTCTTGCAAGTTTACGTCTTTGCAAAATTGCATTTATTGCTGTTGATTTGCCCGAGTTGGAACGCCCAGCGACAGCAATCTCCAGCCCAAAATCTGCTGGGAACTGATTAGGCTCATGAGCACTCTTTATGAAAGTAGAGGTAAACGGGTTATTCATGTGTGCTTATCTACTATACAAAACTTGTTAATACTGACTTCTATTTTATTAGTGTACAATTTACGGCCGCCTTGAAGGTGACAGACCAAAGGCAAGGGGACAGTAATTATGAGCTGTGATGGTCTACGTTTAAAGTCTGCGCTAAGAAGATACGGTGCTTAGAGGAATCCCGAAATGACAACAAAAAAATTAGTACATCAAATATTTACGGCCACATTAACAATGGCCGTACTACTAATAGGACAGCCCATTTTTGCTCAGGGTGATGCTGCAAACACCTCGGATAGATTTCAACTTGGCACACACTATGACCGACTTTCTCCAACCCAACCAACCAGCTCCAGCCCAGATCAGGTAGAGGTTGCAGAGGTTTTTTGGTACGGCTGTCCACACTGCTACACTTTTGACCCTTTCCTGGAGAATTGGAAGTCCGACCTACCGGATAATGTTAGCTTCGTGAGAATTCCAGCTGTTTGGAACCCTCTTATACAGTTACACGCACGCGCGTATTATGCTGCAGAAGCTTTAGGCAAGAGCGAAGAAATGCATGCGGCATTTTTCAGAGAAATCCATGTGAATGGTAACTACCTCGACTCAGAAGCAGCACTACAAACTTTCTTTGGTCAATTCAATGTAAGTCCGGAAGAATTTACTAACACCTTTAACTCTTTTGCGGTACATACGAAGCTTCAAAGAGCAGATGAACTTTCAAGGCGTTACCGTATAGCGGCCGTACCAACGGTTATTGTTAATGGAAAATACACGACAAATGCCACGTCAGCCGGTAATTACGAAACCCTTATTGAGCTGATCCGAGAGCTTGTCACCTCTGAATCTTCAGGAAATTAATTTATATCTAAATTAATATCAGACTGATATATATGGAGTTTCCAGAAACTCAATACATGAGATCGTAAAGCAATCTTAGATAATTGGTTTACTCCGAATAGAAACTTTATAGAGATAAAAAGCAATCGCGAACGTCACAAGCAGGCCGACTACTCCTGGTAGCTCTACTGACAATGCAATTACATTGGGGTTACCCGTAACAACAATGGGAATTGCCATTAGGATGCCAATTAACGCCTCACCTGTTATCAGGCCGGATGCGAATAAAGTGCCGTTCTTTAAGGAAGCGCCATCGGTACCGTTGACCCTATTACTACGATTAGCAAAATAGGCTAATAAGCCCCCCACAAGTATTGCCGTAGATAATTGCAGTGGCAAATAAATTCCTACAGCCACAGCTAGAACTGGCGCACGCCAACTGCTGCCACGCGTCTTAAGCGTTTGGTCTATAGCAATTATTACTATGCCTATTACAGCGCCTATAAGAACCATACCCCAAGGCAATCCTGAACCGAAGACACCTTCTGTCACAGATGCCATCAGCGTAGCTTGGGGAGCAAGTAAAGCATTCGGCTGTTCTAGAGATGGCGTTCCAATACCATACGCTCTCAATAAAAGATTTAAAATCGGCGCCATAACTAACACAGCGGAAATAACTCCAACGGCCTGCATGCATTGCTGACGCCAGGGTGTTGCACCCAACAGGTAGCCTGCTTTTAAATCCTGTAGATTATCCCCAGCAATCGCTGCTGCACTGCAAACTACCGCCCCGACCATAATGGCAGCGGCAGGACCCGCAACAGAATCACTTCCCATTAGCCAAAAAAGCAGAAGCGAGGTGAAAAGTATTGTTGCAATCGTAATGCCAGAAATTGGATTGTTTGAGGAACCAACAAGACCGGCCATATAAGCTGCCACTGAAGAAAATAAAAAACCTGTAATTACCATGATGAATGTCATAGTAATTGCAATACCAAAACTACCTACAATAGATTGATATAAGAAAAAAATTGGAACTAAAAATATTACTATCGTCCATAAAACAAGACTCATAGGCATATCGTGTTGTCTATGATCATAGTGGAGCGCCTCGCTTATAAGTTTGGAGTTCAGCCCACTTTTAATTCCAGATAGTAACGTCCCACGCATAGAAATCAGAGCCCCGATGCCTCCAACTAACATAGCCCCTACACCGAGATAACGTATTTTTGATGTCCAAATGCTATAAGCCAAATCCGATGGATTCGCTCCTTCAGAAAAACTAGTTATTAGGGCAGGATCAGTACCAAGAAAAAATGCAGAGTAAATCGGAATCGCTAGGTACCAAGAAATCGCTCCGCCTATAAAAACTAGAATAGCTATATTGAGACCCACTATAAAACCAACGCTAATAAGCGCGGGTGATAAATTTATTCCAACATAAGCGATAGCGCTACTAGAGCCCAGGTAGCTTGCCGTCTGAGTAGCTCCTGGCCAAAGCCGCAGCCCTGTCTCGGCTAATTTAGCCAAGGCACCTAAAACAGCTGCTATACCAAGGTATTGTGCGCCTTGTGCGCCGCTTACCCCAATCTTAAGAACTTCTGCCGTTGCTGTACCTTCTGGGTATCTGAGCTGTTCCTCCACAATTAGCGAGCGGCGCAATGGAACCGTGAAAAGCACGCCTAATAAACCCCCAAGCCCAGCTATAACACTTACCCACCAATACTCAAAAACATCCCAATATCCAAGAATGATAAGAGCCGGTAATGTGAAAATAACTCCCGCTGCAATTGACTCTCCTGCTGATGCTGCAGTTTGCACTATATTATTTTCAAGAATATTAGACTCTTTAAACAATTTTAGAATAGCCATGGATATCACTGCTGCAGGAATAGATGCGGAAACAGTTAGACCAGCAAAAAGACCTAAGTAAGCATTAGCTCCTGCCAAACTCATTGATAAAGCTATCCCTAGAAAAATCGCCTTCAGGGTAAGTTGGGGCATTAGTTTTTCTTCTGACATTGGAGCGCTTCTCTCTTGTCTTATCTTGTAGACTGATAAGTTTCTTGAACTAGTTACTGTCTCCAGCCAAACGCTTTAGATAGCCTGAGGCAAGCATCAAGATTAATCCAGCTCCCACGGTCATCATAACTAGTTGCAAATATAAGCTAGGCATTTCATCCACTGCATCAGACCTAAATTCTCCTGCAAAAAGCCCTGCCAATATGCTCCCCAAAGACAAAGACAAGAACCAAACACCCATCATCTGTCCGACTAGTCGGCGTGGTGCAAGCTTTGTAATTGCGCTCATACCTACTGGGCTTAATGCAAGTTCTCCCATTGTCATCAATAAGTAAGTAAATATTAGCCAGGATGGCAATACCTGTTGCCCCTCAGCAACTAGCGATGCTGCCCCAATCATTACTATAAAACCGATGCCAAGAATTATTAACCCTATTGCAAGCTTCAATGGTGAGCTTGGGTCCATATGTCGTCTTGCAAGAGCCACCCAAAACATTGAATACAGAGGCCCTAAAAGAATGATAAAGACTGGGTTTGCAGACTGAAACCAGCTGGCTGGTATAACAAAACTACCAAACTCTCTGATCGTATAACGTTCAGCGAATAGGTTTAGAGAAGAACCCGCTTGCTCCGAACCAACCCAAAAAACGGTAGCAGCACTGATTAAGACAAAAATTAATGCCATTTTTCGGCGCTCACTGTCAGTCAGCCCACTGAAACCGAAGATGTACAAAAAATAAGCCGCGGCTACAGTAACAATTACATAGGTGGCTCCTTGGGCTAAAAGAATTGCGTCATATTTAATCCAACCCATAACTCCTGCTATAAAGAGGTATGCAACCAAAACGATACAAGCAGTGATGATTGTCCATGCATAACGTCTAAATCGATTACTCTGGTTAACCGTTGGATCAGGTTCTCTGCCAGCGCTCCCTAAATGGTGGCGTGTCAAATGAAATTGAATCAATCCAAACAACATGCCAAAACCCGCTGCTGCAAATCCATAATGCCAGTTTTGAAGCGCCAACCAACCGCAGACTAGTGGTCCTAGCGCAGCACCAAGATTGATGCCCATATAAAAGATAGTAAATCCACTGTCACGACGCGGATCATCTTGTTCATAAAGGTCTCCAACTATCGCTGTGATATTAGGCTTTAGAAGACCCGTTCCAAAAACTATAACTATTAGTCCCAGAAAAAAAATCACATCACTGGGAATAGCCAAAATAAAATGCCCAGCCATAATGATGATGCCACCGACCCATACGGCACGCTGTGCGCCCATCAATCGATCTGCAATCCATCCGCCTGGAAGTGACCCAAGAAAAACTGCCGCTGTATATAGGCCATAGATAGCCGTTGCATTTTGATCAGATAATGCGAGCCCTCCATCCTCTATCGCTGCTATCATAAAAAGAACTAGCAATGCACGCATACCGTAGTAGCTGAAACGTTCCCACATCTCCGTCATAAATAGAGTTGCAAGGCCTCTGGGATGACCGAATAGGTCTTTTTGTCCTACGTGAGTAGATGTGTGGTTGCTCATAGTTATCAAAAAATTATCTGTCTGTTGAATCTGATTTATCAGCACTAGCTGAAACATCAGCCTGCTTTCCAAGCACCCTTGCTAGGATAAGACCGGCTTCATAAAGAAGGTAAACTGGAACCGCCAGAAGCGTCTGGGAAATAGCATCTGGGGGCGTAAGCAGCATACCCATAACGAATGCACCCAAAAAAACATACGCTCGAGCTTTTCCAAGCACCTCTAATGAAACAAGACCACTCCAAACAAGCATTACCGTAGCAATCGGCACTTCGAACGCCAGACCAAACGCAAAAAAGATAGTCAAAATAAAGTCTAGATATGAGCTTATATCCGTCATCATCGTAACGCCCTCAGGCGAAACAGCTGCAAAAAAACCGAACATCAATGGGAAAACAACAAAATATGCGAACGCAACGCCCGAATAAAAAAGAACAATGCTTGAAATAAGTAGAGGAGAGGCAAACCTTTTTTCTTTTCGATAAAGCCCAGGCGCTATAAAACCCCAAACCTGATAAAGAATTACTGGCATTGATAGAAATACCGCTACAAAGAGCGAAGTTTTAAATGGAGTAAGAAAAGGTGATGCAACTTGCGTAGCAATCATGGTAGCGTTTTCGGGTAGGCGCTCCATCAATGGGGTTGCTACTATCGTAAAAGTTTGCTCAGCAAATGGAATCAAGCATACAAAAATCAAAAGTATAGAGAGCGCTGAACGAATTAAACGCGATCTAAGTTCCACCAGGTGTGAAACCAAGCTACCCTCAGCAAGCTGCTCCTCACTCTCCATGCTCATGGATGCTTTATCTGATCTTCCTGGACACTTTCATCGATTGCGTTTGCGTTAGTACTGTCAGGCGTTGACATTATTTTATTTTCCCCAGGATTATCTTCGTTTTTCTCAACTTTCTGACTGTTCTTACCATCCGTTTCTAAAGAACCTTCTAAAGTCTCGTTTACATCTCTAGGAGCACTACTCATAGACCCTTTAGAAACAGAGGGCGTAACGCCACTGGACTGAGGTTGACTCCCCATGGGTTTTGGCGGATTAGTTGGTGCACGCTTCTTAAACTCTTCCATTTCCAACTCTCTCTGAAGCTGACGTCTAAGCTCGCTAGCAGTTCTACGGGCCCGACCCACCCACCTACCAATCTGCGCTGCCACTCGCGGCATACGCTCCGGGCCGAGTATCATTAACCCGACTCCAAAAATCAGAATTACTTCCCAGAATCCAACGTCAAACATTAGGTCTCGCTGCTCTTGCTCGTATCTTTCTGCTCAACAAATTCAGCATCGGCATCCCCCGCCTCAAGTTGCGGGCTCTCATCTTTCGTGTCATCCGTTGTTGCAGTACCCTCGTCATCGTTATCCATGGCCTTTCGGAAGCTCTTAAGCCCGGCACCCAAATCACCACCCACTGACTTCAGTCGCTTAGTACCAAAAATCAGCAAAACAATAAGCAAAACGATTAGCAGCTGCCAGAGGCTTATCCCACCAAATCCCATTTCAGCTCTCCAGTAAAAACTTAGGGGTCAATAATACGCGAAAGCGGGCTTTCAGCTTAGACTAAATCACTATGAGGCATAACTCGAAGCAAAAAAGTCACTGGACCCTCGTTACAAAGACTGACTTGCATAGTCTTCCCGAAACAGCCAGAAAACACTGGTACTGCAGATTTTTCACCACAACTGACTAGATGGTCGAAAAGTTCACTACTTAACTTTGGTGAAGCAGCCCGTGAGAATCCAGGCCTTGTTCCCTTGTTTGTGTCTGCTACCAAAGTAAATTGTGGCACAAGAATCATGCTACCCCCAGCCTCCTGGATATTAAGGTTCATACGATCTTGATTATCTGGAAACACTCGGTATGTTAGAAGCCTATCCAAAAGACGGTTCGTTTGCTCAACCCCATCATCTCTCTCAATTCCGACCATTACTAGTAGTCCTAGATCAATTTGCGCAACAATTCGACTGTCCACCATCACACTAGCTTGGCTAACACGTTGTAATAACCCAATCACCAATATTTCTCTCTATTTTTAATTGATTTTAAACAGTTTTATTTGACACCTTAAGGACCAGACAAAAAATCAGCATAAAAAACAAAACACTTCTTATAAATAAAGTTGTTAAAATATCCCACTTTTATCTTAATTTATTTATTTATTAGTTAATTTTTACCACTTATATATTAATTATCTAAAAGTGGTAAAAATTTACAACTTTACTTTGATAGGACCATTAAATGCCTCCAACTGAGCATTAACTACTAAAGAGTTACCATTTAGCAAAAAACGGTCATTAGCAATGTTCTGTTAAGATGCCCTTCCGGAGTTCAGCTTGTCACTATCATGAGCTAAAATCTGTTAATTAAACGGCCAAATCTACAGGACAATCTTATTGTCTGTTTAAAAGTGTTAATAGCATAAATTCAGCAACTAAGGCTAAACTCTATGAGGTATAAAATTAAATGAGAGGTTATTTTGCCACCTTTGTTTTTATAACATTACTAATATTCAATGGAAGCGCTTTAAGCCAAGAGTGCTCTCAAACCATCGAGGGTAATGATTTGGTTCAGTATAGCCTTGCTGAGATTGTTGTGAGCTCAGCGTGTGAACAGTTCACAGTAACCTTAGAGCATGTAGGGCAGTTACCTGCCAATGTTATGGGACATAACTGGGTATTAACATCTACCGCCGATTACATGCCTGTAGCAGCGAATGCGCAAGCCATGGGCCCGCCCAGTTATTTGCCAGAGAGCGACCCTAGAATTATTGGTGCAACTGATATGATTGGCGGAGGTCAAGAAACTTCTGTCACATTTGATGTTTCTGCTCTTGAACTGGGTGGGGACTATACATATTTCTGCTCTTTTCCTGGGCATAATGTCCTAATGAACGGCAAGCTTATTATTGAGTAATAATGCATGCTAAATTCGTAAATAGTCGCCTCAAGGATTCATAAGCATGGTTGTAGCAATTGCGATAATCTTATTGGTTGTGGGTAGCGTTCTGTTCCACTTCTTAAGCCCTTGGTACTTCACTCCACTTGCCTCCAATTGGGAACTAATTGACTTTACTGTAAGTATTACATTCGTTGTCACTGGTATCGTATTTGTTGTTACTAATCTTTTCATGGCTTACTGCATAATCCGTTACAGGCACCGCAAAGGACATAGAGCAGACTACAATCCTGAGGATACCAAACTAGAAAGTTGGCTCACTATAATCACAACATTGGGAGTTGCAGCAATGCTAGCTCCTGGACTTGCGGTATGGGGCGACTTTGTCACGGTTCCAGATGATGCAGCGGAATTCGAAGCGGTTGGGCAACAGTGGCATTGGACGTATCGTTTCCCCGGCGAAGATCAGCAATTTGGAAATGTAGATATACGTCACATTACCGAAGATAATGCTTTTGGAATGGACCCAGAGGATCCTGCAGGCCAAGATGATGTTCTTGTAGAAAGCCCGATTGTTCATCTTCCGGTTGACCAACCAACTCGAGCATGGCTTCGTTCAAAAGATGTTCTCCATGATTTTGCTGTGCCGCAGTTTCGCGTAAAAATGGACCTGGTGCCTGGTCATGTTTCTTATACCTGGTTCACGCCTACTGTTGTCGGGGAATACGAAATCCTTTGTGAAGAACTTTGCGGAATGGCTCATTTCGCCATGAGGGGTAGGGTAGTTGTTGATGAGCCAGATGATTTCGATGCTTGGTTAGAGGAACAACCAACCTACTCGGAACTCGTGGCTCAAGGGCCGGGCGACCCAACACTTGGTCAGGCAAGTTACGGTTTGTGTGCTGCTTGTCATGGCCCACAAGGTGGTGGCATGCAGGCCCTTAATGCTCCTCGAATTGCAGGCCTTAATAAACGTTACGTGGAACGACAGTTGGGCTACTACCGTGACGGCGTACGTGGCACGCATGAATTAGACACTGCCGGTGCAATGATGCGTCCTATTTTAGCTGCACTGCCAAACGAAGCTGCGATACGCAATGTAGCAGCATATATAGAAACTCTGGCGCCTGAAACTCCTCCAGCTAATGTATCAGGGGATATCGAACGAGGTGCCGAACTTTATGCAAATTGCGTGTCCTGCCATGGGGAGAATGGACAAGGCATCTGGACTATGAATGCACCTGCGTTAGCTGGGCAACATGACTGGTATATAGCAACTCAACTAAGAAATTTCAGGGAAGGAATTCGTGGAGCACACCGTATGGATCTTTATGGTGACCAGATGATGATGCTAGCTGATGCCCTACCTCACGAAAAAGACGTTAACGATATTATCGCTTACCTTAATACCTTATAGATCACTCAACCGTCATTTCATAATGAATAAAAAAACTAAAACTCAGCATCTAAGCATAGACTTTAAGTCTGAAAGGAATCACTGATGGCTTATGTTGCATTTGCAGATAACGATACTCACTCACATGATCCAGATACATTTATTTCAAAATATATTTGGAGTCAAGACCATAAGGTAATTGCAATACAGTATGGAATTACGGCAATAAGCGCCGGCATAGTTGCTCTCGTTCTATCGCTTTTGTTTCGATTACAACTAGGTTTTCCAGATAGTTTTTCACTTGTCCAACCTAATGAGTATTACCAGTATGTGACCATGCATGGGATGATCATGGTTGTTTATCTGCTGACAGCACTGTTTCTCGGAGGTTTTGGAAACTATCTAATCCCGTTAATGTGCGGTGCCAGAGATATGGTATTTCCGTACCTAAACATGCTCAGCTTCTGGTTTTATCTGTTGAGCGTCATCGTCCTTATGGCGAGCTTCTTTGTCCCTGGTGGGCCTACGGGTGCAGGTTGGACACTTTACCCACCACAGTCCATTAGTCCTGGAACGCCTGGTGTTGGAGGCGGCATTGTATTAATGATCCTATCACTGGCGATCTTCATCATTGCCTTCACGATGGGCGGATTAAACTATGTCACAACCGTGCTTCAGGCACGGGCCCGCGGTATGACATTAATGCGAATGCCTTTAGCAATCTGGGGAATCTTTGTAGCTACAATTCTAGGCCTACTAGCATTTCCTGCTTTGCTTGTAGCAGCCATAATGATGTTGCTAGACCGAGTTATAGGAACTAGTTTTTTTATGCCGGAAATGCTCTCTATGGGCGACGCCACAGAATATGGCGGTGGAAGTCCAATTCTTTTTCAGCATCTATTCTGGTTCTTTGGTCACCCTGAAGTATATATCGTAGCCTTACCAGCTTTCGGCATGGTATCTGATGTGCTAAGTGTGCATGCACGTAAAAACATTTTTGGATACCGAATGATGGTCTGGGCTATTGTCGCTATTGGCGCGCTTAGTTTTGTCGTCTGGGCACATCATATGTATGTAAGTGGAATGAACCCCTATTTTGGATTTTTCTTTGCCACAACAACACTAATTATTGCTGTACCAACGGCACTAAAAGTGTACAACTGGATCCTAACCCTATGGCGGGGTGATATTCACCTTACGGTACCAATGCTCTTTGCTATCGGCTTCATATTTACCTTTATCCATGGCGGACTAACAGGCTTATTCTTGGGAAATGTAACTGTTGATTTACCTTTATCAGATACATATTTTGTAATCGGACACTTCCACATGGTGATGGGAGTATCGCCAGTCTTAGTTCTATTTGCAGCAATTTATCATTGGTTCCCAAAAATTACTGGGCGTATGTTTCACACAGGACTTGGGAAGTTGCACTTCTGGCTAACGTTGCTAGGCGCTTATTCGATCTACCTGCCCATGCATTACCTAGGAATTCTAGGGCTTCCGAGACGATACTTTGCCTATGGAGATACGGATTTCATTCCAGAATCAGCTAATCTGATGAATGCTGGAATCACTATTGCAGCATTGCTTGTTGCTGCTGCTCAATGCCTTTTCTTCATTAATGTCATATGGAGTCTTATGAAAGGTAAAAAATCTGGTCCAAACCCTTGGCGAGCGGCTTCATTAGAATGGCAAACCCCCGATACACCACCGAAACATGGAAACTGGGGTGAGCAATTGCCCGAGGTTCATCGCTGGCCTTACGATTATAGTGTGCCTGGAGCAACTCAAGATTTTATTCCACAAACCGTACCAGCTAATTCTGGAGATGCACCACAAAATGAACAGGAAGTGGAAGACTAAGTGAATATCTCTCTACTTTTCGTTGCGCTCGGTGTAGCACTAATGGTTTGGTGCTTATTAATCAGCCAGCTGCAAACAAAGCCTTGGGTCAGCAAAGGCCTGGTACAGGAACAAGGTGCTGTGTCCTTGCCTGCACCTAGGGTTGGGCTTTGGGTTTTTCTGGCTGTCATAACAAGCTTATTTGGATTATTCGCTGTGGTCTACAATATGCGTGCTGAATTTCCAGACTGGCGTCCACTACCTGATCCAAACCTGCTCTGGTTTAACACCGCGCTATTGATTCTAGGGAGTATCGCGCTTCAACGTGCTCGAAGTGTCTCAGAAAAGCCTAATCTGGACGGCTTAAAATGGAGCCTGACTACGGGCGGTCTATTAACGATTGGATTTCTTTTTGGCCAACTCATAGCGTGGCGGCAGCTTACTGGTTCAGGCTATGCTTTTACTACCAACCCCGCAGACGCTTTTTTCTACCTGCTTACTGGTATACATGGCCTTCATTTACTAGGTGGTCTCTGGTTTTGGGCTCGCGCTAATCTTAAGGTCTGGGGAAATGTAGCGATGTATAGTATTGAAGAAGTTGCTCATTTACGCTTGAGCGTACAGCTATGCTCAGTCTACTGGCACTATCTACTTTTGATCTGGCTGATTTTATTTGGCCTTTTGCTATCAACATAAAGGATTGAATTTGTATGGGATCAAACGTGACTGAATCTCAGACTGCAACCCTACCAGAAGGGCTTCAAGGACTTACACACGACTGGTCATCTGATAAACAGGCGTTCTATGTTCCATGGGGAAAAGCCATGATGTGGTTCTTCCTATTGAGTGATACTTTTATTTTTGGCTGCTTTTTAACGTCCTACATGAACGTGCGGATGTCCACGCGTGTGCCTTGGCCTAACCCAAGTGAGGTTTTCGCTCTTAGTTTTGGTGGTGAGCCTATCCCATTAATACTGATTGCCATAATGACATTTGTTCTTATTACAAGTAGTGGCACCATGGCCCTTGCTGTGAATTATGGGTACAAACAAGACCGCGCTAAAACTGCTGCATTAATGTTCGTAACTGCTGCCTTCGGTGCAATATTCGTGGGCATGCAGGCATTCGAATGGACAAAGCTAATTGTGGATGAGGGTATTCGCCCTTGGGGTAATCCAATGGGTGCGCCACAGTTTGGTGCAAGCTTTTTCATGATCACAGGATTCCACGGATT
Organism: Gammaproteobacteria bacterium; assembly: GCA_029243585.1. GTDB lineage: Bacteria > Pseudomonadota > Gammaproteobacteria > Steroidobacterales > Rariloculaceae > UBA6522. The sequence continues at coordinate 52,269 of JAQWRR010000018.1, forward strand.
ACACGTATCAATTGGTGTGATTTATCTAGCCGTTGTCGCACTAAAAGTTCTTAAGGGAGATTACGAAGCATCAGGCAATTATGAAATTGTTGAAATAACTGGTCTTTATTGGCACTTTGTTGACCTCGTTTGGGTTTTCATCTTCGCATTCTTTTATCTTTGGTAGGAAATAGTATGGCATCTGAAGGACACCAAGAGCACCCATTAAGCATTTACCTGTGGATTTGGGTATTACTATTTGTGATTAGTACGTTTTCGTATCTTGTTGATTATATTGGATTCGAAGGTTACCTAAGATGGTCGTTAATTATTGTGTTTATGTTAGCTAAGGCGGGGCTAATCATTGCGATTTTCATGCATATGATTTGGGAGCGTCTGGCGTTAATCTACGCCATACTTGCCCCACCTCTTTTGCTTTCTTTTTTTATTGGTTTCATGGCAATAGAAGGTGACTACACACTTCTAACTCGACTGAATTTTTTTGGTGAAACAAATTTTGTCGCGCAGCATCATACCGAAGAAGTGCACTAAAGGATCACTATGCCTTGGACAATAATTAGCCTCATTATTTTTCTTGCTCTCTGGGCTTTAGCCTGGAAAAGCCAGCCAAAGCTAGCTCTTGGTATCTTTATCGGTTTATGCCTAGGGGGCCTGTCCGCCTCTTATCTTGGTCCCTATGAATCTTTAGCCGACGTTCCTATCTGGCTGCCTCCACTGCCTTTTATTACAGTGACCGTAGTGCTATTAATATATGGTTTGCTCGCTTGGCGGATTTCAACCGACGACAAAAAATCAAACTAACGCCCGTAAAAAAAGGTCGGTAGCCATGTTGCTAGCTCGGGAACAAATGCCAGAACAGTTAGTGCTAATAGTTGTATCGCAATAAATGGCATAACACCTCGATAAATATCTGTCGTCTCTACAAAATCTGGGGCAACACCTCGTAAATAAAATAGTGCGAACCCAAATGGTGGCGTTAAAAATGATGTTTGCAAATTAATTGCGATCATCACGCCAAGCCAAATGGGGTCAATTCCCATAGTTAATAATATTGGCCCAACAATAGGCACTACAACAAAAGTTATTTCGATGAAATCAAGTATGAAGCCAAGAAAAAACATAAGAAGCATGACCGTCAACATAGCTCCAAAAATACCCCCAGGGAGCCCAAGCAAAAGCTCATGGACTAAGCTATCACCACCATAACCACGAAAAACCAAAGAAAAAATTGATGCTCCAATTAATATCAAAAAAACCATGCTACTAACACGAACGGTACTTTCCATGACCTCTTTTAGTCTTTGGAAAGAAAACTGTTTTTTAACTACTGCCAAGAAAAGAGCGCCAATAGCGCCCACGCCCGCTGCCTCTGTGGGTGTAGCCAAACCAGCGATGATTGATCCAAGTACTGCGAGGATAAGTATTAGTGGTGGTGCTAATGCAAGCACTATCTCTGTGAGGCTAATCGTCTCAGAATCTGAGTGGGCCGGCATAGTGCTAGGCTTTAAGAATGCAAGAAAAAGCAGATATGTGATGTACAAACTAACGAGCATCAAACCCGGCATTAGCGCGCCTAAGAACAAATCTCCCACGGAAACAGTATCCGGCGAAAAAATCCCTTGGTCTAACTGAGACTGGCTATAAGCTGAAGAGAGCACATCTCCAAGCAAAACAAGAACAATAGATGGAGGAATAATCTGTCCAAGAGTCCCTGAAGCACAGATAGTCCCTGTTGCAACAGCTGGGTCGTATCCACGACGCAACATTGTTGGAAGAGACAGTAATCCCATTGTGACTACTGTTGCACCTACGATACCAGTGCTAGCTGCAAGCAACATACCAACGATGGTGACTGAGATTCCCAACCCCCCGGGTAACCTTCCAAATAACAAACTAAGGCTATTCAAAAGACTCTCGGCAATCCGAGCACGCTCAAGCGTAATCCCCATAAAAACAAACAGCGGTACCGCCATTAACGTTTCATTACCCATTATGCCAAATATGCGATTAGGCATGGTCCCTAGGAAAGCGTAGTCAAAAGAACCCAGTAAAACCCCAAACCAAGCAAAAATTAATGCGATGCCCCCCAAAGAAAACGCTACTGGGTACCCCGCTAACAATACAATAACTGCAACAGCAAACATCAATAATGCAATCCACTCCATTAGACTAATTCGCTCTTTGAATTATGCGGGTCTTCACTTACAGTTCTTTTATTGCTTAGTACTAAAACAGAAGAAATTAGGTTTGCAATTCCTTGTAAGGTGAGTAATACAGCAGTGAGCGGAATGATGCTCTTAAGTATTGGGACGAACGGATATGGTAGTCCCCCAGCTTCCCGTGAAGACTCTCTTATGGCCCAAGAAATTGATACATAGTCCCAACTTGATATCACAAGAAAAACCGTTACTGGCAAGAGAAAAAATATTGTACCTACTAGATTAACAATAGCTTTATTACGATTAGAAAGACCACGGTAAAAAATATCAACTCGGACATGCTCATCATTTTTCAAAGTGTAAGCAGCACCAATCATGAATACCATTGCATGCATCCAGATTATGCTTTCCTGCATAGCAATCCAACCAAGATCAAACACATAACGAAGAACAACGATAATAAAGGTTCCAACAACCATAAAAATCGTGAGCCACGCTACAGTTGAACCCATGAATTCCACAAACCACTCTAAGGCTTTTCTGGTTTTTTGCATTGCCTTCCTTAACTACATTTTCTAGTCGCACTGAAAGCTAGTTAGCGTTTTGTAATCGCTTCAGAAAAACCTTCATTTCACGCGAGGCCTGTATATCGCCATGCTGGGTAGCCACCCTGATTCCTTTGTGATAGCTGTCAATAGCCTCTTCCACAAGACCTGCTTCTACTTGTACTTTTCCAAGTAACTTCCAAGCAGCTGAAAATTCAGGGTCCTGGACTACCGCGCTCCTAAGGTGATCAATTGCCTGAGATGTCTCTTTCAACTTCGCATACTCAGCCCCAAGGGCAAAACGTAAGCTTGGGCTATCAGTTCCCCCAATCAGTATAGCCTCAAGGCGATCAACAGCAGTCATTATCATGGTTTCCAGAATGTGGGGGTAATCAACACAAGTAATGTAAAAATCTCCAATCGGCCTAGGAGCATTCCACAAACTGCTGACCATTTGCCAACGCTGCCAATATCAGAAAAACCTATAGACACCTGCCCTAATCCTGGGCCTAAGTTATTAAGAGTAGCTGCTACTGCAGCAAACGACGATACTGGATCAAGCCCACTTGCCAACTGAACAATCAAAAGCATGCCAAAAATAACAACATAAACCGCAAAAAAACCCCAAACAGCATTAATCACTCGATGATTAACGCTCATTGAGCCAAGTTTTACAGGAATCTCGGCGCTTGGGTGGACTAATCTTTGAACTTCAGCCAAGCCCTGTTTGTACATGAGCAGCCATCGTACTACTTTCATTCCCCCGGCTGTCGATCCAGCACACCCCCCGATAAAGCTGGAAAGTATTAATATTATAGGGAGAGCTCCTGGCCACACAGAAAAATCAGCTGTAGTAAACCCGGTTGTTGTACCAATTGAAACAACCTGAAATAGCCCTTTTGTAAAGGTCTCTGACAATGTTGAGTAGTACCCGCTTAAGTAAAGATAAACAAGTACAGAGACACTAACGAAACCAAGAACTTTTACATAGGCGCGAAACTCTGGGTCCAGTAAATAGTTGCTTAGGGATCGATGCCGCCATGCAAGAAAATGAAGAGAAAAATTTACGCCAGCTATAAACATGAAAATAACAGCAATCATATCGATTAGCGTACTATTGAAATGTCCAATACTTGTGTCATAAGTAGAGAAACCTCCAATTGCTACTGTGCTGAATGCATGACAAATAGCATCGAAAAAATTCATGCCTGCAGCCCAGTAAGAAGCTCCGCATAAGATGGTGATACCAAGATAGACATACCATAGAGCCTTAGCTGTTTCCGTAATACGTGGTGTTAACCGACTATCCTTAACAGGCCCTGGTGTCTCTGCACGGTATAACTGCATACCCCCTACACCCAATATAGGCAAAACTGCAACCGCAAGAACAATTATTCCTAAACCGCCAAACCATTGAAGTTGCTGACGGTAAAACAGAATTGATTTGGGTAGGGTATGTAAATCAGATAGTACAGTAGCGCCGGTTGTTGTTAAGCCAGATACAGATTCAAAGACCGCATTAGTAAATGTCATCTGAGGGTATTCAACTAGCAAAAATGGTGCCGCACCAAACAAGCTTAGAACGATCCAAAAAAGTGCTACTACTAAAAACCCATCACGCAAACGCAGCTCACGCTTTTCATGGCGAACAGGCCACCAAATAACTAGGCCTGATCCAAGAATAATCAAGAAAGATCCAATGAAAGCTGGCCAAGCATTATCGGAAAAAATAAGCGAGACTAACACTGGTATTAACATAGCGCTGCTGAACATAGTCAACAGCAATCCCAAGATTCGCTGAATAGCTGATCTAGTCATTTTTAGAAAGAGCTATACTAATGTTCATTAGAGGTTCAACCCACCTCAAACAAACGCTCTACCTCATCAATTTGACGACGATCTAATATAAATAAAATAACATGATCATCTGACTCTATCACCGTATCATGATGAGCCATCATCACATCATCACCACGGACAATAGCGCTGATAGTTGCTCCAAGAGGAAGTCTAATATCTTCTATAGCTTTTCCAATAACTCGGGACTCGCTGGCATTTCCATGGGCGATAGCTTCAATTGCTTCGGCGGCACGTTGCCTCAGCGAGTGAACTTTAACTACGTCTCCTCGTCGCACATGAGCAAGCAGCGTACCTAAAGTGATTTGTGGTGGAGAAATCGCAACATCTATGGTGCCGGCGGCCACTAATTCTGTATAGGCTGGTTTATTTATAACAGCCATGACCTTGTGAGCTCCAAGCCTTTTTGCAAGCATTGCTGAAAGTATATTGGCCTCATCTGCATTAGTTACAGATACAAAAACATCTGCGCTGTCTATATTCTCTTCTAATAAAAAAGTCTCATCAGTTGCATCACCCTTAAGCACCATAGTTTTATTTATTTTTTCAGATTCTGAAACGACTTTAGCACGCTCCGATCGACGCTCTATTAACTTTACATCATTTGAATCTTCTAAAGCCTGTGCAAGCCGAACACCAACGTTACCGCCACCTGCAATCACCACGCTTCTAATAGGCTCATCAAGCTTGCGCATCTCGCTAAGTACAGCTCGAATATCTTTTCGAGCCGCAATAAAAAAGACTTCGTCATCTTCTTCAACAATAGTATCACCTTCCGGGATAATGCCTTCACCACCCCGATAGATTGCGACAACACGACACTCTACATTTGGGATATGCTGAGATAATTCTTTGAGTGGATGACCGATTAACGCTCCACCTTCGTGTGCGCGAACAGCAACTAGCCTAACCTTGCCTTCCGCAAATTCAAGAACCTGCAATGCGCCAGGAAAATGAATCAACTCTTCAATATGCTCAGTAACTAGTTCCTCTGGACTTATAATGAAATCAACTGAAAAAACCCCATTTTTAAAAAGTGCTTGATGGTTTGTATACTCGGTTGCACGAATCCGTGCTATCCGCCTAGGAGTATCAAAAAGGGTATGAGCAACTTGGCACGCAGTCATATTAATTTCATCGCTATTTGTAAGCGCGATGATCATATCGGCATCTTTAGCACCAGCTCGCTCTAAAACCTCGGGGTGAGATGCATTACCTACTACTGTTCGAGCATCTAACCGTTCCTGAAGTTTTTTCAGCACTACCTCATCTTGATCAACAATAGTGACCTGATGAGCCTCCTCACCTGCTAAACTTTCGGCGGCAGTTTCACCAACCTGCCCAGCACCCAGAATTAAAATATTCATGATGGGATATAGTCTTAAATCGAGGCGTAGTTTACATCAGTTCGAGATTTGCATATGCAATAACTAACCATTTTGTCCCTACTTGCTCAAAATTAACCTGAACACGAGTATTGGAACCACTCCCTTCAAAGTTTAGAACAATACCGTCTCCAAATTTTTTATGCCTAACTCGTTGACCAAGATGTACGCCAGGGGGTTCCTCAATAAATTTTTTCTGTCTATATGCTGGCTTAGATTCTGTCTGCCTGTAAACTGGCCTAGATACAGAAAGTGTAGGCCTCACTTCTTCTAAAAGTTCTTGTGGAATTTCTTTAATAAACCTTGAGGGAATACCAAAGTTATCCGTACCATGTAAACGTCTCTGTTCAGCATAGGTCATCACAACTTTTTCTCTGGCTCTGGTCAACCCTACGTAACATAAGCGACGCTCTTCTTCTAATCCACCCGCATCATTTATAGACCGTTGATGAGGAAACAACCCCTCCTCTAGACCAGACAGGAAAACCAATGGAAACTCCAAGCCTTTTGCTGAGTGTAAAGTCATCAATTGAACACTATCCTCGAAAGCTTCGGCCTGAACATCCCCTGACTCTAATACCGCATAGGAAAGAAATTCTACGAGTGGTGGTAAATCTGAATTGTCATCACTGATAAATCCACGAGCCGCACTAACCAGTTCCTCTAGATTCTCTACCTTAGTTTCACCACGAACATTACCATCCCGACCATGATGTTTTATTAGGCCGCTTTCCCCAGTAACACGAGTAACCTGCTCATGCAGAACCAGGTTACGAGTATCCTGATCCAATCTTTCCACCAACTCAAGAAACACGGAGAGCGCTAAACTGGAGCGCTTGGCAATTTCTCCAGCTTTAATGAGTGCATCAGCTGCATACCAAAGGCTTAGGCCTGTGCGCGCTGCCTCACCACGTACAGCCTCCATAGTGCGTGCTCCAATTCCACGCGGTGGCATATTAACTGCGCGTTCAAATGAAGGATCATCATTTCTATTAGCAATAAGCCGCATATAGGCTAATGCATCCTTGATCTCTGCACGCTCAAAAAACCTTAGTCCACCGTATACTCGATAAGGTATTCCAGCGGCAAGAAGTGACTCCTCAAATACTCTTGACTGAGCATTGGACCGATAAAGTATCGCAATATCACTTCTTGAGTTTCCTTGTCCGATGTAATCGGTAATTCGATTAATTACAAACTCAGCTTCATCTCTCTCATTAAAAGCAGAGTAGAGAGTTAATAGCTCTCCAGCTTCTCCGTCCGTCCATAGTTTTTTACCTAGACGAGAACTATTATTAGTAATGACCGCATTAGCCGCATTCAATATATTTGCTGTAGATCGGTAATTCTGTTCTAGCCTGATTACCTTAGATCCCTGAAAATCTTTCTCAAAAAAATGTAGATTCTCAACACGCGCTCCTCTCCACCGGTAAATTGATTGATCATCATCACCAACGAAAAAAGGTGTTGCTTGTGTTCCTGCTAGAAGTTTTAACCATTGGTACTGAATTGTGTTGGTATCTTGAAACTCATCTACAAGTAGATGTTCAAATCGGGATCTATATTTATTAAGTATGTCAGCCCTTTCTCTTAGCAACTCCAAAACACGTAAAAGTAGTTCACCAAAATCTACAACCGAGGACTCAGCACATGCTTTTTCATAGCGCGCATAGATTTCTATCATCTGCTTGCGAGCAGAATTACCTTCATCATCAATACTGCCAGGCCGTAGACCCGCATCCTTTTGTGCGTTTATGAACCACTGCACTTCTCGAGGGTTATAGTTATCTTCATCAATGCCTAGTTTTTTAAACAATCGGCGAATCATGCGGAGCTGATCCTCCGAATCCATAATCTGAAACGCCTCTGTTAATCCACTTTCCTGCCAGTGCATTCTTAGTAATCGGTGTGCCAAGCCATGAAAAGTACCTATCCAAAATTGCTTGGTTGGAACCCCTAGAAGCATCTCAATCCTTTGGTGCATCTCCATGGCTGCTTTATTTGTGAATGTGACGGCACAGAGCTTTTGTGGTGATAAGCCCTCAACACTAATCAGCCAGGCTATTCGATGAACTAGAACTCGGGTTTTACCGCTACCAGCCCCAGCTAATACCAGTGTCGGCTGCCCAGGTGTAGTCACTGCCTCCCTCTGCGCATCGTTGAGTGGGTCGATAATCGCGGTAACGTCCATGGTAAAAAACAGTCTTAGATTTGAGAGCTACTCAGGCCAGATGAAGGGCATATAATGATCTGCCAACAGGAAACAAAATAATGCCATCAAATAACTGATTGAATAACCAAATGTTTTCATGGCCATATCTTCGTCACGACCCCACTTTAACCGGATCGCATAATAGAGAAATCCAGCGCCCAGTAGTACCGCAGCAAACAAATACAAAACGCCAGTCATTCCAGTTATATAAGGCAGCACAGAAATAATAATTAATAGAATTGAGTAATACACAATGAAGGATTTTGTGACCTCTGGTCCGTGAGTGACGGGCAACATCGGCACACCTGCTTTTGCATAATCGTCCCTGCGCGCTACTGCTAAGGCCCAAAAATGAGGTGGAGTCCATGTAAAAATTATTAAGAACAATAACAACGCATATCCACTAACTTCGTTAGTTACCGCTGTCCAACCAAGCACCGGAGGAGAAGCACCAGCCGCACCACCTATGACTATATTTTGTGGTGTTGCTCTTTTTAGATAGACCGTATAAACCACTGCATACCCAATAAGAGAAAGAAAGGTTAGCGCCGCGGTAAGAACATTAATAAAAAAAATAAGTATCGCTATGCCAACAAAACCAAGTGCTACAGCAAAAATCAAGGCATCTCTATCATTGATTAGTCCCTTGGGCATAGGTCTATCACGAGTCCGTTGCATTTCTGCATCTAAACGTTGATCAAGAATATGGTTTACAGCAGCGCCAGACGCAGCAGAAAGCCCAATACCCAGGCTAGCAAACAGTAATATTTTCCAATCCACTGATCCGGGCGTAGAAAGAAACATCCCAACGATGGCAGTAAAAACCAGAAGTTGTACTACGCCAGGCTTAGTTAGAACGTAATAATCACGCCAACTAGCTGTTACTGGCGAGTCAGCTGTTTCTAATTCTTTGGTTAGCATTTAGAACCATTATTAACAATAAAGCTCCCACACCATTGTGGGCAACTGCAACTGCAAGAGGAGCACCGTATAAAACTATACTTATTCCTAGGATCACCTGGGCCAAAAGAGTTGTTAGCAACCCAAAACTATCAAATTTAAGCCCTGGTCTCCTGAACATCAACCATCCTAAAACACTAAGTACAAAAAATGTCACAATCGCACCCAGTCGATGTGTGAAATGGATAGCTACCCGAGCCGGATTGTCTAGCACTCCTCCTTCATAGTCTATGCCCACACCCCTCCACATAACGAATCCTTCATGAAAATCGGTTATTGATGGCCACCATTGAGTTTGGCAAGTGGGAAAATCAGGGCATGCCAAAGCAGCATAGTTAGCGCTCGTCCAACCACCCAAGGAAATTTGAAGGAGAAGTATCACCAAAGCTACTAGCCCTAGGTTTTTTAAAGACCGAGTCTGAGAAGACGCCCTTAAATCAGATGTTCGCCATCTTCCAAGCCAAAATAAGAGTCCCAGTGTAGTGAACCCACCCAGCAAATGGGCCATCACAACCACGGGTTTCAGGAGTAGCGTAACTGTCCACATACCCAAAATTCCCTGAAAAATAACTACCCCTAGTAGAACAAAAGGTAGGCGTATAGGTTGTTTTGGATCATGACGATTGAGCCAAGCCATACCTGCTAACAAGACACACAAAAAACCAAGGCCGCTTGCAAGATAACGATGAATCATCTCACGCCATGCTTTACCAACTTCGAGAGGACGTCCTGGAAAACCAGAAAGTGCATCCGCACGCTCTAATGGACTATCGGGAACAAAAAATTGTCCATAGCAACCAGGCCAATCTGGACAACCAAGCCCCGCATCTGTCAAACGGACCCAAGCTCCTATGGTCACAACCAGGAAAGCAAGAAAAAGTCCGCCACGAGCTAGTTTTAAAAAATAAGCATTCAACCTAGACAACCCGCCTAATGGCTATAAGTCTCTTAAGATCACGAAGGACCCCCTGTTGTTCGGCATCAGGTGGATAACCAAAAACAAGCTTTCCATTAGGATTAACTATATAAATACGGCCTTCCATCAGTAAATCCTCACCCAGAACTCTCCTCAACGAAGCCGCTGTAGAACCTTTGATGCTCCCAATAATGAGGCCATCAGGGAACTTAGGTATGCTCAATGAGGCAATATCCTTCCCGCCATACAAATAAACCAACTGTATATCTTCAAGTTCATTTGAAGCGGCAAGTTGTACACCTTCCAATACATTAAGACTATGCAAACAATTCTCACCACAATCAGAAATATGAGCGTAGATTAAAGACCAACGCCCACGTGCCCAATCAGACTCTAGAATACCGCCACTATTAAGCTCTAAACTGGACTCAGGCAATATAACCGTTGACTTATATCGTTCTCCATAAGGCGGTTGTATTTGAGGTAACCATCCAAGCTCCAATGGTCCAAAAATTGCTACGGCGACTAGCACAGGTGGCCCAAAAAATAGCACGGCTAAGATGCGTGATTCCCAGGATCGTTTTCTCATGACTTACAGTACAGGTTCTCGATACCAGCTAAAAATCCATGGCTAATAGGCGCAGTGTCTTCATTCTTCAAATGGTTAACCGCAATGAATAAACTTATCGCCCTTATTACGAGCAATATGCAGCCATTAGGCATTAAGGCTACAGAATGGAAATTGTACCAGAATTGCTCCGGTTAACTCGTGTCATCTGCATCAACTGACTGACGCTCACTCGGTAGTGCTTCAGTAATATCTTCGATAGGTATGCTAACAACCTTAGCATTGGATTTTGTTGAGTTAGCCAAGCCCCAAGCAAGTCCAAAAACTAGCTCAATACTGATAGAAAGTGATCCCTCTACTCTGCACGCCTCTAACTGACTACAAAAACTCTCCCAACGACCAGGACTAGTAAACTGCATCCTTCTACCGAAAGCCATATTGGTCGCACCGGTAGCCCTTAAATCTTCGAAAAGCCGTTCACGAATTTGGTAAGTTAATTTGAACCGATCAGTATCCATTACAGGCTCAGTCAATCCTGATCGTACTGCTGTATCTCCAAGATCATGCATATCAAAAAAACCATGAACATGTATATGTTCATCAATCCCCATCCAGGCATGGCGAATTTCTTGAAATGTATCTGGCCCTACAGTTGCAAATACCATTAAGCCACCATCGCACAATACCCTTGCAGCCTCTTGAAATAGCCCCTGGGGATCACACCAAGGCAGTATTAGGTTCGCAAATATCAAGTCCACCGTATCATCTAAAAGTGGCAGTTTTTCTGCATCTCCTACTAGCGAAGTTACAGAATCTAGGCTGCTACAACGGTTTTTGGTAATGCTTGCCATAGGTGCTGCAAGATCAATAGCAAGAACTTTAGCATTAGGATATAACGCGTTTAGTTCTATAGTTCCCTTGCCAGTTGCCGACCCAAGGTCTAATACTCGGCGTGGCTTTAACTCAAAGAACGGTAATCGTTCAAGCATGCTGCTTCGGGCCTCAGAATGGATAACATCTGCACTATCAAAGGTAGGGGCTGACCTAGCAAATCGTCCTAAAACTAGTCTCCTATCTGGCAAACCGATAAGCCGTGATTGATCTTGAGTCATAGATCAAAAAATTAAGCAGTAAAACTTGGAATGAAACTTGATGGTCAGCTCACATTTTTTGCGGGTTCAGGCTTGAGGCCTAGTTTAGAAAAAAGTGCCTGGTCTGCTTCGTGCTCTGGATTTTCAGTAGTTAGCAATATATCGCCATAAAAGATTGAATTGGCGCCTGCAGCAAAACATAGCGCCTGTAATTCATCTGTAAACTCTCCACGTCCTGCCGAAAGACGCACATGTGAACGTGGCATAAGAATTCGTGCAACCCCAATGGTCCGAGCAAATTCTAGGCCATCAACACAACCCTTCTCAGCTAGCGGCGTTCCAGGAATGGGCACAAGTTGGTTAATAGGTACACTTTCTGGCTGGGGTACAAGTGTAGATAGCGTATGAAGAAGAGAAACGCGATCAGAACGATTTTCTCCCATTCCAATAATGCCACCACAACATACTTTCATCCCTGCCGCCCTAACATGTTCTAGTGTATCGAGCCGATCTGAAAAGCTACGGGTAGTTATAATTTTTGGATAATAAGACTCTGATGTATCTAGGTTATGGTTATAAAAATCTAGCCCTGCACAAGCAAGCTGCTCAGCTTGCGTTTGAGTTAACAATCCTAGCGTTGCACAAGTTTCCATTCCCATGGCTTTAATTTCCGTAATCATCTGGGCAATTTTCTCTACCTGCCTATCTTTCGGGCCTCGATAAGCAGCTCCCATACAAAAGCGTGTGGCTCCAGCAGCTTTGGCCTCCCTCGCAGCCAACCTCACTTCGTCAAGCGACATAAGGTTTTCGGTTTCTACATTAGTGTCATACCGAATGCTTTGTGGGCAGTACGCACAATCCTCTGGGCATCCTCCTGTTTTAATAGATAACAATGTGGAAATTTGCACAGCATTAGCATCAAAATTTTTCCTATGCACCCATTGAGCTGCATACAGAAGGTCATTTAAAGGTAAATCAAATAATGCTTCAACGGCCGAAAGTTCCCAGTCTGTTTTAGCTTCTCCTGTAATCAGCAATTCACCAACTTCTAGTTGGCAAGTTTTATTGTTTGTGTTTTCAAAAAGCATAAGGTTATAAGTTTAAACCGTCCATAATTTAACTAACAAACAAGTAATCCAACACGATACCAGTTAAAACAAACAAACCGAGAGTAGCGTTATTTTTAAATGCATTAAAGCAGCGCAGAGAATCACGATTTCTAATAAGATACTGCTGATAAATAAACAATATCGCGGTAATACCAATACCACTCAGAAACCAACCTCCTAAATTTGCACTTTGTCCCACAAGAATCATTCCCACAAGAAACATCAACTGTAAGACACCGATAAATATTCTATCTAAATTACCAAAAAAAATAGCGGATGACTTGACCCCGATTTTTAAATCTTCATTACGATCTGCCATCGCATACTCAGTATCATAAATCACTCCCCATATTATCGTGTTGATAAATAAGAGCCAGCCGACTCTAGGAACGAATTCCAACTGAGCAGCAAAAGCCATAGGTACACCCCAAGCGAAAGCCACACCAAGCACTAATTGAGGAAACGAGATAAAACGTTTGCTGAAAGGATATAGGATTGTAATTAATGCTCCGGCAACAGCAAAGCCTTGAGTTAACCTGTTCATTGTAAGCACTAACGCAAAGCCTACTAACATCAACATTATGAAAAGCTTAATAGCGTCTCTAACGTTAATTTGTCCCGCCGCAAGAGGCCTGTCTTTAGTGCGCTCAACATGAGAATCTATATTGCGATCAGCATAATCATTAATAATGCACCCGGCAGAACGTAGAATTACAGTACCTATTATAAAAACAACAAGCACATACTCATCAGGCCGGCCTTCACCGGCAATCAAAAGCGCCCATAAAGTAGGCCAGAGTAACAACCAAATCCCTACGGGTTGATGTAATCTCATGAGCCTTAAATAAGCTTTACGCTGTTTAAAGATAGCGCCTAACTGTTTTTTTGCTTGCTCCAAAAATCGGCTCATTAACTGTCTGCTATGAGTTAGCATCATAGCAATTCTTTTGTATGAGTCTTTAGGTAATCAACCAATTTAAACCTTCGCATATTCACTTGAAGTGTTATTCCAACGCTTAATAAGAGGTTCTACGTTTTGTGGGTAATCGCACAATAAATTTTCCGAAAATTCTATTACCTGCGGTAGCAAATCCATATCTCTCATAAGGTCTGCTACTCTCAATTGTATAATTCCTGTCTGACGTGTACCTAGCATATCCCCCGGTCCTCTTAGCTCTAGATCTTTTTGCGCCACTATAAAACCATCCGACGTCTTACGCATCACACTAAGCCGCTCCCGAGCTAACTTCGATATTGGCAACTTAAACAGCAATACACAGCTTGAAACTTGGCTGCCTCTGCCTACTCTCCCACGCAGCTGGTGCAACTGGGAAAGACCCATACGCTCAGAATTTTCAATTATCATTAGACTTGCATTAGGCACATCAACTCCTACTTCAATTACCGTCGTGGCTACTAGCAAGTTCAGTTTTCCATTTTTGAACTGCTGCATAGTTGACTCTTTTTCATGTGGTTTCATCCGGCCATGTATCAATCCGACAGCTAACTTGGGCAACGCTATTTCTAATTCTCGAGCAAGATCGGTTGCAGCTTGAGAATTAATAATTTCTGACTCTTCTATTAATGGGCAGACCCAATAGACCTGCTTACCAGAAAGGCAGTGGCCCAGCACTCGCTGTACTAGCTCGGGCCGACGGCTTTCTGGCATAGCTACTGTCTTTACTGGCTTCCGACCAGGTGGCAATTCATCGATAACTGAACAATCTAAATCAGAATAAACTGTCATCGCCAATGTACGTGGGATCGGTGTGGCCGTCATCACAAGTTGGTGCGGCGATAATCTACCCTTCTTTCCCTTTTTCTTAAACTCAAGCCTCTGTGCTACACCAAAGCGGTGCTGTTCATCTACAATCATTAATACTAGGTTCTTAAATTGGACTGCACGCTGAAAGAGTGCATGTGTGCCAACCACAATCTTCGCCTCACCAGAAGAAATATCTTTCAGGGTTTCTTCACGTTCAGATCCAAGAATACCGCCAACTAAGGTAACTACCTTGACGCCTAGAGGATCTAACCAGCGGGTTAGATTATCGAAATGCTGCTTGGCTAAGAGCTCTGTCGGTGCCATAAAGCCTGCTTGGAAACCAGAAGAGCCAGCAACTAATGCGGCTATTGCTGCAACTATAGTTTTTCCTGACCCAACGTCTCCTTGCAAAAGCCTATGCATAGGAACTTTTTTAGCTAAATCAGTCACTATTTCACTAATGACAAGCTCCTGTGCACCAGTCAATTGATATGGTAGCTCAGACCTAAGCTTGGGAATTAGTTGTTGAGTATCTTTTAGAGGA
>JAQWRR010000020.1 GCA_029243585.1 Gammaproteobacteria bacterium
GTAAGATTAGGAGTGCCGCAGTATGTAGAGGGTTTAGTAGATGTTGTAAGAAACCCAATTCATGCAACGGGAGTAGGTCTTCTTATTTATGGTAAGGAGGCTGTTCAGGCTGAACCGGAAAGAGCTGCTGATAGAGCAGGAATGCCCGGTATGTTTCAAAAGATGGGTAAATGGTTTCAAGGTAATTTTTAAATGTCTATATTCTTGAGGAGTTTGTAAATGTTCGAGTTAATGGATGGGCATAACGCAACAGCATGTATAAAAGTAGTTGGTGTTGGAGGCGGTGGTGGAAACGCCGTTGGTCAAATGGTCACCTCAGGTATTCAAGGGGTGGATTTCATCTGTGCAAATACAGATGCTCAGGCGCTAAAGACGGCTAAGGTTAAGACTGGTATTCAAATAGGGACTGGCATAACGAAAGGTCTAGGTGCCGGCGCTAATCCTGAAATTGGTAGACAGGCTGCTCAAGAGGATCGAGAGCGTATTCAGGATGTGATTGAGGGTGCAGATATGCTATTCATCACCGCCGGGTTAGGAGGCGGCACAGGAACCGGAGCAGCGCCTGTAATAGCTCAAATGGCAAAAGAAATGGGTATTTTGACTGTTGCGATAGTTACGAAACCCTTCCTGATGGAGGGTGAAAAGCGTATGCAGGTGGCTGATCAGGGTATAGCTGAACTAGGACGTTATGTGGATTCTCTCATTACAATTCCTAATGAAAAGCTGTTGACCGTTCTTGGGCCAGATACGACATTGCTTAGTGCATTTCAAGCTGCAAATCAGGTATTGCAAGGAGCAGTGCAGGGGATTGCAGACTTAATCACTCGCTCTGGAAATATTAATGTGGATTTTGCAGATGTACGGACAGTGATGTCGGAAATGGGTATGGCAATGATGGGTTCTGGCATTGCTAGTGGTGAAGGTCGGGCACGTGCTGCTGCTGAGGCAGCAATATCTAGTCCTCTGCTAGAAGATATTGATCTTGCTGGAGCTAACGGTATTTTGGTCAATGTTACAGCTGGAGAGGATTTATCAATAGGAGAGTTTCAAGAGATTGGTGAGGCTATCAAGGAGTTTGCTTCTCCTGATGCCACTGTAGTTATTGGTTGGGTTTCTGATAAAGACTTGGAAAATGAAATACGTGTTACGGTTGTGGCGACCGGGTTAGGCCAGGCTGTTGGGGCAGGCGTAGCGGAAACCTTACGGGTGGTTAAAAGCTCAGGTGCACTTGAGCCTAATTATACGGACCTTGAAAAACCAACTGTTCAGAGGCAACGGGAAGTGGATGATGATTCAACAGGTTCGCCAGAGGAAATGGAAGCCTTATTGGATATACCAGCATTTTTACGGAGGCAGGCAGATTGAGTTAACCAAGATTTAGCAGTATGCCAGGCTGTTCCTTGCTTGTTCTGCGAGCGTTATACTAGTGTTATTGGAGGCATGGGGCTTAGGGACTATTTAGGTATGTCTATATGAGAATATATCGATTAGAGCCAAATCTCAGAAAAACTAAGGTTAAAGTTTGAAGCAGAGAACCCTTAAAGAGTCAGTCAAAGCTACTGGAATTGGTTTGCATAGTGGTGCAAAGGTATATATGACGCTGCGTCCAGCACCACCAAATTCTGGTATTACATTTCGGCGCATTGATTTAGATGTTCCGATTGATATTCCTGCCAGTGCTCTTAAGGTTAGCCAAACTACCTTAGGTACAACCTTAGAAAATCAGGGAGCTAAAGTAGCAACAGTCGAGCATCTGCTTTCGGCCTTAGCAGGTTTAGGCGTCGATAATGTTTTTGTAGATCTTACGGCTCCAGAAGTGCCTATTATGGATGGGAGTGCCGCGCCATTTGTTTTTTTACTGCAGTCAGCAGGTATTGAGGAACAGAGTTCTCTGAAGCGTTTTATACGAATTAAAAAAACAATCGAGGTTGGTGACGGAGAGAAGTGGGCGCGACTAACTCCGCATAATGGGTTTCGAATAAACTTTGAGATTGACTTTGATCATCCTGTACTGAGGAAGCATAAGCAGAGTGCGCGCCTTGATTTTTCTACTACATCTTTTGTGAAGGAGATTAGTCGTGCCAGAACATTTGGTTTTTTAACTGATATTGAAACACTTAGAAAGAGAGACCTTACCTTAGGAGGTAGCATCGATAATGCTGTGGTTATGGATGAATACAGGGTGCTTAATGAGGACGGTCTTAGGTTTAGAGATGAGTTTGTCAGGCATAAGATTCTAGATGCTGTGGGTGACCTTTACCTGTTAGAGTGCTGCTTGATTGGCGAGTTCACAGGCTATAAATCGGGCCATTATCTTAACAATACTTTGCTGCGTGCTTTACTGGATCAGGAAGATAGTTTTGAAGAGGTTATTTTTAGTGATTCTCAATCTTCGCCAGTTTCTTATCAGCTAGCCCCAGGCTAATAATTCAAAAAATATAAAAATTATGTTGCGACGTTTATTGATAGCAAAATAATTTTTTAGTGGCAGTCTTTCATTAGTAAGTAAGGATTCAAAACCTATTGTATTGATCATATGTATTCTAGATACCAGAATATGGGACTACTTTAACTTTTATATGCTCATGGCCAAGGGTTTTTGCATGGTACCGTACTCGAGCTGCCCAAGCGGGCGAATCCATCACTAAAATAAGCTCATTCTCTTTATCAATGCTAACGTTAACTAGGTGGTCTGCTTCTTCGGAGGGAAGCATTTTCCGAATACGGTCAGTTAGGTTTCTTTGGCGTTCAGCCTCTAATGCCAACTTTTCCAGCTGACCATTCTTGAAAAGCTCAGCTATAGATTTTGGGGATTTTGTAGCCATGATTGATTAGATCTAGTTTAATTTTTACTCAGTTATGCAAAGTGTACAGGCTATGCTTTATGTTCTGATAATTCTGAAAAACCAATTGTTAATTTAGAGGATGTTAGACTTAAAAAACCTATTTTTGCGTATACAAGGCTTGCCGAGGTAGGATTTTAGGGTTTGATTTTATAGAACCTATTATAATCCTACCGTTAGTTTCACCTAAGGATTTCACTTGCTCGAGTTAACCTCCAATATATTTTCCAATATTTTCGGTAGCCGTAATCAGCGGCTCTTGAAGACCTATGGCCATTTAGTCAATCAGACTAATGCCCTGGAGCCATCACTTCAGGCTCTCGATGATGAGACATTGAAGGCAAAAACGGCGGAGTTTAAAAGCCGCTTGGAGCAGATGAATGACCTAGAACCGCTATTACCGGAAGCGTTTGCAGTAGTCCGGGAAGCTTCGGTACGCACACTGGGTATGCGTCACTTTGATGCTCAACTGATTGGTGGTGTAGCACTCCATCAAGGAAAAATTGCGGAAATGCGTACAGGAGAAGGTAAGACCCTAGTTGCAACTCTAGCAGCTTATCTCAATGCACTGACTGATACTGGGGTCCATATAATCACTGTCAATGACTACTTAGCTCATCGTGATGCAAACTGGATGAGGCCCATATATGAGTTCTTAGGGCTAACCGTGGGTGTCGTGAAGGCCGGGCAAACACAAGAAGAAAAAAAAGCAGCTTATGCTGCTGATATCACTTACGGTACAAACAATGAATTTGGTTTTGACTATCTGAGAGATAATTTATCGTTCCGTGCCGAGGATCGTGTCCAACGTAATCTTGGCTACGCTATTGTAGATGAGGTTGATTCTATTCTTATTGATGAAGCTAGGACTCCGCTGATCATTTCGGGTCGATCAGAAGAGAGTACTGAGCTTTATAGTCGGATCAATAAGCTTATTCCTAGTATGAAAGTTCACAGCCCCCCATCCGGCAAGGTGAATAATGATATAGAAGTCAGCCGGGTCGTTTTAACTGGTGCCTCTGGAGAAGATTTGGGGGAGATGTCGATAGAAGAAGCGCTAGTGTTAGCGCATCAAGATAGTTATCACCTGATCGAGTTCGAACCTGAATCAAAGCCTTCCAAGTGCTGTCTAATTACCCCTGGACACTATGTGATAGATGAAAAATCAAAGCAGGCTCATCTCACGGAAGAGGGGCATGATCATGTAGGGCCGCTGCTGGTAAAGGCAGGAGTTTTATCGGAAGGCGAAAGTTTATATGACGCCAGTAATATCCGTTTACTTCACCATTTGAATGCCGCTTTGCGTGCACATGCCCTTTTTAATAAGGATGTGGAGTATGTTATTCAGGATGGAGAAGTGGTGATTGTTGATGAGTTTACAGGACGAACCATGCCCGGTAGACGGTGGTCAGATGGCTTACATCAAGCTATTGAGGCTAAAGAAGGTGTAAGAGTAAAGGAGGAGAATCAAACAATAGCTTCTATCACCTTTCAAAACTACTTCAGACTTTACGGAAAACTGGCAGGAATGACGGGTACTGCTGATACAGAAGCATACGAGTTTGAACAGATATACAGTCTTGAGGTAATGGTAATTCCAACTCATGAGGAGATGATTCGGAAAGATCATCCAGATCTTGTGTACCTAACAAAAGAGGCTAAGTTTAATGCAATTATTGAAGATATTGAGGATTGCCACCAACGAGGCCAGCCTGTTTTAGTTGGTACAACTTCTATTGAAACATCTGAATTTCTTGCAGATCTACTCAAAAAAAAGAAGATTATCCACCGCGTTTTAAACGCAAAATATCATGAACAAGAAGCAGAGATTATTACTCAGGCTGGTAGCCCAGGCACTGTTACTATTGCAACAAATATGGCTGGGCGGGGTACAGATATAGTGCTTGGGGGCAATCTAGAAGCTGAATTAGCGAAACATGCAGATAAAGCTGATACTCACCAGGAAAGTATTCGTTCTGACTGGAAAATTCGCAATACAAAATCTCTTAGCGAAGGCGGGCTACATGTTATCGGTACGGAACGGCATGAGTCGAGACGGATTGATAACCAGCTCCGTGGACGTTCCGGACGCCAGGGTGACCCTGGATCAAGCCGTTTCTATTTATCGATGGAAGATAACTTGATGAGAATATTTGGAGATCCAGAGCGAACAAAACGTCTTTTGTCCAGGGCGGGGATGCAGGCTAGTGAAGCTATTGAAAGTAAGATGCTATCGCGTCAAATAGAACGCGCACAACGAAAGGTCGAAGCCCACAATTTTGATATACGTAAACAATTACTTGAGTATGATGATGTAGCAAACGACCAACGCAAAGTAATCTATCAGCGTCGGGCAGACCTGATGGAGACAGATGATATTTCTGAGGAGATTATAGAAGTTCGTAAAGAGGTTGTAGCAGGAGTTGTTGCTGAATATATCCCACCGGATAGTGTGGAGGAGGTGTGGGATAAGGAAGGTCTGGCTCAGACACTCGAGCGGGAGTTTGGTATTCACATTGACGTGATTGATCTGCTCGAAGGGGACCATGGGCTAAATGAGGTTGGTCTGCGAGAAGAGATAGTCTCTCAACTAGAAACCGCCTATGAGAAGAAGTTAGAGGAAGTTGGAGTCCAGTCAATTCGTGAACTAGAAAAAGCAATTATGCTGAGACAGCTTGACACGCATTGGAAGGAACATATCGGTGCTCTGGACTATCTTCGACAGTGGATACATCTTAGAGCATACGCACAGCGTAAGCCTGCCCAAGAATACAAAAGAGAAGCCTTTGAAATGTTCAGTGATATGTTAGATCGCATGGACCATGATGCTGTGACAATTCTGTCTAAGGTTCAGATACGTCGGCAGGAGGATGTTGGTGCTCTAGAGCCAAGTAGCAGTGATACAAGCAAAATGCGTTTTCAGCATGCGGCTGCACCTGGTCTCCCAACTGCTCCACAACAAGCGACATCCGCTGGGGTTAGACCACCTAACTCTTCAGAAGGTAAACCTATTACTCCTTATACTCGAGAGCAACCTAAGGTTGGACGCAATCAGCCCTGTTCCTGTGGATCTGGTAAGAAGTTTAAACATTGTCACGGACGCTTAGACTAGAACTAGATTCGATTGGTGATGAAAGCAGGGTCCGATCATAGACCAGTAGAAGTAGTTGTAGGACTAATACAGGATAGTGAAGGCAGGGTACTCTTAGGGCGTCGACCAGATGGTTCTCATATGGCAGGCTATTGGGAGCTTCCGGGCGGAAAGAGGGATCCTAATGAGTCTCCAAAGCAGACGCTTTGCCGAGAGCTTTATGAAGAGTTGAGCATTAGGGTTTTAAGTGCAACGTTTTTTATGGTCTTATCGCATAAGTATTCTGAACGAGAAGTACGCTTGGAAGTTTGGCACGTGGAAAGTTATAAGGGTGATCCAATTGGCCATGAGGGCCAAACTCTCAGATGGTCTCTTCCTAATGAATTTAGAAAATTACCAATACTTCCAGCAGATGAACCACTTATTGATATCCTTCTTGAACGGGATTAATCCCTATGGCATTCGCTATTAATAATAGGCATTA
The DNA here is from genome assembly GCA_029243585.1 of Gammaproteobacteria bacterium. Lineage (GTDB taxonomy): Bacteria > Pseudomonadota > Gammaproteobacteria > Steroidobacterales > Rariloculaceae > UBA6522. The sequence goes on from JAQWRR010000020.1 coordinate 6,419, forward strand.
AATACCTTGAGTTATTAGATATAGTTTATAAAACCACATATTTTTTTGATGCGGCACTTTTTGGTCTGAGAATTATTAGTGATCCTGGATTAGCAAAGAGCAAGCAGGAATGTAATGTCTTTGTTTACCTGAATAGGACGTTCTTTGGTGCCCTGCCATTTGACAAAATGAATGGTAAATCTATGTTTGCCAGCACTGATTTGTGGATAGATACCGCCTCCCATAGGCAAAAAAACACGAACAAGGCTTGGTGATGTACGCCTTTCTATATTGTGTTGATGCATGCCATGGACGGCTAATTCTTTGGTGGGTTGATTAGTTTCTCGAATCAGCCATAAGACTTGTTCTACAGCGTCACAAATTGGCCGGATAATACTTAGCCAACCTAGTAGTTCTTTAGAACGTTCTTCATAGGGCAGACGAAGCCAATAGGAATAGTCCGGTAGATCAAACATGCATGTTCCACCTGGGATCGAGCTACGATGTTTTATGTTATTTAAAAAAACACATTCCTTAAGTGGCGTAATTAATTGTGGTCCACAATCAACTAAACCTTCCTGAAGAATACGGAGTTCATTAATGAACACTTCTAGCCTTGTTGGATCAACGCCGGGCTGGCGAGAGAAAGAAGCTAATAATTCACCTTGACGATCAAGCTCTTGCATAACATCTGTACGAATATCACCACGGTTTAGTATGGTTAAAATCTCAAGGAGATTAGCTATAGCGGCTCGAGCACTCAGTTCGGTAGTAGCTTCAGAATGAAAACGAGCTTGCTTATGAAGAAGCTCGATTCTCAGAAAAGTGCGCATTCGCTCAGTTAGAGGCTGCTCAAATTTCATGACCTCAGCAGTTGAGGAGAGATTCTGCAACTCCTTGTCGGGATTTCCTATCATTCTATGTTCTCAGCTTTTACTAGTTAGGCAATGTAGCTCATTGTGCTACTTGCTTGCCAGGTTTGAGTAATATGCATGGAGCTCTAATATGCGGCACTGGGTGTTCTTCCAATCCCCACCGTTATCGATTAAATCATCTGCATGAGTTAAGCGTTCATTTCTTTTTGCCTGAGCATTTAGTATCGCTTCCGCTTGAATTAGGTCAATTCCATCACGCGATAAAAGCCGTTCTAGTTGAACTTTACTGGGACAATCAACGACAGCAACACGATCTACTAGAGAAGCAAAGCCTGTTTCTACAAGAAGTGGTACTACTATGATGGCATAGGGTGTGGATAGCTCGCCCAGTTTTTTAATTACTTTAGCTCGTATCAAAGGATGGAGGATTCCCTCTAACTTCAGTCTTTTATGCGGATCTGAAAATATAAGCTCACGTAGTAGTCCGCGATCTAACTCTCCCGAATCGGAAATAATATGCGAACCAAACTCTTTCTGGACTTTTGCCAGTCCAGATTCTCCAACAGCAACGACTTCTCGTGAAATCACATCTGTATCAATGATGCTACAGCCAAGCTCAGCAAAGTAATCAGCTACCGCAGTTTTTCCGCTTGCAATACCACCAGTCAGTCCTATGCGCAGCATCATATAAGGGGTGACAAATCAATTTGAGAGCGTTTGAAGTTCAATTAAGAATAAATCCATATTGATACATTAATTCATCTCCCCAAAGTAAGGTGATCCAGCCTGCTCCCGCCAAGTAAGGGCCAAATGGGATTGCTTTATGTCTTGAATAATTGAGGAATAACACTCCCATCAGCCCAACAAATGCGCCAACTGATGCAGATAAAAATAGAATCATTGGTAAAGATTGCCAACCCAGCCATGCACCAAGTGCCGCTAAAATTTTAAAATCACCATAGCCCATACCTTCTTTACCAGTTAATAACTTAAAAAGTTTATATATGCTCCAGAGAGACAAATAACCTGCAGCAGCTCCAATCAAGCTTGATTCTGTTTCAGTAAGTAGTGCACGTCCATCGATATTAATCAAGCTCAGTAGAAGACCGGCCCACATAAGTGGCAAAGTGATACGATCAGGTAAAAGCTGCTTATCTATATCGATTACTGATAAGGAGAGTAGGGTCCAAGTTAAGGGTAATGCTACAACAGCCTCCCAGGTTGGTCCGAGCACCCATACAGTTATGACTGAGATAATTGCTGTTATCGCTTCAGTGAGAGGATATCTTATTGGGATTGAATTGCCGCATTGCGCACATCTTCCTTTAAGAAAGATATAACTCATAATTGGAATATTATGTTGGACGTTAATTTGTGTTTTACAATTCGGGCAGTGTGATCTAGGCGTCGCTAAGTTGAAAACACTCGGCGCGGTATCGGGTTTTGTAGAAAAATCATCAGTTAATGGTTTATTGTACTGCTCTAGCCACGTACGTTGAATCATAATAGGTATACGATAAGTTACAACACTAAGAAAACTCCCTGCTATAAGACCTAATAGTCCGGCAAAGCAGAGAGGAAACCATGAGAAAGTATTTAAGAGTTCCACAACTCCAACCAATGCATTAATTAGTACTATTCTGGCTGTAAAAAGACAAATTTTCCAGATTCAATAGTTGTTTGGGTTCATTCCCACCCAGGTTTTACAATAATACTAGGTGAGCTATAGCTATCAGAATGGACATCAATGAAATTACATATAAACTTGATTAGAATTTCTGTTCACTGGTTCATTGCAATTAGTGCCTTAATCTTCAATGCTTTATGACATACGATTTATATGAGGATGCTTTATAGCCGTATTAATATCGGTTGTTACTTCTCTTTCCCTATGTTTCTCTTTCATGGACAATACTCATCCCGCTAACATAGATATTCATTTTGGATCTTCACGAATACCAATCTAAGACTCTTTTCGCCGAGTATGGCATTCCAGTACCTGATGGCCATGTGGTTTCCACTTCTGGCGAGGCTAGGGAAGCAGCAACGACTCTTGGCGGTGAATTATGGGTTATAAAAGCTCAGGTGCATGCTGGTGGGCGGGGTAAGGCAGGGGGAATCAAACTTGCTAGATCCATAGAGGAAGTAGCTGATTATGCAGATTCTTTACTAGGTACTCGCCTTATTACTCATCAGAGCACAACCGCTGGACTACCTATCGGTATGGTTTATGTTGAGGCAGGCTCAATAATTGAGAGAGAGCTGTATCTAAGCTTATTGGTTGATAGAGCTCAAGAGGCTGTTGTTGTTATGGCTTCTGCAGCAGGAGGAATGAATATTGAGGAGGTCGCCTCTGCCACCCCAGAAAAAATTCTAGCAGAAGTAGTTGATCCACTAGCAGGGCTAAATTCTGCGCAGGCAAGAAAAATTGGGCGTGATTTAGGCCTTATTGATAATCAGATTGATGAATTAGAAGAAATCCTTTTTAAGCTGGTTAGGCTAATGCTTGAGTGCGATGCAAGTTTGATAGAGATTAACCCACTAATTGTGAATTCAGAGGGTCACATAATTGCGCTGGACGGTAAAATAAATATTGAGGATAACGCTTTGTTTCGCCAAGAGCGCCTTGAAATGTGGCGTGATGAAGCTCAGGAAAACTCAAGTGAGACCGAAGCACGTAAACATAGTCTGAGTTATGTTTCCTTAGACGGCAATATTGCATGTTTGGTTAATGGTGCCGGGTTGGCAATGGCTACTATGGATCTTATAAAGCTGCATGGTGGAGAGCCTGCTAATTTCCTTGATGTAGGCGGAGGAGCCACCGTTGAACAAGTTACAAATGCTTTTAAAATTATATCGGCCAATACAAACGTAGAAGCAATTCTTGTGAATATTTTTGGAGGTATCGTGCGCTGTGACCTAATAGCTGAGGGAATTATCGCAGCAGTGCGTGATGTTGGGGTTACGCTTCCAGTTGTTGTTCGGCTAGAGGGCACCAATGTTGGGGAAGGTCGTGAATTAATTGTTAAAAGTGGATTAGGCATTGAGCCAGCTAAGGATCTAACAGAGGCAGCTCAAAAGGCCGTTAAACTTGCGACTAGGAGCCGCACGTAATGAGCGTTTTGGTTGATGCTAAAACAAAGGTTATTTGTCAGGGATTGACGGGTAGGCAGGGGTCTTTTCATGCTAAGGAATGTATGGATTATGGGACTCAGATTGTTGCTGGTGTAACACCGGGGCGGGGTGGTGAGCAGCGCCTTGGTATTCCTGTCTATAGCACAGTTCGTGAAGCGGTGGATGCTACTCAAGCCACAGTTTGTATGACTGTTGTACCCGCACCTTTTGCAGCTGATGCCATATTAGAGGCTGCTGCTGCAGGCATTGAACTCATAGTTTGTATAACAGATGGTGTGCCAGTTCTTGATATGGTTAAAGTGAAAGCTATATTGGCTGACGAGGACTGTCGACTGATTGGGCCTAATTGCCCTGGGATCATTACTCCAGGCGCTTGCAAAATTGGCATTATGCCTGGTTCTATCCATAAGCCTGGCCGCATAGGAATTATTTCTCGCTCAGGCACTCTGACTTATGAGTCTGTTTTTCAGACCACTAATGCTGGTTTAGGTCAGACAACTTGTATTGGAATTGGTGGCGACCCTGTTCGTGGTATGAATTTTATAGACTGTTTAGAGTTGTTTGAGGCTGACCCAGATACACATGGCATCATTCTTGTTGGAGAAATTGGTGGTTCCGATGAGGAGGAGGCAGCTGATTTTATTCAAAGTGAAGTATCAAAGCCTGTAGTTGCATATATTGCTGGTGTTACGGCTCCACCTGGGAAACGAATGGGGCATGCTGGCGCCATAATATCTGGAGGCAAAGGAACAGCTCTTGAGAAGTTTAGGGCGCTTGAACTGGCGGGAATAAATACGGTACGTTCGCTCGCCGATCTTGGTAGCGCAATGGCCGAGGCATTGGAGTGAGAATAGGGCTTGCCCAAATTAATTTGCATGTTGGCGCTATCGAAGCCAATACTGAGAAAGTGCTGGATATGGCACGACATGCACGTGATGAGCTCCATTGTGATCTGGTTGTTTTTCCTGAATTAACGCTGAGCGGTTATCCACCAGAGGATTTATTGTTTCATCGGGGCATGCAGTCGCGAGTTCGCACGGCGTTGGGTAGGGTGCGAGATAGCATTAATGGTATAGCGCTTTATCTAGGTTATCCGGAATATGACGATGGTCATATATACAATGGAGGCGCATTCATTAGTGATGGTGAAGTCATGGCCCGTCATCGGAAGATTGTTCTTCCGAACTATTCAGTCTTCGATGAAAAACGCTATTTTGAACCTGGGGTTAAACCGACCGTTGTGGAATACGGAGATATACGGTTTGGATTGACTATTTGTGAAGATGCTTGGTTGCCTGGACCATGCAGTGAAGCTGTAGATGCAGGAGCTGAAATAATTTTAATTTTAAATGGTTCTCCATTTCATCGTCAGAAACAGGGCGTCCGAGAAGAGATTTTATTTAAGCGGGCAAATGAGCTTCAGCGTCCCCTGCTATATGCCAATATGGTTGGAGGGCAGGACGAGCTGGTCTTTGATGGCGGTTCCATGGCAATAAATGAATATGGAACTGTGGTATTTCGGGCAGCCGCATTTACGGAAGGCTTGTATTGTATTGAGGCAGAGTCACGTAAAGGGCCTGAACAAGCAAAGATTCTGGCTGGTGATATAACGCCAGAACTTCCGCGTGTTGAGAGTGTTTATGAGGCGCTTGTGATGGGTACTAGAGATTACGTTAAGAAAAATGGTTTTGAAGGGGTGATTCTTGGACTATCTGGCGGAATAGATTCTGCTCTCACCCTGTGTGTGGCAGTGGATGCATTAGGAGCTAATTCTGTTCACGTTGTCATGATGCCATCAGAATATACATCTCAAATGAGTAGAGAGGACGCTAAAACACAGGCCAATTATTTAAGCGTACAAATTGATACCTTACCAATTAGCTCTATTTTTGATTCGATAGTAGATGCTTTAGATGATGTTTTTGATGGTCTAGGTATAGATGCTACGGAAGAGAATATCCAAGCACGTTGCCGAGGGATTCTTCTCATGGCAATGTCGAATAAGCTTGGAAAAATGCTGCTTACAACAGGTAACAAAAGTGAGATGGCCGTAGGTTATGCCACATTATATGGTGATATGGCGGGTGGTTTTGCCCCATTAAAGGATTGTAGTAAGACGCTAGTATATGAGCTTGCCTGTTACAGAAATAAAGTATCTAAAGCAATCCCAGAAAGAGTCATAACAAGAGAACCTACCGCTGAGTTACGACCTAACCAGAAAGATACTGATTCTCTTCCGTCTTATGAAATTCTTGATCCCATTTTAGAGGCCTTTATTGAGCGCGATCTTTCAGTAGATCAGATAGCAGAACTCGGTTTTGATCGAGAAACGGTCTATCAAATTTTAGGTATGGTAAAACGAAATGAGTACAAGCGGAGACAAGCACCTCCAGGCGTGAGGGTTAGTCACCGAGCTTTTGGAAAGGATTGGAGATATCCAATCACTTCAGGTTATTGACTCTATTCTGATTACAATCGCTTATGCTTATTACGTGGAGTTCTCTTAGAGAAATAGCTAGTTTGCTGCTGGTGGTTCTAGCTCTGTAATTTCGACCTGATTGTCGGGCTGGGGTGCTGGCTCTATATCAAAGTTTATTTCTAGGACTCGTTGGGCATCCGATGCAAGATCGGGCATCCCTATCATAGAATAAGCTTGGGATAGGGTAATTAAGGATTCTTCAATTGCTGGGGCCCCTGGGTAGTGTTCTACGGCATACTTAGCGCGATTAATGGCGGCTATGTATGCTCCGCGTTCAATATAGTAATCAGCCACATAATTCTCATATGCTGCAAGCCGATTTCGAAGGAAAATCATACGTTCTCGGCTATCTGGCGCATATGGGCTTTCTGGGAAGCGTTGAAGCAGATCCTGAAATGTATTAAATGCTTGGAGCGTATCTTTTGGAGGACGTTCTGACATATTAATTCGAAAGAATCGCTCAAGGAAATTTGGTTCCTTATCAAAATAAACTAGTCCCTTCATATAAAGGCTGTAATCTACACGGGGATGTGATGGATTTTCAGTTTCAAATTCATTCGCAGCATCTATGGCTTGCTCTGTTTGGCCTCCCCGGAAATAGCCATAAATCATGTCTAACTGAGCTTGGCGTGAAAAGGTACTGAAAGGAAATCGTGCTTCAAGTACCTCGAAATAGGTTAACGCAGCTCCGAAATTACTCTCAGCCATTTCTCGAGCGCCTTCTTGATACAGTACCTCCGGACTCGCATTCTGCATAATCTCCAGGCGACGATCACCGATGCAGCCTGTAAGCACCACAGTGCTTATGGTAGTCATAACAGCGAGATGAAAAAACCGAGTAAGTCGAGTCATTTTTCTAAACGGATCTCTGTTAGATTTATGGTCTTTGCCAAGCTCAAGGTACCCTAAGTTAGCCGCCCAACAAACCCCCTTAGTAAAGTTTTAGCTATTTTTTGAGTGATTTTTAGCTAATAGTTATGATTTATTGCCTAGTTACCGGTATATAAAGCAATTGTAAGCAAAAGTTTGTAAATAACTGAGGTGTTGGTTTGAATCGTATTAGGTATCGGGCCATAGTTTCTATTGAACAGGCAGGCCGTAGGTTAGATCAGGTAGCAGCAGAACTGTTATCAGATTTCTCCCGTAGCCGCCTAAAGATTTGGATACAGGAGGGCTATCTCACCCTATCCGGCTGTCAGGCTGACCCTAAGACTCGCGTAAGCGAGGGTGATGAGATTAATTTAGATGTGCATCTTGAGCCTGTAATTCCAGTTCAACCTGAAAATATAGAATTAGATGTTGTACATGAGGATGCAGCATGTCTTGTGGTTAACAAACCTGCTGGTCTCGTTGTCCATCCAGGTGCTGGAAACCCTTCTGGGACCATGCAAAATGCCCTGCTTCACTGGGATCCAAATCTAGCCGCTATTCCTCGGGCAGGTATTGTTCACCGACTAGACAAAGAGACAAGCGGACTTCTTGTGGTGGCCAGGACATTAGATTCTCATAAAACGTTAGTTAAAGAGCTTGAGCAACGTCATATTGAGCGCATATATGAGGGTGTTTGTCAGCGAGTACTGACAGGTGGCGGAGAAATTGATGAACCTATTGGCCGCCATCCCAAGGACCGGCTGCGGATGGCAGTAGTTCAGGGTGCTCGGCCAGCACTAACAAAGTACCGTTTGCTAGAGCGTTTCCGTGCTCATACGCACGTCCGCATTCAACTTAAAACTGGTCGTACTCACCAAATAAGAGTTCACTTTGCTCATATAAGGGCTCCGCTTGTTGGAGATCCATTGTACGGCGGACGTCCATTGCTTCCAGTAGCTCCTGATCAACGCCTAAAGACTCAACTTCAACAATTTCCTCGTCAGGCTCTACATGCATGTCGTTTGTCTTTTAAACACCCGTTTTCGTCTGAGAAGCTTACCTTTGAATGTCCTATCCCAAAGGATATAAATAAACTGTTGCATGGACTTAGGACGGATTTTGATGCCTCTGAAGCTAATAGAATGTGATGCAAACCACCGAGCCTATTTTGATAATCCCAGATTGGCCTGCTCCTATTCAGGTCCGAGCTGTTAGTACTGGGCGCAATTATGGTTGGAGTGAAGGGAGTTTTAGTAGTTTTAATGTTGGCAACCATGTAGGGGATAAGCCTAATGCAGTGGCAAGTAATCGAGCCTCATTGGTCAAAACATTAAATTTTACTGATCAGCCGTTTTGGCTTAATCAGACTCATAGCACATCTATAGTCAACCTAGACAGATACAATAGTCAAAGACAAAAGGAAACTAGGTTATTGCCTACGGCAGACGGTGCTGTAAGCTCTAAATCAGACAGAGTATGTGTTGTGATGACAGCGGATTGTTTGCCGGTGCTTTTTTGTGACACTGCGGGATCTCGGGTTGGTATTGCCCATGCTGGTTGGAGAGGGCTTGCTTCTGGGATTTTACCTGCAGTAATTGCCAGTATGGGAGTTGACCCAAAAACCCTAATGGCTTGGTTAGGTCCAGCTATTAGTCAGTCAGCATATGAGGTTGGAAATGAAGTAAGAGAAGCCTTTGTAAATTCTGACCCTGATGCCGCAGTTTGCTTTGCTGAAAACAAATCAGGGCGTTGGCAGGCCGATCTTTATGGGCTTGCAAAGCGGAGTTTGCAAGATGCGGGTCTAAAGGCAATATATGGTGGTGATTTTTGCACCTATACAGAGTCCGATCGGTTTTTTTCATACCGTAGAACAAACCCCTGTGGGCGTATGGCTACTCTGATCTGGTTAGCTTCGTCCAAAGCTGATGGTTGATATCCTGGCCTGAAAGCCCCATTAAAATAAACAATGTAGTTTGATTAGGATGCGTAAAAATGCGCATGGATAAGCTAACAAGTAAATTTCAGCTTGCCTTAGCTGACGCTCAGTCTTTTGCGGTGGGTCGGGATCATCAGTTTATAGAACCGGCACACCTTATGAGTGCGTTGCTTGAGCAGGATATAAGTATTGCTCAAAGTCTTTTGCTCAAAGCAGGTGTAAACATTAATCAGCTTCGAGATGGATTAGGCGAAGTCATTGATCGTATACCTATTGTAGAAGGCGATGCGACAGGAGAAATTCACTTATCAAGTAATTTAACAAAGATACTTAATATAGCTGACAAGCTTGCTCAGGATCGCAGAGATAAGTATATATCGAGTGAGCTTTTTATATTAGCTGGATGCCAGGACCGTGGAGACCTCGGCCGTATACTTAAAAAATCTGGTGCTCATAAAGAGTCGCTCGAAAAAGCGATAGAGGAAGTGAGAGGTGGCGCACAGGTGGATGATCAGAACGCCGAAGATGCCCGTCAAGCTTTGGAAAGATATTCCATTGATCTAACTGCACATGCTGAGCAAGGAAAGCTTGACCCCGTTATTGGTCGTGATGATGAGATTCGTAGAACGATTCAAGTCTTGCAACGCCGTACTAAAAACAACCCAGTACTCATTGGTGAACCTGGTGTTGGAAAGACTGCAATCATCGAAGGGCTTGCCCAGCGTATTGTAAATGGGGAAGTCCCAGAAGGGATGAAGTCAAAAAGAATTCTAGCCCTAGATCTTGGGTCCTTGATTGCTGGGACTAAATTTCGAGGGGAGTTTGAGGAGCGTTTAAAAGCGATGCTTAATGATCTTGCTAAGCAGGAGGGACAGATCATTCTGTTTGTAGATGAGCTGCACACTATGGTTGGTGCTGGCAAAGCTGAGGGTGCGATGGATGCAGGTAACATGTTAAAACCTGCATTAGCACGCGGTGAGCTTCATTGTGTAGGTGCAACTACATTAGATGAGTATCGTAAACACGTTGAAAAAGATGCCGCGCTAGAACGACGATTCCAGAAAGTACTAGTCAATGAACCCACCGTTGAGGACTCTATAGCCATTCTTCGTGGTCTAAAGGAACGCTATGAAGTGCATCATGGTGTCGAAATCACTGATCCTGCAATAGTAGCTTCCGCTACTTTGTCACATCGCTATATATCTGATAGACAACTGCCAGATAAGGCTATTGATCTGGTGGATGAAGCAGCATCAAGAATCCGAATGGAGATTGATTCGAAGCCTGAAGAAATGGACCGACTTGATCGTAGGTTAATACAGCTAAAAATAGAGCGTGAAGCTTTAAAAAAGGAGTCTGATGGGGCATCAAAAAAACGCCTAAAAGATCTCGACTCTGAGGTTGATAAACTCGAGGGAGAATATGCTGATCTTGATGAGATCTGGACTGCTGAGAAAGCTGCAATGCAGGGGGCAACACAGATAAAGGAGGAGCTTGAGTTTGCTAAGACGGATCTTGAAAAGGCAATGCGCGCTAATGATTTGGCTCATATGTCTGAATTGCAATATGGGAGGTTGCCGGAGTTAGAGAAGCAATTAGAGACTGCGCTTGCTGAAGAACGCGAATCCTATCAACTTGTTCGTCACCGAGTGACCGAAGAAGAGGTTGCCGAAGTGGTATCAAAATGGACTGGTATACCGGTTATGAAAATGCTCGAGGGAGAGCAGGAAAAACTTTTGCAAATGGAATCATTTTTAGAGCAAAGAGTGGTAGGTCAGAGGGAGGCGCTTGAGGCCGTCTCTAATGCGATTCGGCGGGCGCGAGCTGGTTTGTCAGACCCAAATAGACCAAATGGCTCGTTCTTGTTTCTTGGGCCAACTGGAGTAGGTAAGACCGAACTTACTAAAGCGCTAGCTGCATTTCTATTCGATTCTGAAGATATGATGACACGGATAGATATGTCTGAGTTTATGGAAAAGCACTCAGTATCTAAGCTTATTGGTGCGCCACCAGGTTATGTGGGTTATGAAGAAGGTGGTTATCTTACGGAAGCGGTTAGGCGGCGACCATACTCGGTGATTTTGTTAGATGAAATCGAGAAGGCACACCCAGATGTATTTAATATACTGTTACAAGTTTTAGATGATGGGCGACTGACCGATAGTCATGGAAATACCGTTGATTTTCGAAATACGGTGGTAGTGATGACTTCCAATTTGGGGAGTGAACGAATCCAAGAACTGACTAGTAAGGGAAAGTATGCGGAAATGAAGGCTGCGGTTATGGAAGTGGTTGGCCAAGAGTTTCGACCCGAGTTTATAAACCGTATAGATGACCTAGTGGTTTTCCATCCTCTTGATCAAGATCATCTGCGTTTGATTGTTGATATTCAGCTTGGATATTTACATCAGCGACTTGGTGAACGTGAGATAACGTTGAATTTGGAAGAGACGGCACGAGAGCAGCTAGCGCAAGCTGGGTATGACCCAGTATACGGAGCCCGGCCGTTGAAGAGGGCAATCCAACAACAATTGGAAAACCCTTTGGCTCTAAGGATTCTAAAAGGTGATTTTGTGTCGGGAGATATCATTAATGTTAAAACTGATGCGCAAGGACTGAGTTTTTTTAAGAGTAAGAGTTAGAGATCATCTAAAAATTTATTTTTTCCTTAGTTGCATAGTTAGGGTTTAAAATGTTTTTCTTTTGCCCCTAAAACTAGCTACCACGTTTTTTAAGAATCTTTTTATGCCAATATATGAATACCGCTGTGAATCCTGCTCCCATGAGTTGGATGCATTACAAAAACTTAGTGACAATCCACTGCTTGACTGCCCAGGCTGTGGGAAGTCTTCTCTTCGTAGGTTGATTTCAGCACCATCTTTTCGCTTGAAAGGGGATGGTTGGTACGAGACTGATTTTAAGTCTGAAAAAGAAACTAAACGTAATCTTGTAGAAAAGTCTAGTGATTCTAAAGAAGATAAAGGGAGTAAAAAATCAAACAATGAGGGCAAGTCTTCTGAGAGCAAACCATCGAAGAAAGCCAATTCAAATTCAGGCTCAGAATCAAGTAGTAAGAAACAAAGTTCGGGGTCTACTGCTGCATGAGCAGAATAGGTGGATAAATGATGCCTAGAATTAGACGCTACATCGTAGCTGGATTATTAGTATGGTTGCCTGTAGGCGCAACTATAGTAGTGTTTACCTTTATTTTAGAACTCATGGATCAAGTTTTATTATTGATCCCACCGTCTTATCGCCCTGAGTCGTTGTTAGGGTTTCGTATTCCAGGTCTCGGGGTAATTCTTGCTCTGACTGTACTTATTATTACCGGCATGCTAGTTGCAAATTTTTTAGGTCGGCGTCTTGTAGTTAATTTTGAAACACTGCTTGGCAGAATTCCTATTGTGCGTACAGTTTATGGCGCAGTGAAAAGCTTCTCTGAACTAGTATTTAGTGATTCTAATACTTCGTTTAAGAAGGTTTTGTTGATTCAGTATCCTCGCGAAGGCCTTTATAGCCTCTGTTTTCAGACTTCTGAGAATCCTCCGGAGCCTGAGTCTCGAACTGGAGAGAAAATTGTCACGGTTTTTGTGCCAACAACCCCTAATCCAACATCCGGTGTCATGCTCTTCGTTCCTCGTAAGGATGTGATTGAGTTGGATATGACGGTGGAGGATGCTTTGAAGATGGTGATCTCACTTGGAGTTGTTATTGCTCCCTGGCACCCATTACACCCTTCCAATGAGGTTGCAGCGACTAAAAGTTCGCCGTAACATCCGGCCATCTCCCAAGGACACCCTTCTATCAAAGTGTTATCCCAATGCGTAGTCATTATTCAGGTCAGATAGACCACTCCCTTATCGGTAAAGAGCTAGCTGTAGCCGGCTGGTTGCATCGTAGAAGAGATCATGGGGGTGTGATATTTGTGGATTTAAGGGATAGGGAAGGACTCCTCCAAGTGGTTTTTGATCCCGATGATCCTGAAATGTTTGCTCAAGCTGAACGTCTACGTGGTGAGTATGTAATAGCAGTACAGGGAATTTTGAGAGTGCGGCCAGAGGGAACTATAAACCCTGAATTACCTACGGGTGAGTTTGAGTTAGTAGCAAAAGAACTTACGGTTCTTAACCAATCAAAGACCCCACCTTTTCATCACGAAGAAAAAGCGAGCGAAGAAACAAGACTTCGTTATAGATATCTTGATCTTCGTGGTGAAGTTATGCAGAGGAACTTGAAATTACGCCATGCTATAACAAAGACAATTAGAAATTTTTTAGATGAGAGTGGATTTTTGGAAATTGAAACACCACTCCTTGCAAAGACCACCCCAGAAGGGGCTAGAGATTATCTCGTTCCAAGCAGAACACACCTCGGACAGTTTTTTGCTTTACCTCAATCGCCACAGCTGATGAAACAGTTACTCATGATGTCAGGGTTTGATCGTTATTATCAGATTGTTAAGTGTTTCCGAGATGAGGACCTAAGGGCGGATCGTCAACCAGAGTTCACCCAAGTTGATATTGAAACAGCTTTTATGGATGAAGATTCCATTATGCTCCTTATGGAGTCTTTGATTCGACAAACCTTCAAAACTGTACTTGATGTGGACCTGCCCGATCCTCTACCACGTTTAACATACGCCGAAGCAATGGATCTTTATGGTAGCGATGCCCCAGATCTTCGTAATCCCCTTGTGCTAAATGAAGTCAGTGATCTTTTTAAGGGGGTAGAGTTTAAAGTTTTTGCAGGACCTGCAACTAACCCTGATAGCAGGATTGCAGCGCTTAAAGTACCTGATGGTGGCGCTCTAAGCCGCAAGGAAATTGATGATTATACGGCGCTGGTAGGGCGCTATGGTGCAAAGGGGTTGGCTTATATAAAGGTCAAGGATAGGACTGCTGGGAAAGATGGTCTTCAGTCTCCAATACTAAAGTTTTTACCATCCGATGTGGTAGAAGATGTGCTTAATCGTGTGGGTGCAGAGACCGGAGATCTCGTGTTTTTTGGCGCTGATAAAATTCGTATTGTTAACGAAAGCTTGGGGGCCCTGCGTGATCAGATCGGTAAAGATCGTGGTCTACTTGAAGGACATTGGAAGCCTCTATGGGTAGTTGATTTTCCAATGTTTGAAGAGACTGTAGGTGGTAGTTTGACCCCCTCACACCACCCATTTACTGCACCGAGAATTGATGATTCTTCTGATTTAAAAGCAAACCCTAAGGGCGCGCTTTCACGAGCTTATGACATGGTTCTGAATGGAACCGAAATCGGTGGTGGTTCTATTAGAATTCATTCTCCTGAGATGCAGTCTGCTGTATTTGATCTGCTTGGAATAGATTCAGAAGAGGCTCAAGCAAAATTTGGTTTTTTGTTGACTGCAATGGATTATGGATGCCCGCCCCATGGGGGGATTGCTTTTGGGCTAGATCGATTAGTGATGCTAATGGCTGGCGCTGAGAGTATTCGTGATGTAATTGCATTCCCAAAAACTCAGACTGCTAGTGATCTCCTTACGGGCGCCCCTAGCGCAGCAAGTACAGCTCAGATCAAGGAACTCGGAATTCGGGTTCGTTCGCCCAGCTGAAGCTAGTAATGTCACAGTACCGTCGCCCCGAGTCAGTTCTGGTGGTGATATATACCCCGAAATACGAATGTTTGCTTCTTGAGCGTGTAAGCCCTATAGGTTTCTGGCAATCGGTTACTGGAACATTGCAATGGGGTGAGAGTTTGCAGGAAGCTGCTGTGCGTGAGGTTTTCGAGGAAACAGGGCTTGGCACATCAGGACTATGGGATACAGGCATATGCAGATCTTTTCCGATACTGCCAGAGTGGAAAGATCGTTATGAAGAGGGTGTTAAAGAAAATATGGAACACCTTTTATATTTAAAAATCCCGGTTATTTGTCAGATCACTTTAAACCCTGCAGAGCATCTTTCCTATCGTTGGGAGAGTCTGAAAAAATCTATTCAAACAGTCGCTTCATGGACTAATCGAGAAGCTTTAGAGCGCTTACTTCATATGTCTGATGACTAATCATATTTAATTCTTGGGCTTATTTCATTGCGTTCCTAGGTTTGGATAGTTACCCTAAATCTAGGGCCATACATTCGAATTAAGAGGTCCAATATGAGAAATCTGATACGAATTGATTTTCTAGTAGGGGTAGCGGCTTTTGTGGCGTCTAATCTCTCGTTAGCTCACCATTCTCATTCAATGTTTGATCATAGTGGGGAAGTATCTGTCACCGGCACTGTGACAAAATTTTCTTTCCGAAATCCGCATGTTTTTCTTTTCATCGATGTAAAAAATGAAAATGGGCAGGTTCTTAATTATTGGATTGAGATGTCCAATATCCCAAATATGATCCGTCGTGGTGTTGGATATAAGACGTTTGAGCCTGGCGATGAAGTCACAGTGAACATGTGGCGATTGAAAGATGGTCGCCCCGGAGGAAACTATACGACGATAGTTGCGGCTGATGGGAAAACCTATGATTGAACTGAACGCTGGGGCGTGTGTTTGAGACTAGCTTGTCTGATATGGCTAACAATTTGAATATAATCCATATCAGTATGATTTTTGCCTCTAGCCATTTTGTCTAAGTTTTTTGAAATTATGAGTGTTTTTTCGCTAGGTCTGTTAGCTTATAAATTAAACGCAAAGCCTCTCGTGGCGATAGATCATTTGGTTCGATTTCTAGTAGTTGCTCGGTAAGTTTATTACTTGGGGAAACCTTTTTTGAAAGCTGTTCCTCAAAAGGGGTTTCGGGTTGAGTGATTTTAGTATCCTTATCATGCTCACGTTGCTCGAGAATAGTGAGATAGTTACGAGCCAGTTCAATGACGTTTTTTGGAACCCCCGCTAGACGAGCAACTTGCAGTCCATAACTTTGATTGGCTGGACCATCTTTTACGCTATGAAGAAAAATTAACTCGTCACCATGTTCAATAGCATCCAAATGAACGTTTACACACGCAGGTAAAGAGTCAGGCAAGCTTGTAAGCTCAAAATAGTGTGTAGCAAATAAAGCAAAGGCTTGCGACTCTTTAGAAATGTAATGAGCTGCAGCCCAAGCTAATGATAATCCATCAAATGTACTAGTACCTCGACCTACCTCATCCATTAATACTAGGCTAGATGCAGTCGAATTATTGAGAATGTTTGCTGTTTCTGTCATTTCTACCATAAAGGTTGAGCGACCACCTGTAAGGTCGTCCGCTGCGCCAACCCGAGTAAAAATTCTATCAATAGGGCCTAGACGAGCATTTATAGCTGGAACATAACTGCCAATATGAGCAAGAACTGTAATTAGAGCCGTTTGACGCATATAGGTTGATTTACCACCCATATTAGGCCCAGTGATTATCATCATTCGACGCTTATCATTAAGATCAAGGTTA
Source organism: Gammaproteobacteria bacterium (assembly GCA_029243585.1). Lineage (GTDB taxonomy): Bacteria > Pseudomonadota > Gammaproteobacteria > Steroidobacterales > Rariloculaceae > UBA6522. The sequence continues at coordinate 23,093 of JAQWRR010000020.1, forward strand.
TTCGGAACAAATGGTTCAGAACTGGCTAATTCAACAGCTATATGCCTGCCTTTTTCATAGTTAATTCCAGGCTCATTAGTTAATTCAGGTTTGGTAAGGCTTAATTCCTGTGCTCGTTTTGCCAAGTTAACTAATGTATCGATCTCCGCCGCGTTTGTGGCTGTTTGTTGAAGCTCAATCAATGTGTCATTTAACTGATCCAGGATAGTTTCATAGAGGAGCTGCTCTCGGTTTAAAGCTCTTTCCTTTGCGCTTAGCACTTTGTCTTCGAACTCTTTCAATTCAGGCGTTATAAAACGTTCTGCGCCTTTGAGTGTTTGCCGACGAATATATTCGCTTGGTGCAGAATTAGCTTGGGATTTGCTGATTTCAATGTAGTAACCATGAACTCTGTTGTACCCAAGCTTAAGATTGCCAAGTCCGGTACGTTCTCGCTCACGAAGCTCTAGATCATCAAGGTATTGATTGGCATCAGCGCTGATGTTGCGAAGATCATCTAGTTCCGCATCAAAACCCGATGCAATTACTTCCCCATCCTTAATGAGCACAGGGGGCTCATTAACAATTGCTGATTTTAGAAAAGCATGTGTTTGGGAATGGGAGCTGCAGCTATGAGCAAGGTTTGTCAGTAAAGGCGATTCCATTTTGCTAATCGCTTTTGTCAGCTCGGGTAATACCTCTAAGGCTTGTCGCAGTTGTGCTAGGTCTCTTGGTCTGGCTGAACGAAGGGCAACTCTTGCAAGGATTCTCTCCATATCGCCAATATCACTAAGAGGTTGCAATAATTTATCCGCTATCCCTGGTGCTATAAGAGTTTCAACAGCTTGTTGTCTCTTTTTCAGTATGTCTCTATCTCGAATTGGTCGGTTTAGCCATCTTCTTAGCAGCCTACTACCCATTGGAGTTGCACAGCGGTCCATTAGGCCAGCAAGAGAATACTCATTGCCGGGTGTTACGCTAATTTCAATTTCCAGGTTTCGCCGTGTCTCGGAGTCCATAATGACCGCATCCTCTCGGCGTTCCCGGGTAAGACCACGCAGGTGAGGAATTGCTGAACGTTGGGTGTCTTTTACGTACTGAAGTAAGCAGCCTGCTGCCCCCACAGCAAGTTGCGCATCTTGTGCATCAAAGCCTGATAAATCACGAGTACCAAACTGTTTGCAAAGCGCTAGCTGTGCTGACTGATAATCAAAATGCCAAGGCGGACGTCTTCTTAGTCCTTCCGTTGACTCCAGCCATTTGGGTAAAGGCGCATCCTCTTCAACTAGCATCTCCGCTGGACGTAGTCGCTCTAGTTCTCCCTGTAAACCTTGCAGATCATGGATTTCTGTCAGTGAGAATTGTCCACTTGAAAGATCCAACCAGGACAGGCCAATTAGTTCATTAGATAGATTTATTGATGCCAAATACTGGGTTTGATGGTTCTCTAGTAACGCTTCATCAGTAAGAGTTCCTGGCGTAATTATCCTAACTACCTCACGATCCACAGGACCCTTGGAGGTTGCAGGATCTCCCACTTGTTCGCATATTGCGACAGATTCCCCTAGCCGGACTAAGCGAGCGAGATAGTTATCAACGGAATGAGCAGGAACACCTGCCATAGGGATAGGTTCGCCATTCGATTGCCCACGGCTTGTGAGGGCAATATCCATTAGTTTTGATGCGCGCCGCGCATCATCGTAGAACAGTTCGTAAAAATCCCCCATTCTGTAGAAGAGCAACACGTCGGGGTGTTGGGACTTAAGTCCCAAGTATTGCCTCATCATAGGGGTATGTTGATTACTCAAAATGCTTCTTTTTAGGTGTGTTGGATTACTATTGTAATCTTGTTCCCTATTTTTTGATTCAGTATCTAAGTATCAAATAATCTATTTTGGGCAAGTGATCAAGCAGGTACCATCTTATATATGCGCATCATGCATCTGGAATTTGGCAGACATCTATATGGTGGTGCTGCTCAGGTTCGTTATCTTATTGATGGACTGGATGATTGTGGGATTGAAAATATCCTGATATGTCCTGTGAATAGTGAGATTTCTAAGGTTACCTGTGCAACCAAGGTGGTAGAGATATCAATTGGTGGTGATCTAGATTGGCGATTGCCGACACGCTTGAAAAATATAATTAGTTTGTATGAACCTTCGGTAGTTCACGCGCATTCAAGACGTGGTGCAGATACAGTAGGAGGATGGGTCTCTCGTTACATGGAAGTACCTGCCGTATTAACTCGTAGGGTGGATAATCGCGAAGCAGCACTATGGGCAAGACTCAAATACTTTCCTTATGATGCTGTAGTGGGTATTTCTTCTGCCGTTGAGAGGGAGTTGTTACATCACGTAGGGTTGCCTGCATATCGCGTTCATAAGGTATCTAGCGCAATGGATACCAAGAGATATTCGCCTGCTACAGAACGTACTAGATTGACCGAAGTGACGGGCCTTGACTCATCCTTATTTACAATTGGAATTGTTGGACAGTTCATTTCTCGCAAGGGACATGCACTCTTATTTGAATGTTTACCAGAGTTTTTTGTTCGGTTTCCGCACGCTCGTGTATTGTGTTTTGGTCAAGGCCCTTTAGAGAATGAGTTAAAGAAAAATGTTCTTAATCAAGGTCTTAGCTCCCATGTGAAGTTCCTTGGATTTAGAACAGATTTATCAGATTTGATACCTGAGCTTGATTTGCTTGTTCATCCGGCGAGACAGGAGGGTTTAGGGGTTGCAGTCATGGAGGCTATGAGCTCTGGTGTGCCAGTGATTGCTTCTACCGCTGGAGGGATTACTGATCTTCTAGAAAATGAAGTTCATGGCCTGACATTTGAGTCTGGAGACCGGTCTGGGTTATTCAATGCTATGGTGCTTATGATTTCTGATGCAGAATTAAGAATGCGCTTTAAGACTGCTGCTAGGAAACGTATTCGGGAACAATTTTCAGTTGAAAAAATGAGTCAGCGCTATATCAAAATTTATAATCAAGTGCTTAGATCATCTTGAAACCTTCAAAAAAAGAATTATGTCTTCTCGCCCGTTCACTTGGCGAAGAATTGTTGTCCCGTGGTGCACATTTAGCATGCGCTGAGTCATGCACTGGTGGCTGGATTAGTAAGGTCATTACTGATGTTCCAGGGAGTTCATCCTGGTTTGGTTGGGGTCTTGTAACTTATGCAAATGATGCTAAAAAAGAAATTTTTGGTATATCTGAGGAGCTATTAAACGAGCATGGCGCTGTAAGTAAACCAGTTGTCATTGCTATGGCAAAAGGGGTTAAGCAGATGGCCTCGGCAGAGTTTTCCGTGGCGGTCAGTGGCATAGCAGGACCTGATGGAGGAACTGATGAGAAGCCGGTTGGGACGGTCTGGTTCGCTTATGGAGGCTTACAAAGCGTTCAGGCTGATTGCCGTCATTTTGATGGAGATCGTGAATCTATTCGTCGCCAGAGTGTTTTGCATGCTCTTATGAGGTTGTCAGAAATTGTTAGACAAGCAGATTAATATTTATTTTTCGCTAGATTTTTAAAGGTTTTTTTAGAGAAAACCCTCTGCTTTTTGCTACATGTTTTTTTCTGACCCTAAAAAATTTTTTGGCAACTGCTATGGGGATGAAAACTGTGAAATAATCAGGCTAATTGAAGCTTTGTTCGACTTTCTTAAAAACGGAAAAAATATATGGATGACAACCGACAAAAGGCACTAGCAGCAGCACTGGGACAGATAGATAAGCAGTTTGGCCAAGGTTCGGTAATGCGTATGGGGGACTCCATGTCATCCCGAATATTCGAGGCAATCCCTACTGGTTCTCTCGGGCTTGATGTGGCTCTAGGCATTGGAGGGCTCCCGAAGGGCCGCGTAGTAGAGATTTACGGTCCAGAATCGTCCGGTAAAACCACGCTAACTTTGCAGGTTATTGCTGAAGCTCAGAAGAAGGGTGGAACAGCTGCTTTTGTGGATGCAGAACATGCCCTTGATCCGGTCTATGCAGAAAAGGTTGGCGTTAATATTGAAGAACTCTTAATTTCTCAGCCGGATACGGGAGAGCAGGCTCTGGAGATCACCGATATGCTCGTCAGATCTGGCGCGATTGACATCATTGTTGTTGACTCAGTGGCAGCACTAACGCCAAAAGCCGAAATAGAGGGGGAAATGGGTGATACCCATGTTGGTTTGCAAGCGCGCTTGATGTCGCAAGCTTTGCGAAAGCTAACGGCAAATATCAAACGTTCCAACTGTATGGTTGTCTTTATCAATCAGATTCGCATGAAAATTGGTGTCATGTTTGGTAGTCCTGAGACGACTACTGGAGGTAACGCGCTAAAGTTCTATGCATCAGTACGACTAGATATACGGCGGATTGGTGCTATCAAGAAAGCTGATGAAATTCTTGGCAATCAGACTCGGGTTAAGGTGGTTAAGAACAAAATGGCCCCACCATTTAAAATGGCAGAGTTTGAGATTCTTTATGGCCATGGTATCTCACGTGAAGGTGAGCTCATTGATATAGGCGTTAAAGAAGATATCGTAGAAAAATCTGGTTCTTGGTATAGCTATCAGGGTGATCGAATAGGTCAGGGTAAAGAGAATGTTCGGGAATACCTGCTCGAAAACCCTGAGAAGGCCGCACAAATTGAAGCCCAACTGCGTGCAAGGCTTTTATCGAACGAAACCGAAGGCACGGTAGAAGAGGCGGAGGATGCTAGTTCCAATCAAGACTGAGAATGTTTATGAATCCTCGGTGGAGCATAGTAAGGCTTGCCGAAAGAAGGCGCTTGATCTTTTGGCCCACAGGGAACATAGCAGATTGGAGTTACAGCGGAAGCTGTCTTCTCGAGCCTATAGTCGAGACATAATTGATGGAGTACTTGATGCTTTGGAAGCAGATGGGCTTCTTGAGGAAGCAAGGTTTGTAGAAAGTTTTATACGAGGGCGTATAAGTAAAGGGCAGGGTCCGACGCGTATTCAAGCAGACCTTATGCATCGTGGTATTAATGAGGCGAACATTCAGACAGGCTTAGAAGACATACAACAGGATTGGGGTAAGTTGGCCTCAGATGTTAGATGCA
>JAQWRR010000034.1 GCA_029243585.1 Gammaproteobacteria bacterium
TTTATGCCCTTGTTTTATTCAATAGCAATATGTGGAAGTTGTGAGTTATGTACAACATCGTAAATTTTATCAATATAGAGTTTGATCTTATTTTGTCTTAAAAACTAAGTTAAAGCTTGATTTGCTTCTATTTTAGACGGAAAGATCTCCCCAAAAAAACTGAGCAAGTGTGCAGGCAGCAATAGCCGCTGTTTCTGCTCTGAGTGTTCTTGGACCAAGGCTTAGAATATGAAACCCTGCTGCATTCGCCTCGTCTAGTTCTGAAGGGCTTAAGCCACCTTCTGGTCCGATCAGTATATGTACCTCAGTGAGTTGGTCAAACGTATGACTAAGGTCTTGAAGTGTATTAGAGGTGCTTGGATGGAGCGCTATTCGAGTAGTGTTTGAAGGAATAGCTGTCAATGCCTTTGAAAGGTTTTGTGGAACGTTAATTAAAGGTGGGCAGTGACGCCCACTTTGTTCGCAAGCACTGCGAGAAATTTTTTGCCAGTGTTCTAAACGACGTTTTTTGCGATTTTGATCTAGCTTAACAACACTAAAATCTGAAAGGACTGGTGATATGGATTCTACGCCTAGCTCTACTGATTTCTGGATAATTAAATCCATAGGTTCTGCTTTTATTATCGATTGCAACAGGTGCAGTTGGAGAGGAGAGGAAGGAATAGCTTTTGCAGAACCAGTTATTTGAACTTTAGAGTCTGTGCGCGTTAGCGTTTCTATTACCGCACATTTTTCATCTCCTAAACCATTAAAAAGAACCAACCTGTCTCCCGAGCGAAGTCTTAACACCTGCCGAAGGTAATGGGTCTGATTAGCATTTAAGTTAACAGTTCTATGTGTAAGTTTATTTTCTATAAACAGTCGGGGCGTACGTTTTCTGTTTATCTTTCGTGTTTCCATAAAACCTCTGTTGACCCATTCCCACGGCATAGTACCCTTGCAGCGACAAATAAGAGATCTGAAAGGCGATTGAGATATTTGAGTAGATTAGGATTTAATGGTGTTTGTTCCATGAGTGCCCATCCCACACGTTCAGCTCGACGACAAATAGCTCGAGCAAGGTGACAGTTAGCTCCAACCCGGTTGCCACCTGGGAGTATGAATTCCTTTAGAGGCGGGAGATTTTCATTCAGTTTGTCGAGTTGATCTTCCAGCCAAACAATTCGCTCTAAATCTATTGCGCTGTAGTCTGGAAGTGAAAGTTCTGCGCCCACATCAAAAAGATCATTTTGGACTCTGATTAGAATAGTGCGGAGCTCTGCTGGAACTGAATCTTCGCTTAGCACTATACCAATGGCACAATTTGCCTCATCTACCGTTCCTGATGCTTCGATACGTAGATCATGCTTTGCCACACGATTACCATTGGCAAGGCCAGTAAGGCCATCATCCCCTGTTCGTGTATAGATTTTTGTTAGCCTATTGCCCATTTTTTGCCACCATATAATAAATAATACTCTTTGCTGGCAGCCGAAGTGTTACTTAGATTATTAATTTTAACCCGTTTGGAGTCACTAGAATTTATTACAACGGGGTTTTTATCTTTAAAATTAAGTTGATGATCAGATTAAAAAAAACCCGGCGTTGGACGCCGGGTGAGATTATATTGTTATCGGAGTTAACGATTTCAATGATGCGGCCCAGCTGCTGGTTCTAGCACTATTATTATTAGCTTTTTAAAGTGGTATAACCGTTATTTTTTATTGCAGCCGGTATTTTCTTGTTTTTCTTCTAATTCTTATTTTTATTCTTACCCCATAATCTACCAGAAGCTCACGCCATTACGCAAAGCTATGTAACCAATTGTTTTTTATAGACTCATTACTATTTGGAGAATCGATCTAAGCATCAGGGTATACCCTTATATGCTAGGAAAAGCCTAAAAATGGCTGCTCAAGGTGTTTTCAGGAGCGTTTCTCGGTCTATCCATACACCATTTTTGACGATGGACTCAATAGTTAGACTATCTTGGATCCGCACTAAGGGATTACCACTCAGAAACACAAAATCCGCTAATTTCCCTGGTTCAATCGTTCCAAGATCTTGGTTTAGGCCTAACGCTGCTGCGGATTCAGCAGTAGCAAATCGCAAGATCTGATCATTAGAAAGGCCGGCCTCAGCTAGTAGAGCAAGTTCAGCATGTAGACCTAAACCGTAGGGCACCTCAGGCGCATTACTTCCCGTACCTATATGTCCACCAGCCTTTACTAGGTCTGCAATTACCGTTTGTAGGTTATCCAAAGACATGTTGGTATCTATACTACTTTGCCATTTAGCCCGTTCATCTGGTGAGAATATTAGTAAATAAGCAGGATCTCTGCTCCAAGGTCTGTCATTAGAAGCCAATCGCTGAAAGCCTCCAAATGCCACAAGTGCAGGGGTTAAAAAGGTTTGTGAATCAGTCAACATGCTGAATACATCCTGATAAGCTTTGTTCGTTGTTGATAGTTCAAGGCTGTAGGAGCTGTCGTGTAATCCCCCTAAATGTTCTATTCCGTTAATACCGTAACGTGCACTTGGAAAAAGACTTTCGGAAAAAATTGGTAAACCCCTTTTTTTTACCAGACTGATCGTTTTTGCTGCAAATTGTTCTGGGTGGCCACGGTAGAATTGGAAAACATTGGCTTCTTGGGCTACCCCAGTTAATGTTGTCTTAGAATCATTCGATACTGGGGCTGTAAGCAGTAATCTTGGTCCAGGCGTGGACTTATTAGACCAGACAGTTCTTCGTTCAATGCTGTCATTCCATTGGTCCCAGCCGGTGACTAGTTCGCGTACAGTTGTTACTCCATAGGCTAACCAAGCTCGTCCTGCGCGTTCAGTTGATATATCTGGTGGGTGGGCATGCAGATCAATCAATCCTGGGATGAGAGTGTAATCTTTAGCGTCAATAACTGTGTCAGGCAGTGGTTGAGTGCCCCTAGGGACTACAGCAATTATGCGTTCTCCAGCCACATGAACATCAACATATCGGCGGTATTTTTTTTGTATACCATCAAATAGTCGATCCACCTGAATAGCATAGTTTTCAAAGTTTTCTGGTGAAAGCTTTGAACTTTCAAGGGTCAGATTATGTTGACTATGGGCGCTTTTATATACAGGGACACTAGCTACAAAAGGAATAGAATCTCGGACTATTCCTGCTAGTTGTCGTTTCCAAATGCCGCCGTCAGCGGCATATATGAACTCACTAGGGGATATCCATCCTGACCGAAAACCGAATACGTCTTCTCCCTGAGTTAAGGGTTTTAGAACCAATTCGGTATCTAGTAACAGCATTGTTAAGTGGCTTTGATCAGGAGATGGTTGCTCATTAAAGACAATTACGCCACCGCCAGGACGCCATGAAGGCCCGCGTAATGGGTGTTGTGTGCTAAAAAGCTCTGTTGAGATTCCCTCTTGTAGTAGGTTTAGAGACCAGTTTTTTTGATTTGCTTTGACATAGACTATTTCGTCTCGTTCTGAGACAGCAGGGAATGAAGCAATTCCCGAGTCATTAGTTAGCTGTTCGAGCTCTTTGGTGAAAATATTGATTCGCCAAATATTGCTTTGATCTATTAGGGATGAAGAAAAAACAACCCAATCTCCATCAACTGAAAAGTCTGGGTCGGTCTCATTATGCTCAGTTTTTGTTAACTGATGTTCTGTGCCATCCTCTAGGTCTACAATCCAGAGGTCCCACTGAAGATTCTCCTCACGCTGATAGACAATCATTTTCCCATCGCGTGAAAACCTAGGGTTACGAGCAATACTGGTTGGAGGAGTCAGTGGAATTGCTGTCCCACCACCCAAGGGTAAACGCCAAAGCTGGCCTGTTAAATCTATAACAAGGAAGGACTTATCAGGTGATAGGGAAACCGCAATATTAGTCCCTTGAGTAAGATTGATTACATGTTCTTGAGCGTGTCCTATAGAACTTATCAATAGAGCAAACCCCAACCAAAAAAATATGCCTTGCCTCATATTTCACCTTCGGCACGTATTTCTATATTTGTTATTTTTCCAAGCTGGAATCTATAGTGAATGAGAATAGGCTGACAACAAACACAACAATCTTCGATATATTCTTGCTCGTCAACAGATATATCAAGAACTATGCTGATTGTTTCACCGCAATATGGACATAGAATATTATGCTCATGATTTATCATGATGGAGCGCTTAAGGTTGTAGATATCCTGACTTCCAATCACTAGCTTGAAAGGTATAAGCATCTATAGGTGAAAGAGTGCGTTCATAACGTATACGATTATGAAAACGTCCAGCACCCTCCGTCCAAAGTTCAATGGCTGCAAACCATAATCTATAGCCCCCCCAAAAGGGTGGACGAGGTATGCGTGATTTATTTAAATCTAATTCATTGAAGGCTATATCAGTGGGGTCCGGCAGTTTCAGGTCTCGAGCCTTATCTTTAGCTCGACGCACAAGGTCTATCGGGTTAGCAAGAGACTTGCTTTGTTCGCTTACCCAGGCATTAAGTTGACTATGCCAAGGACGTGTCATGAAATACTCGTTACTTTCCTTAGCAGGACTTCGGACTGCCTCTCCTTCTAGGCGAATCTGTTTTCCCAGTTGATCCCAGTGCATTACCGCAGAGACGGTGGAATTGCTGCTGATATCAATGCCTTTTTTTGAACCGTAGTGGGTGTAGAAGACTCCGAAACCTTTATTCACAGACAAGTCTTTTAACAAGACAACCCTAGCCGAGGGTTGCCCAGATGTATTTACTGTAGCTAGAGTCATAGAATTTGGATGTCGCTGTATGCCCTTTTGAGTAGCCTCTTTAAGCCACTCATCAACGACTTGAACTGGATCTTCCTCAGGAGTAATTGGGAGTGGAGGATTCATTTTATGGGCATTCCCGAGACTTTACGCTAGAGCTGTAGCATGGAATCGAAGGTGATCTTCGATAAAGGTACTCACAAAAAAGTAACTATGATCGTATCCAGTTTGTTCTCTGTATACCAGCTTTTGGCCAGAAGCTTCACAAGCTACTTTTAAGTCATTTGGCCTTAATTGGTCCAGAAAAGGATCGTCATTTCCTTGGTCAATTAGGATTGTATGGTGAGAAGAGTTTTGACTTATGATTTTACTTACATCGTATTGGTACCAGAGTTCCTTATCATCGCCAAGATATGTTCTCAATGCTCTACTACCCCATTCCGACTGGCTAGCAGTACAGATAGGCGCAAATGCAGAGACTGATGCATATTGATCAGGATGTCTTAACCCGGCTAATAGAGCTCCATGTCCGCCCATCGAATGCCCGCTTATGGATTTTCGTTCTGCATCAACAGGAAGAAAAGAGTTCACTGTGGTGACTAGTTCCTGAGTTACATAATCATACATTTGATAGTGTGGGGCCCAAGGGTGTTCTGTAGCATTTACATAAAAACTGGCCCCAGTGCCAATCTCCATATGTTCATCCTCACCAGGAAGATTAAGTCCGCGTGGGCTGGTATCAGGGATGATAAGGGCAAGTCCAAGCTGCGCAGCAAAACGTTGAGCACCAGACTTTAAAACAAAATTTTCTTCCGTGCAGGTCAGCCCAGAAAGCCAGTACAAAGCCGGAACAAGTCGTTGAGCAGATTGTTCTGGTAAAAATACAGCAAAACGCATTATACAATCACAAGTTGTTGACTCATGTTCGTATGTGCGTTGAAGTCCATTAAAGCTCTTTACTTCGGTAACAAGTTTGGGATCATTAATCACTGAATACTCCATCAATCCTTTTAATAAGTCGCGCCTCGGGGCATGTTAATAGATAGTAGTAGTTTGTGTCTTTAAAGCTTATGGACTTGCGTCAATCCTGTTCAACAGGTACAAACCGCAGCCATGGGAGTAACTCATGAACCTTAATCAACTTCGCGAACGTCTCTCGGCTGTAGACAGAGACCTCATTTCGCTGATTGCGCAACGGCAGGCTATCGTAGCGGAAATTGGCAAAAATAAAATTAGCACTGGAAAGGCTACCCGAGATTATGCTCGCGAGCGGGAAGTATTAGAGAGCACTAGAGAACAGGCACAGTCATTAGGATTGGACCCAGAAGTGGCCGAACATGTAATGACTGAACTTATCCGAGCATCATTAGCGCAGCAGGAGCGCTCGCGTGTAGCAGCTGAAAGCACAGGCGCAGGTAAAACAGCGCTGATTATAGGGGGTGCTGGAAAAATGGGAGGCTGGATGGCTGAGTTTTTGGCGTCGCAGGGTTATCAGGTTGAGATAGCAGACCCCTTAGAAGCTGAACTTCCTTTTCCACAGATTTCGGATTGGACTCAAAGCAAGCTCGAACATGAAATTATTGTCGTGTCCGTTCCAATCAGTCGGACAAGTGAGATTCTCAGCTTACTTGCAGATAGGCAGCCAAGCGGTTTGATCCTCGATGTGGGTTCTTTGAAAACTCCTCTTGAAGAGGGGTTCAAATCACTTGTAAAGTCTGGTTGTCGTGTAACATCAATTCATCCAATGTTTGGTTCTGATACACGATTACTATCTGGGCGTCATGTAATTTTCGTTGATGTGGGGGTAAAGGAGGCAACGAAAGAAGCTCAATCATTGTTTGCTTCTACTACGGCAGAGCTAATCAACATGAGTTTGATTGAGCATGATCGACTAATTGCCTATGTGCTCGGTCTTTCTCATGCACTAAATTTAGCATTCTTCACGGCTTTGTCTGAAAGTGGTGAGCTTGTTCCTCATTTAAAAAAACTCTCTAGTACTACTTTTGATGCACAGCTAAAAGTTGCGAATAGAGTTGCTAAAGATAATCCCCAACTATATTTTGAAATCCAAACACTAAATCATTATGGACACGCTCCGCTGGAGGCTTTACGGGCAGCAACTAGCCGTATTCAGACACTAGTGGAATCAAATGATGAAGATGGCTTCATTGCCCTAATGGAATCAGGTAAAGATTATTTAGATCTTTTGGTTGATTAATAGATGTGAGGGCAGGTAATAAATTTGACTCTGAATTGTCGGTATAAATAGATCGTTCAAGCTGGAGTTATAAAAAATAAAACCTTGATTGGAGGGTAATGGATCGGATTGATAAACAAGGCTATCGTGAAAATGTTGGAATTATTGTGACCGATAGTACTAGCCGCGTGCTTATTGGTGGGCGCACTGATAAAAGTGGTTGGCAGTTTCCCCAAGGGGGTATCAAGCAGGGAGAGACTGCCGAGAAAGCTATGTATAGGGAACTTAATGAAGAGATTGGCCTTGGTCCCGATGATGTTGAAACGTTAGGGTGGACGCAGGATTGGCTAAAATATCGTTTACCAAAGCGCTTTATTCGACGCGATCAGACACCAATTTGCATTGGTCAGAAGCAGAAATGGTACCTATTAAGATTAACTGCTACTCCAGGGCATGTGCGTTTTGATATGACCAAAGATCCTGAGTTTAATCAAAGTCGTTGGGTGGATTATTGGCAACCCGTAAAAGAAGTGGTTTACTTTAAGCGACAAGTTTATATGCGTGCTTTGAATGAGTTAGGACCTTTGGCTTTCCCTAAGAATGGGGCTCCTCCACCCCCATCCTGGTGGCCAAGACAGTGGCAAAAGGTGCTCCGAGGCAGCCATTGAGTTAGTCTATACGAAGATAGTTTAGAATCAGGCATTTAAGCAGGTTGAATCTGTAGAAAAATCAGAAGTTTCTGGTATTCACTCCACAGTTTTTAGGATATAAAAATGGACAATGTAAGCTCCATTCCGGAATCACCACCACTGAACTTTACTGTAGCAGCGGCGGAGAAAGTCGGACAGCTAATTGAACAAGAAGGCAATGCTGAATTGAAATTGCGCGTATATATTTCTGGTGGTGGCTGTTCAGGATTTCAGTATGGTTTTACTTTTGATGAAGCCATATTAGATGGTGATACAGAGATAGAAAAGCTAGGAGTTAAACTATTAGTTGATCCAATGAGCGTCCAATATCTTGTTGGAGCAGAGATTGACTATCAAGAGGATCTCTCGGGAGCTCAGTTTATTATTCGGAATCCTAATGCGTCTACGACTTGCGGTTGTGGGTCCTCATTCTCGGTTTGAGTTCTACCCATTTGTTTTAAGCCTTGCTGCCAAATGTGGTACTGCAAAAAGATTCACTAGAGGTCATAGTTTTCACGCTGAGCCATAGTATATGCCCCCAAGAGTTGCGGCATGGGATGCTCCCGTTACCGTTGGAACATTCCCTGGTTTTTTATGCAATCGGTTCCTTGCTAGCCAAGCGAATAGAACTGCCTCTACCCACTGAGGTTCAATGCCATATGTGCTGGTAGTTTTAATGTGAGCATCTGGTAATAGAGCTGAAATACGCTCTGTTAAAGTTGTATTGAAAGCGCCGCCACCACACAAGATTACACATTTTGGGTCAGTTCCAGATGCATCAATAGCATCAGCAATTGTTGATGCAGTTAGTTCGGTAAGAGTTGCTTGAATGTCTTCATCAGCAAGGTGTGCTTGGACTTTCTGAAGGGTATTTTTAAGCCATGTAGGATTAAAGTATTCAAGCCCCGTTGATTTTGGCGGAACAGAAGTAAAATATTTATCAGTTTTCAGTAATGCTAATAAAGATTGGTTGATCTGACCCGTTTTTGCCCAAGAACCATTATCATCAAATGGTTTTCCTCTGCAAAGAAGAGACCAATTGTCTAATAATGTATTCCCTGGGCCAGTATCGAAACCAATGAGTGGTTGTTTCGGGTGAAGAATGGATACATTCGCAATTCCTCCAATATTAACAACCACTCGTGATTCGTCCGGGGCAGCGAAATACCAATGATGAAAAGCTGGTGCAAGGGGCGCTCCCTGGCCTCCGAGAGCCAAGTCCATGTTTCTAATGTTGCCAATTGTGGTAATTCCAGTTTCTGCGGCAATCGTACTGGGATCTCCGATCTGCATGGTAAATGCATTAGGAGAAGCTGGTTTATGAAAAACAGTGTGTCCTGAATGTCCAATAGCAATAATCTCATTAGCATTAAATGAGCTTGATGCTAAGAGGCTGGAAATACACTCGGAGAAAAAATGTCCGACAGCTACGTCTAATTCCCCTAATTCCTGAAGAGAAATTTGGTGCTGTTGAAGGATACCCAAGATTTTTTTGCGGAGCCCATTAGGATAGGGAGTGGTTGCGGCACGATGAACTTGCACGCGTTTTTTATCGAATTCGACCAAGACAACATCTATGCCATCCAAGCTTGTTCCGGACATTACACCTATAAAAAGATCGCGCATACTAGTAGCTTACCGCAGCGCTTGCTCGGCGTGAGCTTTTAGGTTTGAAGTCAGTTCGATACGGCCGTGAATTCTGGGGGTCGATGTACATCTAACTGCTGCCAAAGTGGAGCAGTAAGGTTATCAAATTCTTCGCGATATTCAGAAGAAATTGGATCTGCAGGAGGTAGTGCGACAGTGCGTGGATTCCGGTGAATGTCATTAACCCTGTACTCATAATGCAGGTGAGGCCCTGTAGCAAGACCAGACATGCCCACAAAACCTATCGTTTGCCCTTGCGTGACCCTGCTGCCCACCCTTATTGATGCGAACCGAGACATATGCGCATAGAGCGTGGTGATATTACCCCCATGCTGGAGGATGACAGTATTACCATAGCCGTTTCTTGTGTTTCTAAAAATTACTTTTCCGTCACCAGCAGCCTTAATAGGAGTTCCGGTTGGTGCCGCATAGTCCACGCCCCTGTGCGCACGGATAGTATTAAGTACGGGATGTCTACGATTAGGATCAAAATTAGAACTGATTCTGGTGAAATCTACTGGTGCTCTGGTAAAAGCCTTGCGTACGCTTAGACCTTCAGGAGTGAAATAGTCGGCAGTACCATCAGTGATGCCAAGAAAACGCGCCGCTCTGAACGGGGTACCTTGGTTAATAAATTCAGCAGCAATAATATTTCCATCTGTGAGTTTTATCCCATCTCGCCAGAGCTCTTCGTAGATAATTGTGAACCGATCTCCAATGCGTACATCCTGGATAAAGTCTATATCCCATTGAAAAATACCCGCCATATTCATTGTTACAGAATCAGCAACGCCGGCTTCTTGGGCAGCTTCAAAGAGGGAGCGCTGAATATTGCCGTGTGCATTAACCAAGCGCAACTCAACCTCTCTTTTAATGATTTCAGCCGTGAAGCCTTGAGCTTCTTTAGTTATTTTTAAAAGATTGATTTCATCGATTTCACGAGCAAGACTAATTACTCGCTCTTCTTCATGACTGACTAATATTTCATCACCTGGAAGCAAAATGCGTAGATGATCTGCGGCCTGTGGGAGACGAGCCATCACGCTAAGATCGCCAAGGCTAAGGTTGTACCGTCGAAATAGTTCTTCTAAGGTTTCACCCTGACCAACCCTTAAGGTTACTGATTTATGTTGGGTATTATTCTGTGTCAGTTCAGGCTGAATTTCTTCGATTTGAGTTGGCGGAAGCAGTGAGGACAAAGGTTCTACACTTGGTTCTAGCATATAAGCCGTTTCAGTTATAACTTGAGTGTTATCGCTCTCAAATGTAAAAAATAACGTTATTGAGAAAATTGGAATGAATAGGCCACAGAGAAACAATAACCAGTGGCGCTTCGTGGCCACAGGAATTTTTTTTGTTCTATTTTTATAGTCGTGGCGAATACCACCAAAATATGGTTTCACAAATTACTCGATAAGAAGCCGTCCGTACTCTAACGATTTCAACTAAACCCGTCAAAACTAGTTTATTTTCATAGAGCTAACAGATATTGTGCAAGCATAGTTTCTGCAATTAAGGCTTTTAAGAGATTATTTCTGCAAGCTATTCATAGTGGCTTGGCACACTTACTTATATCGACGTCGACCGCTTTCATCAGTTGATTTATGCTGCATATGACTTGTGTGCCCAACTAGTTAAAGGGAACTCAAACTAAACAATGTCTAGAATTGAAAAAGCGAATGTCCTTTCCAGACAGCAACAGGTTGCTGAGTTGGGGAGAGGCGTTGAAGAAATTCTGCTAGAGAGCGAGTTGATAGAACGTCTTGCAAATGGTTCGCCGCTCAGTGTGAAAGCTGGCTTTGATCCAACCGCACCAGATTTGCATCTTGGCCATACCGTTCTCCTCAATAAGATGCGCCAATTTCAGGAGTTTGGGCATAAGGTTATTTTTTTAATAGGTGATTTCACAGGGATGATTGGTGATCCTTCGGGCAAAAATGCAACCAGGCCCCCGTTAACTCCAGATGAAATAAAGGAGAACGCTAAAACTTATAAGGACCAGGTATATAAGATTCTTGATCCAGATAAAACAATTCTTGATTTTAATTCTAGGTGGATGTCCAAAATGGATGCATCCAGCTTAATTCAGCTTGCCGCAAAGCACACAGTGGCTAGGATGTTAGAAAGAGATGATTTTCGTACTCGCTATGTCGAGGGAAAGCCTATAGCTATCCATGAGTTTTTGTATCCGCTAATCCAGGGATACGATTCCGTTGCATTAAAGGCGGATGTTGAACTCGGCGGCACTGATCAGAAATTCAATCTTCTTGTTGGGAGGCAGCTTCAGCAGGCCTATGGACAAAAACCCCAGATCGTATTGACTGTTCCGCTGCTAGAGGGACTAGATGGAATAAATAAGATGTCCAAGTCGTTAGGGAACTATATTGGTATTAACGAGCTACCACTGGAGATGTTTGGAAAGTTAATGTCGATTTCTGATAAGTTGATGTGGCGTTATTTTGAGTTGTTAAGCTTCCGGCCTTTAGAAGATATTAAAGCGCTTAAAGCTCGAGCAAACAAAGGGGAAAACCCTAGAGATATAAAGTTTCTTTTAGCGCTTGAAATTGTAGGTAGGTTTAATGGCATGGCCGCAGCTGATCAAGCGAAAAAAGAGTTTATTGCTCGTCACCAACATGGGGCAGTTCCAGAGAATCTTGAAGAAATAACCATAAGTTCTGCAGAGCAAAGTTTGGGTATTGGTCAAGTTCTTAGAGAGGCAGGCTTAGCTGCCAGTAGCTCAGAAGGATATAGGTTGGTTAAACAAGGTGCAGTGCGCAGGGATGGCGAACATATTCGAGATCCTAAAGTTGTATTACCAGTTGATGGTACCGCGGCAGTATTTAAGGTAGGAAAAAGGAAGTTTGCACGAGTGACATTGCGATTAAAGGTAAAGAATTAAATTAAATGCCTAATCCTGCTTGCCAGCACTCTCATAACGCGTATAATTCTGCGCCCCGGCTCAGGTAATTACCCCTGATTTTTTTCTCTAGGCCACTTTGTGGCTTGGAGGATTGTAAGATGTGGTATATAGTTGATCGGTTGGGGGGTTTAAACCCTCGTAGTTTGCTCTTTAACAGTTAGACTCAAGCAACTTGTGTGGGCGCTCGTACCTTTAGTAATAGGTGTAAGAGCGTCTACTTGAGGGGTGCTCTGCACCCCGAAAGAAAGCGTTCAGGACTCAAGCCTTTAAAATTGAAGAGTTTGATCCTGGCTCAGATTGAACGCTGGCGGCATGCTTAACACATGCAAGTCGAACGGTAACAGACCGCTGTGATCCCTTCGGGGTGAACTTGGTGCTGACGAGTGGCGAACGGGTGAGTAATACTTAGGAATCTGCCCAGTAGCGGGGGACAACCCGGGGAAACCCGGGCTAATACCGCATACGCTCTACGGAGGAAAGCGAGGGATCTTCGGACCTCGCACTATTGGATGAGCCTAAGTCGGATTAGCTTGTTGGTGGGGTAATGGCCTACCAAGGCAACGATCCGTAGCTGGTCTGAGAGGACGACCAGCCACACTGGGACTGAGACACGGCCCAGACTCCTACGGGAGGCAGCAGTGGGGAATATTGGACAATGGGCGCAAGCCTGATCCAGCAATGCCGCGTGTGTGAAGAAGGCCTGCGGGTTGTAAAGCACTTTCAATAGGGAAGATAATGACGGTACCTATAGAAGAAGCACCGGCTAACTCCGTGCCAGCAGCCGCGGTAATACGGAGGG
>JAQWRR010000053.1 GCA_029243585.1 Gammaproteobacteria bacterium
GTATTAACCCAGTCTAATTCTTGGCAATCTCTCTATCTCCATGCTGAATAAATTGGTTTGCCGATCAATGTTGCAGGGTTTGCGCCAGGACGTGGACGAAACTTCTGGAATCGCCCAGAATCTACCTCCGCGACATAAAGATTTCCTTCTTGATCTGTTGCTATCCCGTGAACTCCCCATAGCGTCCCCGGAAAATTACCAATAGTTCCCCATGAATATATCAAACGTCCTTCCAAGTCATATTTCACCATCTTATGAGTATTTCGATCAAAAACTACAGCATGTCCATCATCATTAATCTCAATAAAGTGGAGACTGGATGGTCGAACATTGATTGACCATTCTGAAAGATAATTTCCATCAGCATCAAAAATCTGAATGCGATGATTAGCTCGATCATTAACAAATACTCTACCAGTATCAACGTCAACAGCCACCCCATGAATATTGTTCATATAACCTGGACGCGTCTCACTGCCTGCATTACCAGCTTGTCCAAAATCAAGCAAAAAATTCCCATCTTGATCAAATTTTGCAACACGTGTCCCGTTATAACCATCAGCCACATAGAAACTCCCGTCAGGCCCCCAAGCAACAAATGTTGGTCGATTAAAATGCGTGGCGTCTGCGCCCGACTCATTGGGGGTGCCTATAGTCTGTAGATGTTGCGAACCATCATTAGAAAAAATATAAATTGCATGAGAATGATCATCAACCACCCAGACACGCTTCTCTGGATCATACGGGCTGATGTAAATTGCATGTGGTCGTTTAAACATGTGATCCCACTGCGTCCAGTCTTCAATAATTTCGCCATCACGATTCACTACTATAATCATATGGTGCCATCGCGCATCAACACCAAGCTCACGGAATGGCTCTTCAGAACCTCTCCAAGCTTCCATACCTTGTGCTGGTTCAAGACCTGACCCACCATTGCCAGGAGGTGTTGCCTGGTTTGCGTTACGCCAAGGTAATCCACCAACAGGAAATAACACATTGGGACCAATATCTGTCAACTGACGTCTTTGTGGTCTTGAAAGATTTGGCAGCTCGCCACCACCAAGCAAAAACACACGATCCGGACTTTCAGCAAAGATGCCTCTAGCCCCTCCATACGTCCATTCACTATGATCAGGCAGTGTTGCTAAGTCTTGAGGCCATCCTTCAACAACCTCATATGGTCCTGATATATCTTGTGCACCAATAGCATCTGGTACAGCACTGAACATTGTTGGGGTTGAAATCAAGATCGGTTCGTTTTCAACGACCGGAGAATCAATCATTTGGCGACCAATACCACCAGCAATTAAACCTACAGCTAGCGTTAATCCAATCGTTAAAACTTTCCTCATCAGAATTCCCCTAAAATTTGTGATCAAATATTTATGTATTGCAGTATAGCTTTGTTATCTAAACGGATACTTTAATACCCACTTAAATAATACGTTATATTTTTTGTGCTTAGAAAAAGTAAGTGTTCTGAATTTCTTAAGATGGCCTATTGTTTTAATAACTGTTAGGCATTAGCTAGTATGTTCAATGTAAGATATACAGCATATAAAAAATTTTTGTTGGAGGATAAATGTTAAGACCAAAGTTTTTAATATCTTTTCTAACTTTATTAGCAGCGTCAAGTTCAGGAGCATTAGCTCAACATGGAATGCTCGGAGGAATTCCAATGAGTTTCTTCGTAACTAGTGAAGCCATAGGAAATGGTGGCAACCTAGGCGGGTTAGAGGGCGCTGATGCGCATTGCCAAACACTAGCCATAAGAGTTGGCGCTGGGGAATTAGATTGGAGAGCATACCTAAGCACACAGGCCCGTCCTGGTAAGCCAGCCATCAATGCCCGAGATCGTATCGGCAAAGGACCATGGCATAACTATGATGGAATAATGATCGCTAGTAGCGTTGCTCATCTACATGGAGATAATCTCGAACTTGCTCGTATGGGAAACAATCTACATAAACAAACTGGTCTAACCGAAAAGGGAGCAATTGTACCGGGTCTATATGATTACCTTGATCCAAGAGATAGAGATTGGGAGTACGTTAAAACCACACCGTATTCAAATCGCCATGAAGTATTAACAGGGTCTCAGCCTGATGGTCGAGCATTCCCTCCAGATCTTGATTACACCTGCGACAATTGGACAAGTAATGCAGATCCTGCGCCTGAACTCGAGACTCTTGGACCTGGAAATTACGGGGGTCCTGGAAGACCAAATGTGCAAATTGGCTTTCCAGATCGAGAAGGTGGAGGTAACGGTTCGTGGAACTCATCACATGGAACAAGAGGCTGCAGCCAGACGGCATTACCAATAACACACGGCATTGGCCAATTCTACTGCTTTGGTATTACTGGAGATGATTCTCAATGAAAATAGCAACTATCGGTACTCTTGCAGCATTTTTATTCATCAATACGCTAACACTCGCCCACCATGGAGGCAGTATGTACCCTGATCGTGAAACTGTTGTTATTCTCGAAGGTGCAATTATTGACGAGCTTTTATATGTTAACCCACATGGACGACTACTTTTTAGTTGGACAAATGACGATGGAGCTAACTCAGAATGGGAAGGAGAGCTTAGCGGTTCAACTGAGTTAGTAAGATCAGGCATCTTTAGCGACCTAGTTCAACCTGGAGACCAAGTTACCGTTAAAGGCTGGAGCCATAATTCTATTCCAAGAAACATACGCGTATCCTCAATCGTACTACCCGATGGTCGAGAGGTTTCACTACCATGAAACAGCAATTCTTCAATATTCTAAAAAACATCAGCCATGCCATTTTTGTCATTACACCCTTAATACTGACAATCAACAGTTATGCACAAGAGACTGCTCTATCAGGGGCCTGGGTAATGGATGATCGTGGGTCCTGGACAGGGCTTACACCAACTAATTCAGCACAAGAGGTATTGGCTGCTTTTGATCGCTCAACTGGCGACCCAAGCATGAGATGTGTTGCGCCTGCACTTATTCGAACAGCAGAATCCGCACCTCCATTTGAGATTATTGAACAAAACCATCAAATTCTTATTATTTACGAATCATTTAATGTGGTTCGTCGAGTAAATATGAATGGACGCAAAGCCCCTGAATGGTTGCCGCTTTCTCCAGTAGGATACTCAGTTGGTACCTGGCAAAATGATGAGCTAGTCATTGAAACTACACATTTGACACCGCATCTGTTGAATGATGATGGCTTTCCTTTTGACGGTGGTTTTGACGCACGGATAATTGAAAAATATAAAGTTACTGGAGACCGCTTAGAAGTAGAATTTAGTGTAGAAGATCCAGCCAATCTACAAAGAGAAATAGCAACTCGAATATTTACTTACGATCGTGTGCCTGATGCGATGTTTTTCCATTACCACTGTGATCCTCTAGACGCTACTGGGTGGCGCTTACCAACAACAGATAATCCATTACGAGATTTACTTCAATGGCTTGAGCTTCGTCCTATAATACCCGAATAAATATAAATTAAACTCAAAGAAAGTTTCTACCAAAGATCCTTAGCCTTAAAGTTTTTAGCAAAAAATATGCGATAAATAAAAGACTAAGAAAGCGAATTAACTTTCATATGTCGCCTTTCCATTCAGATAAGTCGCTACAACTGGTATCTCCTTGATAGTATCTGGATCAACTACATGTGGGTCAGCCGCAAGTAGCACAAAATCTGCTAATTTACCGGGCGTGAGGGAACCTTTTATATCTTCTTCAAAAGAGGCATAAGCACCATTTACAGTACAGACTTTCATCGCCTCGGAAACATCGATACGCTGATTCTCTCCCCAAACACGTCCTGCCACATCCTTCCTCGTCACCATACTTTGAATAGCCATCATGGGTTCATATGGGCCAGGCGTGTAATCTGATGCAGGGGCAACAGGAATCCCATAATCAATGAACGAACGGTGAGCGAACATTCGCGTCATACGCTCTTCACCATACTCAACCCATTTATTGCCATGATAGTGTGCATAAGTATAGAAAGGGGCAGGTATGGAACCAGTATCCTTAATTCGTTGTAGCAAATCAGGCGTTACTAAGGAGCAGTGTTCGAGTCTAAAACGTGGATTTGGACCAACCCAATTTCTAAGAACTCGTTCGTAAGCATTAAGAACTTGATCGATAGTCACGTCGCCATTGGCATGGATACCAATACGAAAACCATTCTCCACTGCATCATCAACTGCTGCGTCAATCGCTGCTTGGTCCATTCTCGCAATACCATAGTCATCAGGTCGGCCCTCGTAGGGTTCACTCATGCGCATGGTACGCTCTGACGCAGAACCGTCTGCAAAAAATTTAACACCACCTACCATCAACATTTCATTACCAAATCCAGAACGAATTCCAGCCTCTTTCATTGACTGGTATATGGAGTCATTGCCTCTCGGCATAAATGAGAGACGAAAATGCATTTCGTCCCGATCGAGAGCATCCATATATGCTGTCCATGCATCAGCTCTACCGCCAGCATCAGTTGTAGAGGTAAGTCCTACAGAGGCCATACGTTTAGAAATTAACGTGACACTATCGCGCATAGTTTCGCGATCAATCACTGGCCAATCACCCGCAGCCTCAAGCACATACTTAGCGTTTTCGGCCACCTTTCCGGTAAGCGCCCCGCCCTCACGATAGTACTGACCTCCATAAGGATCTGGTGTATCCGCTGTAATACCAGCCACTTCGAATGCCTTAGAGTTGACCACAACAGTATGGCCACCGCGATGACGTACCATCACGGGATGATCCGAAACCGCTATATCAATATCGAACCCGGTAAGCTCACGCCCTTCAATGAACTTTGTATCATCGTACATGTGAGCCTGAACCCATTGACCTGGTGGTGTTTTTGCAGCCTGCTCTACCAGCGCATCCTGCACCTCTGAAATACGCCTGAAGTCAACGTTTACGCTAACAGCCTCATTCGCCATGAGTGGGTGGCTATGGGCATCAATGAAGCCAGGAGTAACTGTCAACCCATCAGCCT
This sequence comes from Gammaproteobacteria bacterium, assembly GCA_029243585.1. Lineage (GTDB taxonomy): Bacteria > Pseudomonadota > Gammaproteobacteria > Steroidobacterales > Rariloculaceae > UBA6522. The sequence continues at coordinate 5,012 of JAQWRR010000053.1, forward strand.
GTATAACACGAGTCGTAGGCCCAATTAATCCCTCAAGGTCTTGTTGACTCCCTACCGCTAAAATACGATTTCCCCGGACAGCCATGGCATCAACATCCATGATTTCTGGATCCATTGTGTGGAAAGTGCCACCTAAAACCACTAGATCTGCTTCACCATACTGCGCAGACGCGAAATACGGCATAAAGGAGCTTGTTGCAGCTGCTGTAACTGCAGTTTTTAGAATTTTTCTACGACTTTGCATCACCATAATATATCCCCATTCATTGGTGCTTTTATGTTCTAAACTAATAATTATAAGTTGTAGCTACAAGTTAGCCTTTAGATTGTTTTTACTCGAGACCAGAAAAAAGATCCCTGGCAAAGTAGAAATCAAAACTATAACTCCATAAGTCACTGAAATTGCAACGCCGTCAGCAGCGGGCAACTCTGCTAAACCCCAGATCGCTGCCGCACTTGCCTCTCGAATCCCCCATCCAGCAATTGTAATAGGTATCGTCATTGAAAAAAGAACAACCGGCACGAACGCAACTATTTCAAATAGTGCCATCTCTATATCGATTGATCGAGCGGCGCAGTAAAAACAAAAAAGATAACTTGCAAGGATAATTAATGAGTACGAAAGTTGCTTAAAAATAACATCGCCTGCTAATAACGTATAACGCGCTTCTTGAAAAAACTTAATCGCAAATTGACTAATACTAGAGGCTTTCAATACCACCTTGATCAATACATAAATCAAGATCAAAAAAATCATTACAAATAAAAGCACGCACACCCCAGTTTGAAAAGAGAGAACTTTTTCCTGAGATCCTGTAGGCCAAAAGAAAAAGCCTATTAACATAAAGACAAATAAAACAATCTGCCCTGAAGCACGCTCAAAAATAACAGCACGGGCTGCCATGCCTAGTCCACCTGATTCGCCATATAATCGTAAACTATGGCCATGACGTAAAGCCCTTCCAGCATCACCAAGTACGCCGCCAGGCAACATTTGATTTACCAGAGACCCAAAATAATATTCTGATAGCGCTGCGCTCCGCGAAATATGTGCCCCAAGGCGCCCTGCCGTTAAACGCCACCTTTCGGCTGAAAAATAATATTGTGGCAACGTTGCAATCAAAGCAACACCAAGCCAAATCAGATCAAGACTAGCAATTCTCTTAAACAAGGCATCAGTATCTACAAACTGAAATACCCCAAAAAGGAAAAGAAATGATAAAGCTAAACGTTGAAACCAACGTTTCTGAATAACTTTTTGAAAGAACAAGCCCACCTTAGACTTAAAAAACAATCAAACACCTAAGACGAAGAATAAAAATCTTTTCTTACAAGAAATACTGCTACTAAAGGAGGTAGAGCCATGATCACATGCTGAATCTCTGCATCTATATTAGGTGCGGCCAACTCAATCATAAATGGTGCGCCAACCCAAAATGGCGCATAAAAACCCAGGAGCAAAACCAGCATGACCCACCAAGTTTTTGGTGACCGGTTAGAACTTGGCAGCCATAACAAAATTAATACACCAATCATTGCACCAAAGTCGCCAAAAAGCTCCCGAAAAAAATGATGCCAACTATGGGTCAAAGCAAGTGGGCTTTCTGGCGTTAATAAAAATAAGTCACTACCAATATGAGACCACGTAAAGTACACACTTCTCAAACCCGCAATAAACCCAAAGATGACCAGAATTCTGGCGACATTCATTCGTGTTAAATACTGCTGCATATTTACTCCTTATCCTTATTACCACAAGACCATGACTACTACTTGGCCCTTGTTGAAATCCCTTTTGCTACCATGTCAACCTTATATAGAGATCCTGCACCTGCAATATATAGTGTCTGTTTCAATGGACCACCGAATGCAACATTCTGACAATCCCTTGGTAAACATCTAACAGAAATAATACCTAGATGTTCACCCTGTGGACCTAAAACCTCTATTCCTCCTCCTGTAGCCACATATAGACGATCTTCATCATCAACGGCCATCCCATCTGCAAAGGTCTTTACTCCTCCCAAACCATTATCACGATTACTGCGACCATGCAAAACACCAAATTCCTGTCGGTTTTCCAGCAAACCACTTGGCAAAATATTCCAGGCAATCACATGATCACCATTAGAGTCACTAATATACAACCTAGTCTCAGCCCTATTAAGCTGAATGCCGTTGGGGCGGATCATGTTTTCTTCGATTTTTACCGGCTCACCGCCTGGCGGAATGTAGTACACAGTTGGAGGTAAGCGAGGGGCTAAGGGCTGTCCACCATACCTTTCAATTAATTCTTCAGTTTGACCGGATGTAAGCCCAGGGTCAGTGAAATAAACGCCACCATTACTAGCCACAATCAAATCGTTCGGTCGACTGAATGGCATTCCTTCGTAACTATCAGCTAATACCTCGATACTTTCTGGAGGATAAATCACTCCAATTCTTGTAGAGCCATCCCAAGCTTGCGCTGAAATCAAGCGCCCATCAGAATCCTCTGAAATTCCATGTGATTCGTTAGATTCGTCAACAAGTACAGCTACTTGATTGGTCTCAGTATCTAACTGATGAATTTTAAGTGCATCAGGCTCAGAAAAAACTAGAGAACCATCCATAAGACCGATTGGGTCATCCAATCCGTTAAACCCTGTCAAAACACGGTGAATCTGTGATCCTCTCACCACAACGCCAGGAATATCTGAGGCCACACCAACAATAATTGGAATATCACTCTCTTGGGCAACTAAAAAAGAAAATGACATGCTTAATAACAAAAAACTTATAGCTATAGGTGTTTTCTTCAATAGATTATTAACTCCAATAAACATCCCGAGTTTGCTTTAATTATTCGCTCGAGTCCAAAACATGCAGCCGGGACCAGAGCCTTCACCCATCATGATTTCTCCGGTGACTTCAAGAGTAGCAAGATCAACAATAGCCACTCGATCTGCGTCCCTAAGTCCAACATAGGCACTCATACCATCTCTAGATACAAGAATTGCGCCATCGCCGGTATCCATTTCCGCCATACTAATTCGCTTAATTACTTCCCGTGACTCAGCGTCGAGAACAACTAACGATGCAGCTTCACCATCGATAATTAGCACCCGACCATCCGGTGTGAATTTGAGACGATTGGCATCCTGCATACCCAGATCAATCGTCTGAATAACTTCCTTAGCTGGGATATTAATAATTGAAAGCCCTCCATCATTACGTGTTGCCGTCCATACCTCCTGACCGTCTGGAGACACGTCAATTGCTTCTGGAAAATCTCCAGGCACGTGAATAACAGATAATGTTGTCTCTGATGGACCGCCAAGAACACCTTCTGCCATCGTGATAGTGTTTGACCGTCGATTCGACATAAATATCGTAGTGCTATCAGCACCAAGAGCAAATGTGTGAGTGCTTTCTTGACCAATACCAAGCGTCCAATCTATCTCATCAGTTTCTGGATCATACCGAGCAATTGACTTATAGCCCTCGATTGTGAAGTAAATCTTCCCATCCACATAAAGTACGTCATGGGGTCCACTACCCTGGCCTGGATTGATCCTTCTAATCTCCTGCTGTGTGACAAGATCAATTACTGAAATGCCATCACTAGGACTTGCGACAAAAGCTAGGCGTCCATCCGGGGTCGCTGTCACCTCATGAGGATCATTACCAGTTGGCACACGTCCAAGCACCGAGCCACTAACTGGATCGACGATTGCTAAAGCGCTGGCATCCCTGAGAAGCACGAGTAAGCGCTCGGATGAAGACTCCTGCGCACGGAGAGTAGTGGTAGCAACCGAAAGAGTCACTAGAGCAACAAGCAATAGAAACGACTGTCGTGAATTATGTTTCAATTTCATCCCGCGCCTCCTACTATCGATTAGGGTCGTCAAATATTAATGGTTAAAGTTATCACTAATACTGCCCTATCCCCAGTTCTAGGTTAAGACTAAAATCAGCATATAGATTAAACAAATATGAAAAAACTTACATTAAATTAAACTATTCATAAGGAGATGAGAAATGCACCGTCTTTTAGCAACCAGAGGACAAAAGACAAGAAGCCTTACAAGCATAATATGCTTAGCTCTTTCATTATCCTCAGGATGCGCAACTATTATTCGTGGGCCTACCCAGGCTGTAGCCATAAGCTCCGAACCAAATGGTGCAGACATTCTTGTTGATGGATCTCTTGTTGGAACGACGCCATCCAACATTGACCTAGCAAGAGGGCGTGATCACTTAATTACGTTTGAAAAGGACGGTTATCACACACGCAATATTCCAGTCATAAAATCTATTGGAAGAGCTGTGTTTGGAAACTTACTCTATGGTGGCTTTCTTGGGTGGGGTGTTGATGCCACATCAGGCGCGCAATACAACCTGAACCCAGAAACACTAGTTGTCCAACTCATACCTCTAGATGAAGGGGAACCTTCAGAAGAAGATGAAAATGAAAAAACCACGTTCATTACACGGCTCAATGAACTGGATCAAATGAGAGAAAGCAATCGAATATCTGAGGATGAATACTCAAGAATGCGGCTCTCTGTGCTTGAACAATATTATCCGGAAAGCGTTCAATAAAGGATTTTCATAAAA
>JAQWRR010000075.1 GCA_029243585.1 Gammaproteobacteria bacterium
ATCAAGACCATTAATACCGGTTTCGAGACCCCGCAATGCTTTTTGCAGCGACTCCTGAAAAGTGCGCCCCATAGCCATTACTTCACCCACAGATTTCATCTGTGTGGTCAGACGATCATTAGCTCCAGGAAACTTTTCAAAAGTAAAACGTGGAATCTTGGTAACTACGTAATCGATGGTAGGTTCGAATGAAGCAGGCGTAGCACCACCCGTAATCTCATTACGCAGTTCATCAAGCGTGTAGCCTATAGCAAGCTTGGCAGCAACCTTTGCGATAGGAAAACCTGTTGCCTTTGAGGCTAATGCGGATGATCTCGACACGCGTGGATTCATCTCAATAACCAACAAACGACCATCCTCTGGACTTACCGCAAATTGAACATTAGATCCACCCGTGTCCACACCAATTTTACGCAAAACATCAATCGAAGCATTTCGCATAAGTTGGTATTCCTTATCGGTAAGCGTTTGAGCGGGAGCTACAGTTATTGAGTCTCCTGTATGAATACCCATTGGATCCAAATTCTCAATCGAACAAACAATAATGCAGTTATCTTTACGGTCCCTGATGACCTCCATTTCGAACTCTTTCCAACCAAGCACAGACTCCTCTAATAACACTTCCGTCACCGGAGACTGATCAAGACCTCGCCCAACAATATCCTCAAATTCCTCACGATTGTATGCAATTCCTCCTCCGCTACCCCCAAGCGTAAACGATGGACGTACTATCGTTGGAAACCCAACATCTTTCTGAATAACCCAAGCCTCATCTAAAGTCTTCGCTACAGCCGCCCGTGGAACCTCCAACCCAATCTCTTGCATGGCAACACGGAATAGATTGCGATCCTCAGCCATCTCAATTGAATCTTTTGAAGCAGCAATTAATTCCACACCATAACGGTCAAGAACCCCTTCTCGGTCTAGATCCAGAGCACAATTCAAACCAGTTTGACCACCCATAGTCGGGAGCAAGGCATCCGGACGCTCTTTCTCGATTATCCGCTCTACAGTCCTCCAGTGAATGGGCTCTATATAAGTGGCATCAGCAGTTGCTGGGTCTGTCATAATTGTTGCTGGGTTTGAATTCACAAGCACCACCCGATAACCCTCCTCCTTAAGAGCCTTACAGGCTTGAGCACCAGAATAGTCAAACTCGCACGCTTGACCGATAATTATCGGCCCAGCGCCGATAATTAGCACACTTTGTATATCATCCCTTCGTGGCATTATAATTAATCTAAAATCTACTTTATAATTTTAAGTATCTGTTAATAAATGTTTTTATTCTATTTTTTTAAGCCTTTATAGACTTCCATTAGTTCAATAAACCTTCCAAATAAAGGTTTAATATCGTGAGGCCCCGGGCTTGCCTCTGGATGCCCTTGAAAAGAAAATGCTGGCCTATCAATTCGCTCAATTCCCTGAAGAGAACCATCAAAAAGAGATCTATGGGTTGCACGTGTATGCGCAAGCAGGCTTTCCTCATCAACAGCAAAACCATGATTCTGACTGGTAATCATCACCTGCTCGGTCTTTAAATCAAGCACTGGGTGATTGGCACCATGATGACCAAATTTCATTTTTACAGTATTTGCACCACTAGCTAGGGCTAGCAATTGATGTCCCAGGCAAATACCAAAAATAGGGATCTCTGCATTGAGTAGCTCTTGTATAGCATTAATAGCATACTTACAGGGCTCTGGATCTCCTGGTCCATTGGATAAAAAAACCCCATCTGGACGAAGCCGCATAACCTCATCAGCAGAAGTTTTAGCCGGGACTACAGTGACAGAACATCCCTCATCCTTAAGCAACCTTAAAATATTACGTTTCACACCAAAATCAAACGCCACTACATTAAAGCTAGAATCCGCATGACTTGAAGCAGCTCGCCTATCTTCCCAGCTGCTACCCTGGCTCCACTCATAGATATCTTTAGTGCTTACGACTTGAGCTAAATCCATGCCTTTTAGCCCGGGAAACTCTTGAGCTGCCTTTACTGCCTCTTCTGAGTCGATATTTGACCCTGAAAGAATACAACCTGCTTGCGCGCCTTTATCACGAATAATACGTGTAAGCTTGCGTGTATCTATATCTGAAATAGCTACAACATTATTAAGGCATAAAAAATCTGCCAAACTTGCCCCTGATCTCCAATTACTAACTACAGATGAAAGATCACGAATAATTAACCCGGCAGCGACAGCCTGATCTGATTCCATATCTTCAGAATTTGTCCCAACATTACCGATATGCGGGTATGTCAACGTTACAAGCTGACGACAATAAGAAGGGTCAGTCAGTATTTCCTGATAACCCGTGATAGCGGTATTAAAAACCACTTCACCTAAGGCTCGGCCTGTTTTTCCCACAGATGAGCCTGTGAAAACCGTACCATCCTCAAGCGCTAGTATCGCTGGCTCTACCAACCTGAGCTCCTGCTTTTATGCCTGCGCCTTGTATAAACGAAACGGGACAGCCACAAGGCGTGCAGCCAATCCCGCTTATATCCTATGAATTAGGGAGTCTCAGAAATAGATTGTAAAGCCTTGTCGCATGGAAGGACACACTCAAGATAAAAAATGACTATAGATATTAAGTCGTTTTTCCTCTTCAACTCATAATTAAGAGGGATTTAAAGAAATCCACCATCATCTGATGCACTTTAAATACCAAGAAATTCTTAATAATCAGTGTATTTTTTCTTGTTTGATTACAAGTCTAATACGTTAGCCATCGTATAAAACCCCGCCTTACGCCCAGTCAACCACCTTGCCGCTCGAAGCGCTCCATGTGCAAAAGCCATTCGATCCACCGCCCGGTGAGTAAGCTCAATGCATTCCTCCGGACCACCAAATAAGACCGTGTGATCGCCAACAATATTACCGGCACGAATAACGGAAAAACCAATGGAACCAGGAGTCCGCGCGCCAACATCACCATGACGCTCATATACTGCGACATCAGTTAACTCATCCCCCCTTGTCTCTGCAATCAGTTCCCCCAGTGCAATTGCTGTACCAGATGGAGAATCTATCTTACGTTGATGATGGGCTTCAGTGATCTCAACATCATAGTCAATACCTAATGATTTTGATGTACGACTAACAAGATCCATAAAAACATTCATGCCAACACTCATGTTTCGCCCGTATAACAAGGGAATTTTTTTTGCTCCTGACTCAAGAAACTTACTCTCTTCATTTCCTAGACCAGTAGTACCAATTACTAATGCCGTATTTGTTGCTATACAGGCTCTAATGTTTTCTTTAGTTGCAGAAGGCAAAGTAAAATCAATAGCAACATCAGCATTTTGTAAGGCACTCTCACAATCATCAGTTAAGAAAACATTTAATGGGCCTACTCCACAAACCTCTCCCACATCAGAGCCTATAGCAGCATCGTCAGGTTCAGTAACTGCTCCAACTATTTCTATATCTGTGGATTCCTTAGTACACCGTAAAATCGACTGGCCCATCCGACCAGACGCGCCAAGAATTGTAATTTTTAACATGAGCTATGCCCCCATTCGCTCAAAGAATTGTTTAACACCATCCAACCATGAACGAGCTCGTGGACTATGTCTTGAACCACCAGTTTGAAGAGAATTATCAAACTCCTCTAGCATGTTTTTTTGATCCTCAGTTAGTTTCACCGGGGTTTCTATCTGCACAGTACAGAACAGATCGCCTACACCAGCTGAACGAACTTGACGAACACCTTTACCTCGCAATCGGAAAATATCGCCTGATTGTGTCTCAGGAGGAATCTTCAATACTACCTGTCCATCTAATGTGGGAACTTCCACTGAACTACCTAAGACCGCTGATGCAAAGCTGATCGGAACATTACAACTCAAACTGCTACCATCGCGTTCAAAGATTGTGTGTGGTTTAACAGTAATATCAACATACAAATCACCTGATGGACCACCATTACGCCCAGCCTCGCCTTCCTGAGACAGTCTAATCCGATTTCCATCATCCACACCGGCTGGAACCTGCACAGCCAAAGTTTTTACCTTACTAGTTCGACCACGACCAGAACAATCGCTACAGGGTGTCGTAATAATCTTGCCTAGCCCTCTACAATTTGGACAGGTCTGCTGAACAGAGAAAAAACCCTGCTGTACACGGACTTGACCCACTCCGTTACACGAAGAACAAGAGGTTGGCTGAGTCCCTGGTTCTGCACCATCACCATCGCAAACATCACATTCAACCTGAGTTGGAACATCTATATTTACTGAATCACCAGCAACAGCTTGTTCTAACGATAAAGATAATTCATAACGAAGATCTGCTCCACGAAAAACTTGCGCACGGCCTCCTCTATTTCCGCCAAAAATATCACCAAAAACATCACCAAAAATGTCACCAAATGAATCACTTCCGGCACCAAAACCACCGCCCGCTTGACCAGCTTCGACTCCAGCATGGCCGAACTGATCATAAGCTGCCCGCTTATCACTATCAGAAAGGATTTCATAAGCTTCTTTAGCTTCTTTAAAGAGAACTTCGGCTTCAGGATCATCGGGATTTCGATCTGGATGATGCTTCATAGCTAAACGTCGATAGGCTTTTTTCAAACCATCCTGATCGACATCTTTACCGCACCCTAAGGTTTCATAGTAGTCCCGTTTGGACATTCCTTAATCCTTAAAAGTGTTTTTTACATCAATAGGCAACAAACTAACTAACCAGACAATAAGCCATGGGGGTAACCAATGAGACGAAAATTTCTTTTTTAATAAGCACGTGTTATGCACTCTTTTTCTCATCGTCTGCATTACTCTCATCGTCTGCATTACTCTCATCGTCTGCATTACTCTCAACGTCTGCATTACTCTCAACCTCTTCAAAATCTGCATCAACAACATTTTCATTGTTCTTATCAGCTTCAGATGGCTGAGGATCATTCTCATTACTCTCGGCATAAAGTTTTTGAGCCAGAGTAGCTGAAACCTCACTTAGAGTCTTGATTTTAGCCTCAATTGTTTCCTTGTTGTCACCAACTACAGCTTCCTTCAGATCTGATGTTGCAGACTCAATACGAGCACGCTCGTCAGCTTCAGCCTTTTCCCCTAACTCACTCAACATTTTTTCTGTTGCATGAACAAGAGCATCACCCTGATTTCGAACTTCTACCAGTTCCCTAAACTTTTGATCCTCTGCAGCATGTGCCTCGGCGTCTGCAACCATTTGGTCAATCTCATCGTCGCTAAGCCCAGAAGAGGCCTTGATCACAATCTTCTGCTCCTTACCGGTCGCCTTATCTTTAGCGGAAACATTAAGTATGCCATTTGCATCAATATCAAACGTCACCTCAACTTGAGGCATACCTCTTGGCGAAGGAGGAATATCAGTTAAATCAAATCGACCTAGTGATTTATTATCATCTGCTCGCTCTCTCTCACCTTGAAGCACATGAATTGTAACTGCTGTTTGATTGTCTTCAGCCGTAGAAAAAACCTGGTTTGCTTTGGTTGGGATTGTTGTATTCTTATCGATTAATCGAGTCATCACCCTACCCAAAGTTTCGATACCTAGTGATAGAGGGGTTACATCTAACAAAAGAACATCTTTAACATCGCCTGATAGGACTCCACCTTGGATTGCAGCACCCATTGCAATTGCTTCGTCCGGGTTAACATCTCTACGAGGCTCTTTACCAAAGAAACTCTCAACCTCGGATTGAACTTTAGGCATGCGCGACTGCCCACCCACCAAGATCACGTCATCTATATCTGAAACTTGCAGCCCCGCATCTTTCAGTGCCGTCTTACAGGGACGAAGAGTCCTTGCAACTAAGTCCTCAACAAGTGACTCCATCTTTGCACGTGTAAGGTCAATATTAAGATGCTTTGGACCATCAGAATCCGCAGTTATATAGGGAAGATTAACCTCAGTCTGTTGCTTAGAGGATAATTCAATTTTTGCTTTCTCAGCAGCTTCCTTAAGTCGCTGCATAGCCATCGGATCTTTACGAATATCAATCCCACTCTCTCTCTTAAACTCCGTAGATAGATAGTCAATAATCCTTTTATCAAAATCCTCGCCCCCTAGAAAGGTATCACCATTTGTAGCAAGCACTTCAAACTGATGCTCTCCATCAACTTCCGCAATCTCAATAATCGAGACATCAAAAGTGCCACCACCAAGGTCATAAACTGAAATCCTTCTGTCACCACGTTTTTTATCTAGTCCATAGGCCAGTGCTGCTGCGGTCGGTTCATTTATTATTCGCTTTACATCTAATCCGGCAATACGACCTGCATCCTTGGTTGCCTGGCGCTGCGAATCATTAAAATATGCAGGCACAGTAATAACTGCTTCAGTCACTGGCTCACCAAGATAATCCTCTGCCGTCTGCTTCATTTTGCCCAGCACACGTGCAGAAATCTCTGGTGGAGACATGCTCTTTTCATTAGCAGAAACCCATGCATCACCATTGTCTGCCTTCACGATACCGTAAGGCACCATTCCAACATCTTTCTGAACGACATCGTCTTCATATCGACGACCAATCAGACGTTTAATAGCAAATATAGTATTAGTTGGGTTGGTAACTGCTTGACGTTTAGCAGTTTGACCCACAAGGACCTCATCGTCTTTACCAAAAGCTACGACGGAGGGTGTTGTACGATCTCCCTCACTATTTTCGATGACTCGAGTCTGGTCACCATCCATAACAGCAACACAAGAATTGGTTGTGCCTAAATCTATACCAATCACACGTCCCATGGCTATGGTTCTCCCAATAACTTCAATTAATTACTAGGATGTAAATGGGGGATTTTTAACCCAATTCAAGGGTATCAATAATGCTCTCGACTACTTAGTCTCAAGTTAAGTCATCATCAGGCTCTTTAGACACGATTACCCGAGCTGGGCGCAGAAGCCTTTCATGCATAATATACCCCTTCTGAACCACCGTTAATACGGTATCAGGTTCTACAGTATTTGAAGATGCTAGGGTGATTGCTTCATGCTTACTAGGATCAAAGGGCTCTGCTTCTGGATCTAACTCTTTAATATCAAACTGTTCAAATGCAGAATCTAATAGTCTTAGTGTGGCCTTCTTCCCCTCCAAAAGCACTTCTACATCAACTTGCTCAACAGAAACTGCAGCCTCTAAACTATCCCTGACAGGCAAAAGAGCCTGCACAAGCCGTTCAGCTCCAAAGAGACGAGCATTTTCAACATCACGACCTGCACGCCTTCTATAATTCTCCAATTCTGCTGCAATGCGAACATATTTATCATGACTCTCAGCTGCCTGCCTACGACAAAGTTCTATCTCATCAATCTCTTCTGGCATCTCAGAATCATTTTTTTCCTGAGCAATATCTTCATTTGACTCACTACCACTTTGAAAGCCATCTGTCATAACAGACTCATCTAAAGAATCTTCCTGAGCATCATCACTAGAATTCTGAGTCATCCAATATTCCCTCTTTATAAGCACAGCTTCATAGCACCTATCAGACTAAGATCTGATATCTTGGTGGAATATGCGGCCTAGTTTTTATTCTTCAAGGCGCTACTAAGAAGCTTGGCTGTGATATCCACGATCGGTATAACGCGCTCATAAGCCATACGCGTAGGGCCTATAACACCGAGTACGCCCATAGTATCGTCTTCTGTAACATAAGGTGCGGCCACGATACTGCACTCATCTAGGAGTTGGTATCCTGACTCCTTTCCTATGTATATTTGAACTCCGTGTGCATTTAGGGTCTGATCGAGCAGGTGAAGAAGGTCCTGCTGGCCAACAAAAGCCTCAAAAAGTCGCTTTAAGGTCCCCATATCGCCCAAGCCTTCCAATCCCATTAGATTCGTCTCTCCAGCAACAACAAACTCGCCTTCCTGCGCTTCAGAGGGAAAAGCTTGTTCAGCAATCTCTAGAGCATCAACCATAAGAGCATTCATACTCTCTCGAGTTTCATGCAGTTCCTTCAGGAACCTGTCTCTTACCTCATTAATCTCACACCCTCTGAACTGTTCTGTAAGATAATTACCAGCACGACGCAACTCCTCTTCTGAAAAATCTCGGTCAATATGCAAAATTTTATTCTGTACATCTCTGTCATTCAGAACGAGG
>JAQWRR010000010.1 GCA_029243585.1 Gammaproteobacteria bacterium
ATTTAGCATGGTATGCATATGATTCTACAAGTGTAGGTCGAATTGCAGAAAATTTAGGCAGATCAACGTTTTGGGTGCTATGGGTCATTGTGCTTAATAGAGATAGGGCATTTTCTACACTAGTAAGAATCTCAGGATCGGTATCTGAATAGAGTTCCCGCGGGACACCAATTCTAAGTGATGCCACGGTCTCTGAAAGAGCTCCTATATAACTTGGAATATCTGCTTCTATACTTGCAATATCCTTTGAATCGTAACCTGACATTACCTGTAATAAGGTTGCTGCATCAGAAACACTTCGTGTCATCGGTCCAACACAATCTGCAGTTATTCCATATGGGACGATGCCGCGAATACTGGTAAGCCCATAAGTTGGCTTGAGTCCAACAATGCCACAGTACGCAGCAGGAGAACGAATAGACCCACCCGTATCAGTACCAAGCGCTCCAGCGCAAAGGCGGGCTGCCACAGCAGCCCCAGAACCACCAGATGACCCACCAGGTATTCGATTCAAGTCCCAGGGGTTATGAACTGGGCCAAAGTAACTGACATCAGATGTCCCGCCTGCTGCAAACTCATGCATATTGAGTTTTCCAAGAGGTACTGCACCAGCTTTTTTCAATCGAAGTACAACTTCGGCGTCTTTACTCGGGGTTCGGTTTGCAAAGACCTCACTTGCCGCGGTGGTAAGCGTTCCTGCAGTATCGATATTGTCTTTCAAGGCTAATGGAATGCCATGAAGTGGTCCACGCCAGTTACCTCTAGAAAGTTCTTCCTCCATGTCATAAGCGATATCCAGAGCAAGGTCTTCGGTTACAGTAATAAAAGCATTTAAATGAGGGTTTAAATCTGATATTCGGTCAAGATAGGCTTGTGTCAATTCAACCGGAGAGATAGCACCAGTTCGAATTAACCTTGATGCCTCGCTAATTGTCAGATCAGTAAGGTTTGAAGATTGAGGAAATGCTTTGTGGTTACTGAGCAAGGCTGTAAAAGACGCGCTACCAACAATAAAATTTCGACGTGTTAGTGCGCGCATTTTTTATACCTTTCTTTTTGCTTGGACTGATCTCGTAATTGGGAGTGTGGAGGAGGGGCTATTGCAAAAAGCAAGAATAGCCCCTCTAGTTGATTTTTATAGTCTGTTACTTAGTGGTCTACCGTTTCGCAGGGAACCATCCCAATGGCCCCTCCTGAAATGACGGTTTCACACATTCTAGCGCCTTCTCCCATTGCTTCAACAAACTCGGAATAAGGAACTGGTTGTCCAAAGACCGGAGCTATGGTTTCAATATCTAAAGACATACGCTGAATCTGGTTAAAAAAGGTCTGCATTGCAGGTGTAGCTTCAGCCGGTGGTGGTTCATGCGTATTGAAAAGGTCTGCTTGGAATGCGATCTTCTCTTCCGGTAGGTAAGCCATCAGCATACCTTGGACATGTCCTAGTGGCTGCACATAGTAAACGCGAAGAATGCGCTCATTGTCAGTAATCACAAAGTTTTCATTAATCGCTTCATAATTATAACCTTCAGCAAGTTCAGTTGGCGGCCATATTGACGTGATATCGGGTTCAATATGTTGTGTGCGATATTTCAATACATCTCGATTCAGCATAGCAATGTTCTTGCGATGCGTAACGATGGTAGAGCCGATATGTAAATATGTTCGTAGCCCTCCAATAACATCGAAATGGACATGGGAATTAATGAGCCACCTAATTGGTTTATTTGGAGCCAATTTTACGACTTCTTCAATTACGGCTAAGCTACGTTTTTCATTAATTGGAGCTTCAAATACAGCTACCCAATCCTGAAATTCCACCATGTAGCTATTAGCCGGACCGCCTCCCAACATATAGACACCATCAGCCATTTCTTCGACAACAACAATCTCTGGGTCTGGTCTTGGTGATGGCTGTAGGTTCGCAGGTACTGGAACCAAATCTCCACAGTCATTGGGTTGAACATCCGCGAATATGCCGCCATAGGCATTATGACCAGTGCTCTCACTGGCAAACGAGTAATTGTCATCCCAGCCTTGGTGAGAGTGCCAATTTGTGGGCCATTTTACATCTCCAAACTGTTGTTGATTTGTAGATTCCTGTTCGATGTTGAAGTCACCGAGTGCAGGCTCATTGACCATTACGTGAATTCGCTGAATCTGATTCTGTGGATTGATGGTGGCGTCCACACGGTACTTACCTAGCATCGTAATCGCCACCACATGCATTTTCGTAAGGTTGACGACATTACCATCACGCCCCATTTCAATTTGTTCCCATCTCCAGAAAGCTTTGGGATTAGCACCAGGTAAACGAGCCGCTTTGATGAAGCCTGGAGGATTCAGCCACATATCTAATTGAAACCGTTCAGCGTCTACAGCCGTAGCAGCCACAGGAGCTTCATCTCCGTCAATTGCCCATGCAGTATCACCATTAACAACAAAAGTTTGTCGTGTGTGTTGCTGCGTGGGGGTACCGCCCATCCAGCCTAGTCCATATTTCCAGGAGGCAGGATTAAGACCTGGTTCACGGTCAAATGTTTCTACACTAGTTGCAGTTTCCCAATTGATGGTACGTGTATAGTTAGTCATTGGGATGCGTGTCCAATCGACATTCCGGGCATTTTCATACACCTCACCTACTGCGCCACTGTAACCTGTGCCTGAAAATGTAACGCATTGGAAATTTTGCTCGCCAATTTCTTCAGACGCTGCTTCAAGCAGCGGCATAGGGTCAACGAAGCCAGGCGGAAATTCCTGTGCTTGCACCGAAACACCTAGAAAGAGAAACAGCATAGAAAGGACCCAGAGCTTTTTCATTATATTTCCTCCACAGAGACTTTTTTATTTAGCTAACCCACCAAGTGAGTTAGCCTGTTGATAGTAATCTTAACGCGGTTTGTAGTGTGAATGCCCACTTTTAGTTCAAAGCAGGTAATCACAGTCCTTTGATATGTCATCTCAGGCATGTAATTTTCCTTTGGGTGCTCAACCCAAGTGCCAAATTGGCGGAGGGAGTGGGATTCGAACCCACGGACGGTACAAGCCCGTCACTTGATTTCGAATCAAGCCCGTTCGACCACTCCGGCATCCCTCCAAGCGGAAATCTATCAGCTGAAGAGCTATGCAGCAACGCTAAGGGTTAATAAGTATCTAACGAATTGTTAGGCTGGCAGTGATGTATCCAAGCGAAACTGCGATCAGGCATAATGCCACCGAAAGAAAAACATTAATTCCTGCTGAAAGCCAGTACCCATCTTTGGCTAAGATAAATGTTTGTAGGCTGAAAGCTGAGAAAGTCGTATAGCCTCCGAGGATGCCAATAATAAAAAAGTTTCTAATATCTGATGCGAAAAAAAATCGGCTTTCTGGTGGTATAAGTGCTGCTATAAAGCCAATAGCTAATGAACCAATAACGTTCACTAGAATAGTTCCCCAGGGAAATGACTCGCCAAATACACGGATGATTAGGCTGGAGCAGAAGTGCCTCCCCATGCCTCCAATAGCACTGCCGAGTCCGATCCATAAATAGGTCATTACATTTCGTAGGGTAACATCGACTGTAGAGAATTAATGGAAAACTTTATGGATATAGAAACAGCTCTAAAACAAATAGTGAATATTGTGGGCAGGCGTGGGTTGATAAAAGGTGCCGATGCTGGCCCATACCTTCAGGATGAACGAGCACTGTTTCACGGTGAAGCGGCATTGGTTGTGAAACCAGCTTCTGTCGAGGAATGTTCCCAAATTATTACTATTGCACAAGATTGTGGTATCGGGGTTATCCCCCAGGGCGGCAATACAAGCTATTGCGGAGGTGCAACGCCATTTGATTCAAAGAGGCAAATTATACTGAACCTCTCCCGAATGAATGATATTCGTGAGGTTGATCCGGTTAATTCCACAATGACTGTAGAGGCAGGGATGGTTTTGTCAGATGCTCATACGCTAGCTCAAAACCATAATTTAATGTTTCCCCTCAGCATGGGTTCTCAAGGGTCTTGTCAGATCGGAGGGGTGTTATCGACAAACGCAGGTGGCATTTCAGTGCTTCGTTATGGGAGCGCCCGAGATTTAGTGTTAGGTCTTGAGGCTGTGTTGCCAAATGGAGAAATTTTGTCTGAACTAAAAGGATTACGTAAAGACAATACAGGATATGATTTAAAGGGACTTTTTTTGGGTGCTGAAGGGACGTTAGGAGTCATAACAGCGGCTGTTCTGAAGCTCTTCCCAGAGCCGCTTAGCCGGCAAACAGCTTTACTTGGGGTGGCTTCTCCTCAGGCAGCATGTGATCTTCTTGCACAAGCACAGCAAGACAGTGATGAACAAGTAATTTCAGCTGAATACATCTCGCGTGAATCATTAAATATAGTTTTAGCTAAGATAGCGGGCACGCGTGATCCTTTCGATGATTCTGTACGGCATGTTCTGTTACTTGAGTTAGCAACGTCTCAAAGCGAGACTGGATTACGGAATATTCTTGAGAAGGTTCTTCAAAAAGGTGTTGTTTCTGGCAAAGTTGTAGATGGTGTTGTAGCTGAATCTATGCGTCAAGCATTAGAATTTTGGAAGTTAAGGGAATCCATACCAGAAGCAGAACGATGCATAGGTGGGTCGGTTAAGCACGATATTTCTGTGCGCATTTCTCAAATCCCCGAATTTTTAGATAAAGCGGGAAAGATGCTTAATGCCATTGCTCCGCACCGTTTATCGGTGTTTGGGCATATTGGTGATGGAAACCTGCACTACAATTTACTTCCTCCAACTGGTAGCACATTAAAATCTTTTCAAGAGGGCCCTGCCCAGAAATTATCGGATAGCGTGCATGATCTTGCTGTGATGCTTGGCGGTAGCTTCAGTGCAGAGCATGGAATAGGGGTTTTGAAATGTGATGAATTTAGAAAATATAAATCGCCGGCCTCTATTGGCCTAATGCGTACTCTTAAAGGTGCCTTAGATCCCAGAGGGATTATGAATCCAGGTAAGCTTCTTGGGTAAAACTGTATCCGAATGGACGCGTAATAAGAAACTTGCTCTATTAAAGTTTAAATTTTAGATTTAGTATGCGCGCTCATAAAACCATACTTGATAACTCTACCCTTATGCTAAGATTTGCTTCGCTAAGTTAATCATATACCTAAAAAATCAATGGCAGCTAAACCAATATACAAAGTAACCTTCATGAATCAGGGAAAGGTCTATGAGATTTATGCCCAGACAGTTACCCATGGAAACCTATTTGGTTTTATTGAGGTTGAAAAGCTTATTTTTGACGCTCGATCTAGTGTTGTTGTTGATCCGTCAGAGGAGCGTATTAAAACAGAGTTCTCTGGTGTGAAAAGAACCTATCTACCTCTACATTCGGTTCTGCGTATAGACGAGGTTGAAAAACAAGGTATCAGCAAAATTACTGATGCCGAAGGTGGGAATGTAACTCAGTTTCCGGTCCCCATGTTTACACCTCCCGGCGAAGGTGGTCATGGGGGAGCAGGGGATAAGTAACTAGTGACATTGAGATTCGCTTCTCTTGGAAGCGGAAGCCGCGGCAATGCAGTGCTGGTGGAGTCTAATTCAACACTTCTAATGGTAGATTGTGGCCTTACGGTGAGAGCAGTTGAGAAAAGGCTGCAGGCGTTGGGTAGGGATCCTAATGATGTTGAGGCGTTGCTAGTTACTCATGAGCATTCTGACCATATTAAGGGGGTGCCACCATTTGTTAGTCGTTATGGCACTTCGGTTTGGATGACGCATGGGACTGCTGCCACCTCTGCTGCGGAGAGGATAACAAATGCAAATGTGTTTAATTGCGATCAGATGTTCAAAATTGGCACTTTCGAAGTGCAGCCTTTCCCCGTACCTCATGATGCGCGTGACCCAGTTCAGTTCGTTTTTCAAGCTGATGGTAGAAAATTGGGAATCCTTACTGACACTGGACACATCACTCCGCATATTACGCAGTGTCTAGCAAATTGTGATGCCCTTGCCTTAGAGTGTAATCATGATATTGATACTTTGAAGAAGAGCGTATATCCGGAGCGTTTGAAAGCAAGAATTGCTTCCTCACTTGGCCATCTGAACAATGGGCAGGCAGCAGAATTACTTGATGCGGTGGGACATAAAGATTTGCAGTGGGTTATGGCGTTGCATTTAAGTGGACAGAATAATAGTTTTGACCTTGTTAATGAGGCTTTAGCTAAAAAACTTGCTCAGCCGACCCAATTTCTGCATGTTGCCACACAAGATAAACCAAGCGAATGGATAGAGATAGAGTGATTAGAATAACGCAATCTTCCCAGCGCCCATTCATTAAGCATTTATTAGTTCTATGAGTATGTTGCATTTGACTGGTCCTGCAGCCGAGACAATTTTTCGGCTCAATAAGTTAACTGAGCAGCTTAGGT
>JAQWRR010000035.1 GCA_029243585.1 Gammaproteobacteria bacterium
GGAAAAGTAGGGAAACTTGCTAAGCGTGTAGGAATGGAGAGGACTCATCTTTATCGTAAATTACGTTCTTTGGGTATCGATTTCCGTCAAACAGGATCAGAAAAATAAATTATATTTCGCTTTAGGTGATTAATCAGAAACTGTTCGCATATAAACATCTATATTCGCGCCACTTAGTTGTTCACGTAAACTATTCAGTTCATTAATTCCCTCAATAGGACCGATAATCACACGATGGTATTCATTCAAATCAATTGTGACTTCTTCAATCCTAGATTCTATATTCAGTATCATTAGGTTTGTTCTCATTCGCTCGGCGTCTGCGGATGCTATAAAAGAACCCACTTGTAGGATATATAGATCGTTAGTCTCTGTATTTGTTTGGGCCACCACACTAATAGGATTTATTCCTGATTCTAATTGCGGGTTTTCTTTGGGCAGCATTTCGTAGAATGTATACCCATCTGCGGGATGCTCTATTATTGCAACCTCTGGGGCTGCCGGAGTTTCTGGTGCGGATTCTAGACGAGCTTCAACAGGCATTTGGTTGGGGATTTGTGCTCTGATTTTGTCAATTTCGTGTCTATTATTTATATAGATTAGTACTGCAACAATTAATCCAAGACTCAGTCCAGAAAGCATCCATGGCCAGCCGGACGTGTTCTGAGAAGCTTTGGTTGTAGGATGTTTTACGTCAGACTTCATATTGATTTTTTACATCCTATCAGGAGCATTCACGCCTAATAGTGTCAGTCCATTATAGAGTACCTGTCTTATGCCTAACGCAAGACTGATACGCACATTACGAAGCTTTTCATCATCGACTAGCATTTTGTGTGCGTTATAGTATGAATGAAAATCAGCTGACAGGCTGCGCAGATAATGCACTATGTTTTGTGGCGCACGGTTAACAGAAGCAAGTTCAACTATTTCAGGATACCGACTTAAAAGCACTAATAAGGCTTTTTCATTGTCTTCCTTTAATAGTGATAAGTCAGAGATGGTACTCATCTTATGCTTAAGATCTTCTTCATCCATTTTTTTAATGAGACTACTTATTCTTGCATGGGCATATTGAATGTAATAAACAGGATTATCATTAGACTCTGCTTTCGCAAGTTCTAAATCAAAGTCTAAATGTTGTTCATTAGAGCGAGATACATAATAAAAACGAGCTGCATCATTACCGACTTCATTACGAAGGTCCCTTAAAGTGACATATTTGCCAGATCTGGTCGACATTTGAACTTTTTCACGTCCACGATAAAGGCTTACGAACTGTACTAATCTGACTTCTAGGGATTCAGCTGGTTCTCCCATGGCTTCAAGACCAGCACGTACTCTTGCAATGTAGCCATGGTGGTCTGCACCTAAAACATCTAGAAGGACGTCAAACCCGCGCCTTCTTTTCTCCAGATGATATGCAATATCAGACGCAAAATAGGTGGTGGCGCCATTTTCACGGACAACCACACGATCTTTCTCATCACCAAATTTTGTTGCCTTAAACCAGGTAGCTCCATCGCGTATATCTAACAGATTTTTTTTATTCAAAAGAGTTAAAGCACGCTCTATTGAGCCTTTTTCATCTAGGCTTGCCTCTGAATACCAAATATCAGGTTTGACCCCGAACTCCAATAAGTCAGCTTTGATATCAGTTAGAACATTATCTAATGCTTTTTTTAAAAGCTTATTGAATTTTGCTATGCCAAGAATATCTTTTGTTTGAGAAATAAGTTTATCTAGCAATATTTCTCCGTCATTTTCTAAATCACTAAGTATTTCGTTTAGGGCAGCCTTATTTTCAGCGGAGAATTTTTTGCTTAGCTTGGTTTGTATTTGTTTCGCGATATCTATGACGTAATCGCCCTGATATGCATTTTTTGGGAAGCTTACTTCTATACCGTTTAGCTGAAGATGTCTTAGCCACACACTGACAGCGAGTATATTCATCTGGCGCCCTGCGTCATTCACATAATATTCTTCTTGTACATCATGGCCAGTTGCTCGAAGTAGATTGGCTAGGGACGCGCCATAGGCGGCATGGCGCCCATGGCCAACATGTAGTGGTCCTGTTGGATTAGCTGACACATATTCCACAAGGACGCGTTGATTGTTACCAAGACTAGAACAGCCATAGCCTGACCCTAACTTGAGTATATCGATGAGCTCTTTATAGTAAGTGCTAGTCGAAACACTAATATTAATAAATCCAGGGCCAGCGACTTGTATTTCTTCTATGAGCTCTGATTGAGGGATATATTTTATTAAAGTTTCAGCTAATTCTTGGGGTGGCCTCCCAAGTTCTTTAGCTAGTCTCATTGCGATATTAGTTGTGAAATCCCCATGTTTAGGGTCGCGAGTTCTTTCTAGTTGCAGATCATAGTTAGAGTCTAATTTATGCGAAGCATAAAAATCTGCCATAGTTTCTTTGAAAAAGTTTTTAATTTGAGAGCGCAAAACGTCAGCCAGATAGTTATGATTAATGGATTCTACCTGAAGCTATAACTCAGCTGGGTCAACATCAATCGACCACCGAATACGTCTAGCCTGAGGCCAATCACGAACGAGTAGTAACATATTACTTGTTAGATCATGAAGAGTCTTCCGAGAATTATGCTGGAAAAGAAGCTGCGCTCTAAAACGGTTCCCACGTTTCTCCATGCTTGGAGCCGCTGGGCCTAGTATTTTTATACTATCGGTCATATTTCTAGCAGTAGAAGCAATGCGCTCAAGAAATGCATGGGCTGTCTTTTTATTTATTGCCTCTGCACGCCAAACAATTAAATACGAAAAAGGCGGCCAGGCAGCAGCCTTACGTTCTTTTAAAGCAAGCTGTCCGAATGCATCATAGTCTTGTTGCACAAGCGTTGTTAAAAGGGGGTGAGATGGATAATGGCTTTGGATAAAAACCTCACCTGGCTGATCTCGTCGGCCAGCTCTACCTGCTACTTGTAGCAACGTTTGCCCTAGCTTTTCGTTGCATCGGAAGTCAGTTCCAAAGAGGCCTTGATCTGCGCTTAGTACACCCACGAGTGTTACGTTGGGAAAATCATGTCCCTTTGCTAGCATTTGGGTGCCTACTATAATTTGAGTGTCGCCGTGCGTAACATCTGCAAGAATAGATTCAAGACTTCCTTTATTAGAGGCAATATCTTTATCTAGACGAGCGATTTTTATTTCGGGAAATAAGGCCTGTAACTCATCAGTAATTCTCTGAGTTCCAGCTCCAACGGCAATTCGTTCGGTAGCACAAATGCTACAGCCCCATGTTAATGAACGAGTTAGACCACAGTGATGACACCAAAGTTGACCAATTCTAGCGTGCAATGTCATACGTGCATCACATTGATCACATTCTTCCACGGTACCGCATTCAGTACATAATAGTACGGGAGCAAATCCACGCCGGTTAATAAACAAAAGAACTTGTTGATCTAAAGATAGATGGCGTTCTATTGCTGTTATTAGAGGTGTGGATAGCCCATGCCGCTCTGCATGAACATTCATATCGATTATCTGAATTGTTGGTTTTCCAGCTAATCCTATTTGATCGTCCATGCGTAGCTCTTGGTAGCGCCCGTGTGTGACGTTATGGATGCTTTCAAGCGACGGTGTAGCTGAGGCCAAAAGTACGGGAATATTAAGTCCACGCGCTCTAAGAACAGCGAGATCTCTTGCGGAATATTTAAACCCATCCTGTTGTTTATATGAAGCGTCATGCTCTTCATCAACAATGATTAGACCGGCATTGACGAGAGGAGCAAATATTGCTGACCTTGTGCCAAGGATAATTTTAGCTTCCCCAGAGCGTGTTGCTCTCCAAGCTTCAAGACGTTCCGCTGTGGTGAGACCGGAGTGCATAACGGCGAGACAGGTTCCAAAACGATTTTCCAATCTTTTTAAAAGCTGTGGAGTTAATCCAATCTCTGGAACTAATAATAAGCTTTGTCGACCAAAGTGAAGTTGGTTCGAAATGAGATGCATATATACTTCGGTTTTCCCGCTGCCTGTAACTCCTTGAAGTAAGTAAGCCGCATAACTTTCAGCTGCATCTGTAATTGCACTAACACAGTTTTGTTGTTCAACATTTAATTTTAAAGGGGATTCAGTTGGTTTATTGACTGATTTCATCTGGCAAGGTTTTTCTAAATATTGGACCCACCCACGAGCAGTCATACGATTTAAAACGCTACCTTTGATGCCAGCATCTAGTAGTTCCTGTGCACTGATTTGATCAGAGCGCCGCAGCAATTCAATGACCCGTATTTGTAATTTACCCAAATTATCTTCGCTAGATAATGCTCTCCCGGTTTTAGTTAGTTCCCAAAACTTCTCGCTGGATTGCGCAGGGCGACCTTGACGAAGCAGTGTTGGCAGAGCGTGGGTTAGTACCTCACCAAGTGGATGGTGGTAATAATTTGCGCACCAACACAGCAAATCAAATAGTTCTGTATTAAGGACAGGTTCTGTATCTAGTGTTTCCAGAATTTCCCTAATGCGACTTGGGTCCAAGCTGGGTTTATCGATATGGCAAGTTACAATCCCAATTTTCTCTCTTCTTCCAAGTGGTACACGCACCCTGCAGCCAAGAGATGGTGGCGGCCCAGATTTTGTCCATTGGTAGTCTAATTGGCCCACAAGAGGAACAGGAATCGCAACCTGTACAAATGAACTTTTGGTCATCTAGTCATCCCATGCAATGGGGTTATGATGTCGATAAGGCAAATCTTTAGTTGCATGGTCATCGTCTAAGTTTACAATCTCTGTCTAAGATAACCACTTAGCCAAGAATAACTTACATAGAAGCTTGGATTACCAGCTTTTACGTAATATTTGGTTACTAATATATTTGATGGGCATGGTGTGGTCGGAGAACGATTATGAAAATAGGAATACCTAGAGAAATTCGGCATGGCGAAAAGCGCGTTGCAGCAACACCTGAGGTGGCCTTAGAAATACAAAAGCTAGGTTTTTCAATTGCTATGGAAGCTGGGGCAGGAGACGCGGCTAGCTTTGAAGATTCAGCTTTCCATGCGGTAGGTGTTGATGTTCTCAATGATCCTGTTTCTATTTGGTCCAATAGCGACATTATTATCAAGGTGCGACCCCCCGAAGACGAAGAAATAGAGTTGATGAGTTCGGGCCAGGCGCTAATTTGCTTTCTATGGCCTGCGCAGAATCGTGAGTTACTTGAGACCTTAGCTGCTAAGGGTGTGACGACTCTTGCTATGGATAGCATACCGCGTATTTCCAGAGCCCAAAAGATGGATGCGCTAAGTTCGATGGCTAATATAGCAGGGTACCGAGCAGTTATAGAGGCGGCTCAGCACTTTGGGCGATTTTTTACTGGTCAGATCACAGCTGCTGGCAAGATTCCACCAGCGAAGGTCTTGGTTATTGGTGCCGGTGTTGCAGGACTCGCTGCTATCGGTGCAGCGAAAGCAATGGGTGCCATTGTACGTGCTTTTGACACGCGCCCGGAGGTGAAAGAGCAGGTTGAAAGTATGGATGGAGAGTTTTTACTGCTAGATTTTAAAGAAGATGCATCTGGTGAGGGCGGGTACGCCAAAACCATGAGCGAGGAGTTTATCAAAGCAGAAATGGCTTTATTTGCTGATCAAGCAAAAGATGTAGATATCATAATTACTACCGCTTTGATTCCAGGTATGCCCGCTCCCGAACTGATTACTTCTGAAATGGTTCATTCTATGAGGCCAGGTAGTGTCATCGTAGACTTGGCGGCAGAGCAGGGAGGTAATTGCGCTCTAACAGAAGCCGATAAGGTAGTAAAAAAAGAGGGTGTTTCAATTATAGGGTATACAGATTTGCCCAGTCGATTAGCTTCACAGTCCAGTCAGCTTTATGGCACTAATTTGAGACATTTGCTTACGGACATGTGTCCTGACAAAAATGGACAACTCATTGTCGACATGGATGATGAAGTTATAAGAGGTGCAACGGTTGTTAAGAATCAGGAAATCACATGGCCGCCCCCAGCGCCTAAACTATCAGTAGAAAAAAAGAAGGCACCAGAAAAACCTAGTATTTCCGAATCATCATCAATCGCTAAGCCTAGGCAATCTCGTCTAATGCCCATTTTATCTTTGAGTGTGGCAGTTTTAGCCCTATTGGGGGTTGGGGCAGTAGCACCGGCATCTTTTCTAGAGCATTTTACAGTTTTCGTGCTCGCCTGTTTCATAGGTTATATGGTGATCTGGAATGTAACTCCGGCTCTTCATACGCCACTAATGAGCGTAACAAACTCCATTTCTAGCATCATAATAATAGGAGCGCTGCTGCAAGTTAGTTCAGCGGAGAGTCCAATTATGTGGATTGCTGGACTCACAATATTGATTACAAGCATAAACATTGCTGGCGGGTTTGCGGTGACACGTCGTATGCTAGAAATGTTCCGAAAATAGGGAGCTGAAATGTCAGGAGTCGTTACAGTAGCTTATATAGGAGCTACGATATTGTTTATCCTTGCGCTCGGTGGGTTGAGCCACCCCGAGACAGCTCGAAGAGGAAACCTCTACGGTATGGTTGGCATGAGTATTGCACTCTTAGCCACTGTATTGGGTGTGGTTACAGATCATTACCTATTATTAGTTTTAGGCCTTATAGTTGGTGGCGCTATCGGCATTATTCTTGCGCGGCGCGTTCAGATGACGCAGATGCCAGAGTTGGTAGCAATTCTTCATAGTCTAGTTGGGTTAGCTGCTGTGTTAGTAGGGTTTGCAAATTTTATGGACCCAGAGGTTCATTTTGAAGGTGTTGAACAAACCATCCACGATATAGAGGTTTATCTAAGTATTTTAATTGGGGCGGTTACATTTTCCGGCTCGGTGATTGCATTCGGGAAACTGAGTGGGAAAATAAGCGGAGCACCTCTTGCACTTCCTGGGCGTCACTGGTTAAACCTTGGACTCCTCATTATAACTATTGTGGTGGGCTGGCAATTTGTCAATGAGTCAGCTAATGCAGGTATCGGAATAACTTCCGGGCTAAACCCATTGATAATAATGACTGCTGTGGCGCTATTATTTGGAATTCACATGGTCATGGCAATCGGTGGTGCTGATATGCCAGTCGTGGTGTCAATGCTTAACAGTTATTCTGGCTGGGCAGCTGCGGCTACTGGGTTTATGTTGAGTAATAATCTTCTTATCGTAACAGGTGCTTTGGTAGGCAGCAGTGGGGCAATACTAAGTTATATTATGTGCCGAGCAATGAACAGAAAGTTCCTTGCAGTTATAGCTGGCGGTTTTGGAACTTCTGATAGTGCATCAATAGGTGATAATGCTGTTCAAGGAGAAGCCGTTGCTATTGAATCTATTGAGGTAGCCAACCTACTTTCTGGCGCTAAAGAAATAATGATTATCCCAGGTTACGGTATGGCTGTGGCTCAGGCTCAGCATACTGTCTGTGAAATCACAAAGGTTCTCCGTAGCAAAGGCATTAATGTGCGTTTTGGTATCCACCCTGTTGCGGGCCGTATGCCTGGCCATATGAATGTGTTGCTTGCTGAAGCAAGGGTTCCATATGACATAGTGTTTGAGATGGATGAAATAAACCAGGATTTTCCGAATGTGGATGTTTCCATCATTATTGGTGCAAACGACATAGTTAATCCTTCAGCTCAGGATGAGCCAGATAGTCCTATAGCAGGAATGCCGGTTCTTGAGGCATGGAAAGGTAAAGCAACAGTAGTGTTAAAACGTAGTATGGCAACAGGCTATGCGGGCGTTCAGAACCCACTATTTTTCAAAGAAAATACACGTATGTTGTTTGGCGATGCTCGGGAAAGTTTGGACGCTGTCCTAAGGGAGCTCTAGGTCAATCGGAGATAAAAATGACCATTTACCGTGAAAGGCTAGTATTAGTTTGCTCAAGCGTTTTGCTGATGTTTATGGGAGCCTGTACTTCAGATGTAGCATCTCAGGCTACATCCGAGGAGGGTGATTTTCCTGCCTTACCATCGTCTGACCTTTACGCCGGATCCCCTTACCTTGGCAGTCTTCGTAATTCATTAGTTTATGGGGAGATTTGGGAGCGCCCACAACTTTCTAAACGCGATAGAAGCCTTATAACTATCGCAGTGCTACAAGCATTGACGCGAGAAGAGCTGGCAATTCACATTCCGAGAGGATTGGATAATGGTTTATCGCCTGAAGAAATCTCGGAGATTATTTTGCATGTGACTTTCTATGCAGGTTGGCCAACTGGTGTGCAGGCATCGTTAACAGCTTCTGAAGTATTTGAAAGGCGCGGCTTATCGTTAGGCGTGCTTCCCGAGTCACCGGCTGGATTAGATATTGTGACTCCCAATACTTTGAGTGGCTCTTACGCAGCGGTACCTAGATTAGGTGAGTTACGTAATAGTCTTTTGTATGGAGATATTTGGGAGAGGCCATTGCTTTCCAAGCGGGATCGCAGTCTCATCACTGTCGCAGTTAATCAGTCGCTTTATGCGACTAATCAACTTAGAACTCATATTAATCGAGCTCTTGATGAAAATGGTGTAACGCCCCAAGAAATCTCGGAGATTATTTTGCATGTGACTTTCTATGCAGGTTGGCCTGCCGCCGTCAATGCTGGAACTCTTGCAACTGAGGCATTTGAAGCACGAGGAATCGATTTTTCTGAGTTACAGTAGAAACTATCAGCTCACCTATTAGCTTTAATCAAAACTTAAGAGATGTGAGGGGTTTTACATTGCTTTCATCTAGCCTTATTAATTAACTGGGGCACTCGTAGTGAAGATATTCATAATTAGCCTCAAGTCCGCAACTAATCGGCGTGAAATTGCAAAAACACAGTTAAGTAAAACGAATCTATCATACGAGTTCTTTGATGCTGTACAGGGGGTTTCAGATGCAATTAATGCATTTAGTGAGATTAACTCTTGGAAATTTCGTTTGAATTCCCTACGAGAACCTTTGCCTGAGGAAATCGGATGTTATGCAAGTCATCGGGCTCTTTGGAGGAAGTCGGTAATTCTTAATCAGCCGATTGTTATTTTAGAAGATGACTTTAAGCTCAACCCGTTATTTGCTCAAACAATAAATGAAGTTGGTGAGCACATAAATACATTTGGCTTTATTCGTCTTGAGTCTTCAAAACGAAACTCATCTGTTCTAAAACGGTTACGGCCGAGAACTTATAATGTCCTGAATCTTCGCAATCACAGTTTACAGTATCTTTCCGATCCTCCTCAGTCCATGACAGCTTACGCAATTAGTCCAAAAGCCGCTAAGAAACTATTGACTGTCAGCAAAATATTCACAGCTCCTGTAGATAAATTTGTACAAAGAACATGGGAGCATGCAACTCCAATATTTGTATTGGAGCCAGCAGTTGTCGAAGCCTCAGAAATACGAGCGAATAATAACTCAACAATAAATATTGCTGGAGGTAGGTCGAGAAAAAGCCGTAACCCAATGCTTTTGCTGAGCCGGATGATTTATAAGGGTTTTGGTGAGGTACAACGAATCAGATTTGATAGAAAGCAAATTCATCGTTTAGGTTTATCTTCTTTTAGCCAAACGAAATAAATTTTAATAAACAACATAACGACTACTTATTTCTTATTACAATACTATAGGTAGTCTTTTTATAGGGCATTTGTAATTTTTGGATACGATTGAGGGGTTGAAAATCTATAATTCACATAGAGCTCTGTTTTAGCTGCCCAGCTTTTAGTCGGTGAATATAATCGTGATAAGAACGCATGGCCTGGTTAACGAATAGCCACATAATGGGTACATTAGCCCATAACATTACGCCGGTGCCCACCCCAGTAAGATTATCAAGATCAGCGTCAGATTCTATGAACCCCCAGGTCGCAATAATTATGAGTGCACAATAGACAAATTTATACGTTAGGACCATACGATCTCCAAACAAGAAAACCACGCCCTGTTCGCCATAGTAACTCCAGGAAATCATCGTTGAGATTGCAAACAACCATACGGCGAGTGTTATTAGCCATTTACCGAGGCCTGGAATTACAGAATCAAATGCTTTAGCAGTTAGTGTCGCACCTATATAGGTTGCATAGATGCCAGTTTCATTAATGGTGGGGCGTGATTCGCTACTTAGTTGATCCCATAAAATGAACAGCCCACTACTAAGGCTATCTTCATCTATCATTTCTACCACACGTCCCTCAAGGCGATGTGAATTATTGCCAGATTGCGGATTAGCATCTGCATTAACGATGATAAAAACTATATCGCCTTCGCTCCAATCATCGTTAATACGCTGTGGCGCAGTGACTGTTTCTAGAACCCAACTGTCTGAATCTATTAATGAGAAGGTAGGCAGCGTGTCGAGTTGTGCTTCAGGAGCTCGGTTCCATACACCTGTTGAGAGAATAACTAAAGCGGTGAATGTACAAACGACAATTGTGTCAATAAATGGTTCCAGTCCTGCAACCATTGCCTCTCTAATAGGTTCATCTGTTTTTGCAGCAGAGTGTGCTATTGGGGATGTTCCTTGCCCCGCTTCATTTGAAAAAAGTGCTCGCTTCATTCCAAAAAGAAATGCATAGCCTGCTGTACCCCCTATGAAAGCACCAGTCATTTCCTGTGGTATAAATGCTGACCGTACAATTAAGGCCAGCATGGAAGGGATTTCCCCGGCATTGGAGATGAGAACAAATAACCCTGCAATTAAATAAAGCGATACCATAAATGGTACAAGGCGTCCTGCAACAGCGCCTATGCGTTTAATGCCCCCAATAATCACCATTCCAACGAGTATTGCCAGGGTAATTCCAGTCAAAATACTGGGAATACCAAAATATTCTTCCGTAATTTCTCCGACGTTCCAGGCTTGAAACATGTTCCCGCCAGTTGCAGTTGAAATTAGCAATGTGAAACAAAAAAAACCACCTATAAGTTTTCCTAAAGGAGCGAGTTTAGGGTTTAGTTTGCTTAACCCTTTGCTGACTACCCACATGGGACCACCATGTGGATTATCTGGATCTTCTGTATTTCGATAGAGCATAGATAAGCTTACTTCCGTTAGCTTTATAGCCATTCCAAATAATCCAACTATCCACATCCAGAAAATTGCTCCTGGCCCGCCCAGTGCAATAGCCAAAGCGACGCCGCCAATATTGCCAAGACCAACGGTAGCTGATAACGCAGCAGATAATGCCTGGAAATGATTTATTGCTCCTGGGTGATTCGGATCATCGTAGGTGCCACGGAGCACTAGAACTCCATGCGTCAGAGCCCGATACTGACAAAATCCACTCCATATAGTGAAAATGACCCCGGTACCGAGGAGTATTATTAAAACACTGTCATGCCAGATGATTCTGTTAAGAGCAATCAGTATTCCAAGTATGCTATCCATTTATTGCCTTTCTATAAGAATTAACTTGCTTCTAGGATGGCAGTAACGCCCATTCCGCCAGCAGTGCATACGGATGCTAAGCCCCGCCCTGAGCCTTTTTGATTTAGTAATTTAGCTAGTGTTCCTAAGATACGTGTACCAGTGGCTGCAAAAGGGTGGCCTATCGCCACGCTTCCACCTTTTACATTCAGCTTTTTATCATCAATCGTACCAAGGGGGGCATCTCTTCCTAATCGCTCTGAGCAAAAATTTTCACATTTCCATGCTTTTAAAGTAGCTAAAACCTGAGCTGCGAATGCCTCATGGATTTCATAATAGTCAAAATCTTGTAGCGAGAGATCTGCTTCTTTAAGCATATCTGATACAGCGTAGGCAGGGGCCATTAAAAGCCCCTCTTGGCTGATAAAATCTACGGCTGTAGTTCGTGAGTGCGTTATATAGGCTAGTATTGGAAGACCTCTTTCTCTGGCCCATTCCTCTGTAGCTAAGAGAACAGCCGAAGCTCCGTCGGTCAATGGCGTACTATTTCCGGCGGTCATAATTCCATGTTTGCTCAAATCGAATACAGGATTAAGCATTGCAAGTTGCTCCAAGCTCGTATCTGCCCGGACATTATTGTCTTTAAGTAGGCCTTTATATCCAACAATGAGATCATCATAAAAGCCCTCTTCTTGGGCGGACGCAGCTTTTCTATGACTTTGATATGCAAAGGCATCTAGGTCTTTTCTGGATAGTTGCCACTGTTTAGCCGTTTGTTCCATGCTTTCACCCATAGATAGATTGGTCCGTGGTTCTATAACGCTGGGGTAAGTTGGTTTGAAATGGCGTGGACGCAAATTTAGCCAAGGTTTGATTTTTTGTGTAAGTGTTTTGCCACGAGCGCTTTCAATCAATATTGATCTGTATGCTTCTGGGTAAACAATTGGTAGATCGCTAATTGTGTCTGTACCGCCTGCTATTCCTGCATCTATTAAGCCGGTAGAAATTTTAGCGCTAATAATGATTGCAGCTGAGAGGCTAGTTCCGCATGCCCTCTGTATGCTAAAGGCTGGTGTTTCGGGGGATAATCCTGATGATAATGTTGATTCCCGGGCGAGATTCCAGTCTTTAGAATGGTTTATAACTGCACCAAGCGAGACTTCACCAATGCGTTGTCCTTTGAGATCAAACTGATCAACTATTGATGACAGCACTTTGCTCATCATGTCTTGGTTAGAGCATTGACGATAGGCTGTATGTGAGCGTGCAAAAGGTATTCTTCCACTTCCCACAATGGCAACGGGTCGCATAGATTGATTATGCAAAGTCTGGCACCTTTTTTGGCATATTAGTCATATATTCTTATTACATAGACTAGATTGCTCTACTAAATAAGCTTAAAGCACCATTGTACAGGCGGATTCCAGCGCGCTGCATTTCTCTTTATGGATTACTTATAACTAGTCTGTATTTTAAATGGTGATAGCTCTAATAGCGTGGCAACTTCATGAAAAACATAATAAAAAACTTTTTCTCTAGACTCTTTTTTAATGATTTGTTCATGGTACAGTTTTAAGGCGGTGCTATAATCCGTTTAGTTATAGGCCCATAAGAGCCACCAAAGACGGCAAACTCAGGAATAACGGGGCCGTATCGGGAACTTCGCGGCCAGCCATAATCAACGGCATTGGGCAGCCGATAAGCCCTGTAAACGAGGTGAGCATTGGCTTCGCCAAGGGATAGCATGACTCTAAGTCACAACATTAAGCCGGGGGATACGTTTCCGGCGGCGCGTGGTTTGTACTCCCCCGATCAGGAGAGGGACAGTTGTGGGGTTGGGTTTATTGCTCATGTGAAGGGACAACCCAGCCACCAGATTATTCGTGATGCTGAGCATCTTCTTTGCCGTATGGATCATCGTGGTGCCCGAGGCGCTGAGGAAAACTCTGGTGATGGTGCTGGAATTTTAACAGCACTGCCTCATGCATTTTTAATTAGGGTGGCGCGAGATGAGTTAGGCATTGAACTTCCAGAAGCTGGAAGGTTTTCTGCAGGGGTCGTATTTTTGCCAACCATTGAGGCTGAAAGGGAGTGGTGTAAAAAAGAGTTTGCAAGGATCTGTGATGAAGAGGGCCAATCTTTAGTTGGTTGGCGCATGGTGCCTACTAATGCTAAGGATGCTGACCTAGGGCCAACAGCATTAGCCGCAGCGCCGCAAATAGAGCAGGTACTAATAGCGGCAGAAGATGGTCTAGGGGGTGATGCTTTTGAACGCAAACTTTATTTGATACGAAAGCGAGCTAGCCATCTCTTCCGTTCTAATCCAGACCTAGAACAAGCAAAAGCCTTCTATGTATGCAGTTTGTCAACAAAGGTCCTTATTTACAAAGGCATGTTGACGCCAAGTCAGCTGATAACATTCTTTTCTGACCTTCAAGAGGAAGATTATGAGACCCATTTGGCCATGGTCCACTCGCGCTTTTCGACCAACACTTTTCCAAGTTGGGATCGCGCACAACCGAATCGCTTTATGTCTCACAATGGAGAAATCAATACTTTACGTGGCAATGTTAACTGGATGACAGCAAGAGAGGGTGTAGCTCAGAGCGATTTATTTGGTGAATCAATTGAAGGGTTATTTCCTGTAGTTGAACCAGATTGCTCGGATTCTGGTGTTTTTGATAATGCACTTGAGTTTCTACTCATGACTGGTCGTACTCTTCAAGAGTCGGTCATGATGATGGTTCCCGAGGCGTGGCAAAAAAATGAGCTTATGCCTAAAGAGAAGAGGGATTTCTATGAATTTCACTCCTGTGCAATGGAGCCATGGGATGGTCCAGCGTCGATAGCCTTTACTGATGGAAATTATATTGGGGCTGTTTTAGACCGTAATGGATTGCGACCTAGTCGCTATTATCTAACACATGATGATCGGGTCATCATGGCAAGCGAAGTTGGTGTCTTGCCGCTTGATAACGACATGGTGAAGTTCAAGGGACGATTAGAACCAGGAAGAATGTTTCTCATTGATTTTGTTGCTGGCAGGCTGGTGCCTGATGAGGAACTTAAACAAGAGTTTGCAAATCGAGAACCTTATGGTGAATGGCTAAATGATGAGCGACTATCCCTGCGTTCTCTTTTGCCAGAACCTAGGGCCCTAGGACTTGATCAAGAAAACCTTATGCATCGAATGCAAGCATTTGGTTACACAGCGGAAACTATGCAATTCATGCTAAAACCACTGGTTGAGCAGCTTCGCGATCCAGTTGGTTCTATGGGGAATGATTCCACACTTGCTTGCCTAAGCGATAAGCCGCGAATGCTATACGATTATTTCAAACAGTTGTTTGCACAAGTTACAAATCCCCCAATAGATTCGATCCGTGAAGAAATTATCATGTCCCTGGAGTGTTACATAGGGCCAGAACCTAATCTTTTAGAAATTACGAGAAAACATGCTCACAGGCTACGTTTAAGACATCCAATACTTACAAATGAAGAGCTTGCAGCGATTAAATACATGGATCATCGTGGCTGGAGATCGAAAACCATTGATATAACCTTTGATCGTTATGAGGGTGTAGGAGAAATGTCACGCGCGATCAACAGGGTATGTCTCGAGGCTGAAAAGGCTATTGATGAAGGTTATAGCTTAGTTGTCTTGTCAGACCGCATGATTGATAAAAACCATGTATCTATTAGTGCGCTTGCTGCATGTGGTGCTGTTCATCACCATCTTGTTAAGCGTGCTAAAAGAACACGTATCGGATTGGTTGTTGAGACTGGCGAAGCGCGAGAGGTTCATCATCACTGTCTGCTAATCGGTTATGGTGCAGATGCTATTAACCCCTATCTAGCCTTTGAGTCACTTTGGCAGGCAAGGCAAGATGGTCTCCTGGATGAGGACGCACATAAAAACGATAGTTTAGTTGTTTCTGCGTACCGTAAGGGTGTTGGCAAGGGAATGTTGAAAGTAATGGCAAAGATGGGGATTTCTACACTTCAATCTTACAAAGGCGCCCAGATTTTTGAGGCGGTCGGGCTTGCCGATGAAGTAATTGACCTCTGTTTCGTAGGGACGGCAAGCAGGTTGCAAGGTGTGGGTCTTAACGTGTTGGAACAGGAAGCGCTGAGAAGGCATGCGCTTGGATATCCTCATAAAAACCAAGATCAAATTAATGCTTTACCAAACCCAGGAGAGTTTCACTGGCGTAGTGCTGGTGAGCGTCATGGATGGGACCCGATCGTTATTTCTACACTTCAATCCGCAGCTCGTTCTGGCGATCAGGGTGTCTATGAAAAATTTGCGGAACAGGCTAATGATGAGGCACGGGCAAATTGCACGCTAAGGGGATTGTTAAGGTTTAAGGTTGGAATTAACCCGGTTGTTCGTTTAGAGGATGTAGAGCCAGCAAAAGATATAGTGAAGCGGTTTTGTACTGGTGCAATGAGCTTTGGCTCTATTTCTGCTGAAGCGCATGAGTCTCTTGCTGTAGCCCTTAACCGTGTGGGCGGTAAAAGCAATACTGGTGAAGGGGGTGAGGACCCAGAGCGCTATAAGCAAATGCCCTCTGGTGATTCAAGACGTTCAGCCATAAAGCAAATCGCTTCTGGTCGTTTCGGTGTCACAATTTGGTACCTTGCAAATGCAGATGAATTGCAGATAAAAATGGCTCAGGGTGCTAAACCCGGTGAAGGAGGGGAACTTCCAGGGCGTAAGGTAGATGAAGTTATTGCACGAATCAGATATTCAACGCCAGGCGTGGGTTTAATTAGTCCGCCACCACACCATGATATCTATTCAATTGAGGATCTTGCTCAACTGATTCATGATCTAAAAAATGCTAATCCTTCAGCAAGAATAAGTGTAAAGCTGGTTTCTGAAGTTGGTGTTGGCACGATTGCTGCTGGTGTTGCTAAGGCCCATGCAGATCATATATTGATATCAGGCGATTCTGGGGGAACTGGTGCATCTCCTCTAACAAGCATCAAACATGCCGGGCTACCTTGGGAGCTAGGTATTGCTGAAACTCATCAAACACTAGTTTTAAATGATCTTAGAAGTCGGGTAGTTTTGCAGACTGATGGTGGTTTGAAAACTGGGCGTGACGTTGTTATTGCGGCCCTTCTTGGAGCCGAAGAGATGGGCTTTTCAACCGGACCACTCATTGCGCTTGGTTGTATCATGATGCGTAAATGCCATTTGAATACCTGTCCAGTTGGCATTGCCACCCAGGATCCAGTGCTAAGAAAAAAATTTGCTGGTACAGCTGAACATGTAGTCAATTATCTTTTCATGGTTGCCGAGGAAGCGCGCCAGCATATGGCAAGTCTTGGGTTTCGCCGTATGGACGATATGATCGGGCGTGTGGATTTCCTTGAAAAAAGAGATGCTATAAATCACTGGAAATCAGATGGCATTGATTTAACGCCTGTTCTTACGGCAGCGGTTAAGCCTCATCAGAAAGTTGAAGTTCGTTGTACTCAGAAGCAAGACCATGGTCTTGAAAATGCTCTTGATAACAGATTAATCGAACTAGCCGCTGATGCGATACATCACGGCAAAAAAATTAATCAAGAACTCCCAATTCTAAATATCAATCGCACAGTTGGCACAATGCTCAGTCATGAGGTTGTGAAAACCTGGGGTGAGCGGGCGCTTCCAATCGACACCATTCATTTTAAATTTAATGGTTCTGCAGGACAGAGTTTTGGAGCTTTTTTGGCTAGAGGGATTACTTTGGAGCTTGAGGGTGACAGTAATGATTATGTGGGTAAGGGCTTGTCGGGAGGCCGTTTAATTATTTACCCGCCTAAAGAAAGTTCCTTTGCTCCAGAAGAGAATGTAATTATTGGTAATGTTGCACTCTATGGCGCAACTGGTGGACGCGCATTTTTCCGTGGTCTTGCAGCTGAACGATTTTGTGTTCGTAATAGTGGAGCTAGGGCGGTTGTAGAAGGTGTTGGGGATCATGCATGTGAATATATGACGGGTGGCCGAGCAGTAATTTTAGGGCCGACTGGTTTAAATTTTGCCGCTGGCATGTCTGGAGGAATCGCTTATGTTTGGGATCCGAATAAGTCTTTTGAGGAGCGGTGCAATAAGGGTACGGTTGATCTAGAAGCAATAGATGCCGATGAGGACATAGTAGAACTAAGGGAACTTATTGAGCTACATAAGCAGTACACTGATTCGACTGTTGCAGCTGAAATACTTGATGCCTGGCCTGATGTTTTAAGTGAATTTATAAAGGTTATGCCAACTGACTATAAGCGTGTTCTCGTGGAACGAAAAAAACATGATGAAGAAATGGAGCTAGCAATAATTGACGATGATGATGCTTCGCAGCACATACTGGAGAAGGAATAGTTGGTATGGGTAAGCCTTCTGGTTTTTTAGAATATCCTAGAAAAGTTGTTCCCTATCGGGATGCAAATGCTCGTTTGGGTGATTTTAATGAAATTTACACTCAACCAATTGAAAAAAATCTTAAGAGGCAGGGTGCCCGTTGTATGGATTGTGGCGTCCCCTTTTGTCAGTCAGATAGTGGTTGTCCGATAGATAATCTGATTCCTGAATGGAATGACTTAGTTTATCAGGGGCGATGGCAGGAGGCTCTTGATAGCCTTCATAAGACAAATAATTTTCCAGAGTTTACGGGAAGAACCTGTCCGGCTCCATGTGAGGGCGCATGTGTGCTAGGCATCACTGACCCTGCTGTCACTATTAAGAATATAGAGAATGCGATTATTGACCGAGGGTTTGAGGAAGGATGGGTAAATCATGAATCACCTCGAGAAAGGTCAGGCAAGAAAGTAGCAATTATTGGCTCTGGGCCTGCGGGTCTTGCTGCGGCAGATCAGCTAAACAAATCTGGGCATGAGGTAACAGTTTATGAGCGGGAGGATCGCATCGGGGGTTTGCTGATGTATGGCATTCCTAATATGAAGCTAGAAAAAAGCGTTGTAGACAGAAGAGTAGACTTGATGCGTTCATCAGGGATCAACTTCCATACTGGAATCGATGTAGGGAGGAATACGGATGCGGTTGAGCTAAAGACTGACCATGATGCACTTCTATTAGCAACCGGTGCTACTAATCCAAGGGATTTAGGCGTGCCTGGCAGAGACTTAACTGGTGTTTACTTCGCAATGGAATTTCTTACTGCAAACACGCGCAGTCTATTAGAAAGTAATCTTGAGGATGGCCGTTTTATCAATGCTAAGGGCCTTGATGTGATAGTCATTGGCGGTGGAGATACTGGGGCAGACTGCATTGGTACGGCGCTCCGCCATGGATGTCGTAGTTTGGTAAATTTAGAGTTGTTAGATCAGCCTCCTCCGGAGCGCGCGGCAGATAATCCTTGGCCAGATTGGCCGCTCATTTTTCGTACTGATTACGCTCATGAAGAAACCATTGCACAGTTTGGCGATGATCCTAGAGCCTATAGCGTGCTATCCAAACGGCTGTCTGGTAACGATGGTGAAAGGGTTGATGCTCTTCATACCATAGGAATTGATTGGAGTAGAAAAAGCGGGGCTCCTGTTATGACGGAGATTGACGGCACGGACCAGATATTAAAAGCTGATTTAGTTTTGCTCGCGATGGGTTTTTTAGGTCCTGAGACTTATGTATCAGAGTCTTTGGGAGTCTCGTTAGACTCAAAATCTAATTATTTAGCTGAGCATGGAAAATTTGAGACCAGTGTGCCTGGTGTGTTTGCAGCTGGTGATTGTAGAAGAGGCCAATCATTGGTTGTCTGGGCAATTAATGAGGGACGTGGTGCGGCAAGATCAATTGACCAATACCTTATGGGAAGTAGCTCTCTTCCTGCGCCAGGGATGACCATGGGTTCAGCTGCAGGTTGATATGACTGGAAGTTTTCTAGCTGGACGTTCTCAACCTGTGGTCACCTCAGAACAGCACTTTGTACTTGGAAGTCGAATCAAAGCACCTTTCCCAGAAAATACCGAGCAGGCTATATTAGCCATGGGCTGTTTCTGGGGCGCAGAGCGTTTATTTTGGGAATTAGATGGTGTTTATTCTACGGCGGTTGGTTATTCAGGGGGTGTTTCTGTAAACCCAACATATGAAGAGGTCTGTAGTGGTTTGACCGGACATGCGGAAGTTGTTTTGGTTGTCTACCAGCCCGAACAAATTAGCTATAAAAAATTATTAAAGCTATTTTGGGAATCACATAATCCAACCCAAGGCCTGCGTCAGGGTGGAGATGTAGGAACTCAATACAGGTCTGCTATTTATGCGTTCACTGACTCGCAGTTAGGAATAGCCAACTCTAGCCAGCAAGAATATCAAACCTTACTGAATACTGCTGGTTATGGCGATATTACAACAGAGATAGTTCCTGCAGCAGAGCTATATTATGCCGAGGAGTATCACCAACAGTATTTGGCTAAAAACCCTAATGGCTACTGTGGTATTGGTGGTACAGGAGTAGCCTGCAGTCTAGAAGCGTTATCAGGCTAGTTAACTTATGCTCACGGGCAATGCAATCTCAAATTTAACCCCTGTTCCATCTTTAAGGTCATTGGCTTCAACCTTTCCATTATGGTGTTCGGCTATAAGTCTCACGATATAGAGGCCATGACCTAGGTGTAGACTTTCACCACGTGTTTCACGCATGGACACTAATGGATCGAAAAGTTGACCCCTTATTTTTTCAGGTAATAACGGCCCCTTGTTGGTCACAGATAATAAAATCTGTTCTTTTTTGCCGCTTAATAGAATATTAATGGGACTGTTATCCTTGCTGAAACTGACAGCATTGTCGATGAGCTTGTCTAGCATTTGCTCTATGAGTTCACCAGATCCCTCAATATTTGTTCGTGGCGCAGTTTGTTCAAATCTGAAGCGATCTCCATAGATATCGCTATAGGCTTCTATACAACCAGGGAGTATTTCAAGCAGGTCAATAATCTCTAGTGTGGTATCGGATATTGTCTGTTTAGTTCGAGTAGCCACGCTCATTTTTTCTAGAGTAGTTTCTAGACGCTCTACACCTTTCCGCAGCCTTTCAAGATAAGGAACAAGTTTCTTATCTTTAGATTCATATTCTATGTGCTCCAGGGAGGAGGCAACTATGGAGAGAGGAGTACGAAGTTCATGAGAAAGTTTATCGTTTAGCGTGAATTGATAATTTATATTTTTATCAGCTTGATCGAGCAGGCTAGTAAAACTTCGTGAAAGTTCACCTATTTCATCTCTTGCTTTGCTGTCTGGTAGATTAGGACGAATCTCACCCTTTGGCCCAAGCGCACAGTCAGCCGCTTGAGCTAGTTTTTGCACTCTGATTGACAGCCATGTGGCATAGCTGAGCAGGGCAGCAAATACTA
Source organism: Gammaproteobacteria bacterium (assembly GCA_029243585.1). Classification (GTDB taxonomy): domain Bacteria; phylum Pseudomonadota; class Gammaproteobacteria; order Steroidobacterales; family Rariloculaceae; genus UBA6522. The sequence goes on from JAQWRR010000035.1 coordinate 20,701, forward strand.
ACAAGGTGAGCACAAGGGTAGAGGTCATAAAACTTACCATTCTTGTATTATTCAGAGTTAGGATTGCTGAATTACTTTGTTCTAATATTACTGAGCCCACCATTAATGCTGATCCGGATTCGGTGATGTTATAAATAGGAGAGGAGGCCATAACAATGGCACTTCCTTCAGTGCTATGCGAATACCATTCAGACTCTCCATTTATCGCTGTGCGTAATGTTGTATCGGAAAGTTTGCCTCTGGCATGTGGCACTTCAAGCGTATCGTAACGAGGGTCGCTACGACGGATAATAAAGCTATAAAAACTTTCACTAAAGCTTAAGGGTATATTATTAGCAGTATTTCCTAGAGTGTTAACAGACCCTCCATCAAATAATATCCAGCCCTCCGTATTTGCTACACGAAGGCGCCGATTTGGCTGATCTTGCTGGTCAAAGACCTGTCTAATAGCCGAAGCCAGCTGTATCTGTGGATAAAATAATTTTCCTGGTCGATCTTCGCCTTGCCATAATTCGAGCATCTGACTTGGTTCAATTAAGGTAGCCCAAGAATTTGCGTCATTTGCGATATCCTCTTCATTGGCATTGATAATGGCAACTCCGATACGTTTAATTGGCTGGCTACCTATTTGGAGGGGCATCAATGCTTCGATTGCATGTCCATTTTGGGTTTTTCGCCAAGAAAACTGAACTCGATCTTCGTAGTCACCTGATATAGCCCATTCTGGGGGTTCGCTACGCTGTGCCTGTTGTGATGCCGGATGAAGTAGTAGCGCAAGATTTTCACCACCCTCAATAAGAAGAATTATCTTATCCACGCTTGTTTCAACTGCGGTGAAGGGTTCAGAGGCCAGATTATTATCGCTAATGCTTAGAAATAAATTTAGATTGAATTCATATAAACCAAGCCAGAGCACTCCATTTTGGCCAACTTTAAAGTTGGCCATATTATCTGGTAGTTGCCAGTCCTGTCTGTTGCCATCTAATTCTGGCTGACTCTCCAATTTGTGTGCGTAAAGTGTAATACCAGAGTCAATATCGACATTGGTAGTCCAAGTTGTCTCTAGTATCTGACTGCCAAGAGTTTGAGCAATGGAAGTGGCTTCATTTCTAAGTAAAGTTTCTGTGGTGTCTCGCAAAGATCCTTCAGATCCTTGTACATATATATAGGTAACCCAAGGTAAAGATAGTGTTATTAATATCCCTAAACCTAAAAGTTGGGTTCGAAGTGACATGATCAGTTTTCAGGTGTGGACTCTTCGCTGAGCCAGCGATAACCAGTACCATAGACAGTATTTATTGATTTAAAATTTGGGTCGATCTCGAGAAACTTTTTGCGAATTCGTTTGACTTGAGAAGTTACGCTATCTTCACTTATGTGTTCAGTTTGACGTGAGTCTTTAAGTAACTGAATCTTTTTCTTGACCCATCCAGGACGCTTAGCGAGAGCGTGCACTACCCAGAACTCGGTGACTGTGAAGGAAATAATACTGCCTTTCCATGAAGCGATCATGCGGTCAAGATCAAGTCGTAAAAAACCAACCTCTATAAATTCAGCTTTTTCTGTATTATTTTGCAGAGCATCTACCATTCGTAATAGTGAGTAAACTCGGACAAGTAGATGATCAGCACTAATTGGCTTGACCAGGTAGTCATTAGCTCCTGAATCATATCCTCTTGCTTCGTCAAATTTACTATCTTTTGCCGTAAGGAAAATGATAGGTAGAGCAGGAAACATCACCCGTAAGTTGCGACAGAGATCAATACCGCCCCTAGGTTCATTGCCTAGGCCAATGTCGATGATTACTAAATCTGGAAGTTGATTTTTAAAAGCCTCTTCTGCTTCCGTACGATAAGCATAGCCAACTGTTGAATAACCTTCTCTCGTCAGAGTGTCCAGGTAATTGTCTCTAAGTGAAGTCTCATCTTCGACTACTGCAATAAGTTTTCTCGGGCTCATATGATTCTCTGGCATCAATTGCAAAAGCACTACGGAGATAGTGTGCCATTTTTTATTGCCGGACCCTAATACTAGCTTTCTCTTGTTTTTAGAGTAACGTTAAGAGAGATGTTTGATTGCTACAGCAGAAAACCTTATAGGTTTAGTAAGTACCGTATGCATTTCGCCTACCGGCAATATTAAAAGGAAAGTTCAGAACAAATTAGGAAAAGCTCTAAGGCTGAGTTGCTAGGAGACCATCAGGCCTTTTAGTTTTTTGATGGCATTGGATTCAATTTGTCGAATACGCTCAGCAGACACACCATACTCAGAGGCCAGTTCATGCAGTGTTGCCTTTTTTTCAGCTAGCCATCGTCGAGCAACAATATCTCGGCTGCGATCATCTAGTTCAGAAACTGCAGTTGTCAAACGATTATGGTTATTTGATTGCCAATCTACATTTTCGACCGTCTCGGCAGGATCGCTATTTGGGCTCGGCAGGTATGAGGCAGGAGAAAAATCAAAATCGTCGTCATCTGTAGAACTTGCATCATAGGATATATCACGCCCTGAAAGGCGCTGCTCCATTCGACTTACTTCTTCAATACTGACGCTAAGATCTTTTGCGATTGCTTCTCTTTCAGTGCTTGATAGCCATCCTAGATTCTTTTTTGCTTTTCTGAGATTGAAAAAAAGTTTTCTTTGGGCTTTTGTAGTAGCAACCTTAACTAGTCGCCAGTTTTTTAAAACATAATCATGTATTTCTGCGCGTATCCAATGCACAGCAAATGACACTAGCCTTACACCAACATTCGGATCAAATCGCTTAACCGCTTTCATAAGCCCAACATTGCCTTCCTGGATCAGGTCACCGAGCGGAAGCCCATATCCTGAGTAGCCACGTGCAATATGAACAACGAACCGCAGGTGAGATAGAACGAGTTCCTGAGCGGCATTAAGATCATCTTCTGAGTAAAGCCGCTTTGCTAACTCAATTTCTTCTTCTTTTGTGAGGACAGACACAGCACTAACAGCCTGAACGTAGTGGTCCAAGCTTCCAATAGATCCGTTAAGGATCAGTGTACTATCCCTAAGAGCAACCTCAGTAGTCACAACATTCAACCTCTTTAGATTACGAGGTTATTTTAGCACTCTCTATACTAGAGTGCTAAAATATTGATTAATAATTAATAAAAACCATAAAAATCAATAGTTTATTCTGGATCTGCATCGCGAAGATGCCGTATGGTAGCGATTGCGGCCCCTGCCCAGCCAAGAAGAGCGCCTGTCCCAACCAGCATTAAAGTTTCCTTAAAATTAAGCCCAATGACCCGATAACTTGAATCGTAGAGTTGAGCTAGCGCTCTTGCTGGTGAATTTACAAGACCGAGAGCTCCCCAAATAGTCAGGATAGCGACAATACTGCCACCAAAGCCATACCAAAACCCAGAGTAAAGAAATGGTCGACGAACATAGCCATTACTTCCACCTACAAGCTTAATAATCTCTATCTCATCTTGCCGATTATTTATTTCTAGCCGTATTGTGTTGCCTATGACTATGATTACTCCAAATCCGAGTAATACGGTTACTATATCAACGACTCTCAGTACGAGATCCAGGATAGAGCGTAAACGGTCAACCCAAGCAGTATCTAATTGCACCAAAGCAGTTTCTTCCATCCCCTCAAGTGCCATTATGAGCTCTGATATATCACTAGTTGATCCGCCTGTTGGACTGATGATTAGAGCATGAGGCAAAGGATTTGCCTGTAGTGTTTCCAATGCTTCTCCAAAACCAGAGTAATTCTGAAACTCAATTAATGCTTGGGCGCGGTTGATTAAAATAGCGCGACGCACATCGGTTCTTTGTTGAATGTTTTGTGCTAGTTCATTAGCACTTGTTTCATCAACTGTCATTTCCAGGTATATAGTAAAATCTGCTGCAGCATCCCAAGAACCGCTCATGGTGGAAATATTATTGACCATAACTTTTAGTCCAGCAGGTAATGCTAAAGCTATACCTATAACTACTATAGTCATCAAATTCCCTAGAGGCTGCTCAGTAATACGCGCAAGTGCATCAAAAAAATTTTTATAGTGCAAAGCTAAGTATCGATAGATAAAACTCATACTAATAACTCAGAACTATTAGATTTAGGCATTTCTACTACTCGTCCCTGTTCGAGTCGGAGTCGCCGACAATTAAATTTGTCTATTAACTCAATATCATGGGTTGCTATAAGAAGCGTCACACCAACCTGGTTAAAGCGTTCAAATAATCTCATGATTTCTAGAGAAAGATCTGGGTCAAGGTTCCCAGTTGGTTCATCGGCTATAACTAGGGCAGGCCTGCTTGCAATTGCTCTTGCAATGCCAACACGTTGTTGTTCGCCAGTAGAAAGAGACAATGGGGAAAACTTTTCATGTTCTAGAAGACCTACTTGGTCTAGAGCGGCTCGCACACGACGGCTCACCTCGCGATGCCTTAGTGAGCTTATAAGAAGTGGCAGCGCAACATTATCGAATATGCTTCTGTCAGCTAGAAGCTTATGGTCTTGGAAGATAATGCCAATTCGTCTTCGGAAATAAGGTATTCGTCGGCGAGGAATACGGGATGTGTTTTGATTATCTACAAGCACAGTTCCTCTTGTAGGACGCTCTATTAACGCAATGAGTTTTAGTAGGGTACTTTTGCCTGCCCCAGAGGGACCAGTGATAAATGCCATATCACCTTTTTCTAAGTTAAAGCTAACCCCAGAGAGTGCTTCTCTACCCGAAGCATAACGCTTTCCAACATTTTCGAAATGGATCATATGTCAGTTATTCTGCGAATAAAGCATTCGCAAAAGTCTCCGCTTCAAATGGGTGTATATCTGAAATACCTTCACCTGTCCCCAGAAACCGAACAGGCAAGCCCAATTCTCTAGCAATTGCTAAAAGTATCCCGCCTTTTGCTGTACCGTCTAGTTTTGTTATCACAAGACTAGTTATGCCAATAGCTTTTTGGAAAGCTTTGGCTTGTGATAAGGCGTTCTGTCCTTGTGTAGCATCGAGCACTAGCATGATCTCGTGGGGAGCTGAGGAATCAACACGTGAAATCACTCGGCATATTTTTTCAAGCTGATCCATTAAACTTGATGTCGTATGGAGACGACCAGCAGTATCTGCTAAAACGACATCGATGTTACGTGCTTTAGCAGAGTCTAGAGCGTCGAAAACGACGGCAGCAGGATCAGCATTTTGATCCTGAGAAATGATATTGGATTCTGTGCGATTTGCCCATTGTGTCAATTGCTCAACAGCGCCTGCTCGGAACGTATCACCTGCAGCTAGAAGTACAGAATACCCATGTTCCGAGATGCTTGAGGCCAGTTTACCTATAGTAGTGGTTTTTCCTGATCCGTTAACACCAACCACAAGAATCACGTGAGGCTTGTGTGCCTGATCTATTACAAAGGGTTTTTCAATCGTTTCTAGTAACTCGCGTACCTTACCCTTGAGTAGGGTCGCAATATCTAATCCTTCTTCACGACTAGCTAAAGCCTCCTGCCTGACTTCGTTAAGTAGCCACATAGTGGTCTCTACACCAACGTCGGCTAGGAGAAGCTGTGTTTCTAGTTCTTCAAAGACTTTTTCTGCAGTTGTACCTCCGAATATTCCACTAGAGTCGGAGGTTAGCGTACCTTTGCTAATTTTTATTACTGACTTAACCTTATTCAGGAATTCAGGAATTTTTAGGCTAAATAATGTCATCATAAGTTAAATATTAAATTTTATGTCTCTACACTCAGTTGTAAAGTCGCTCCCGGATTATACTGGGCCTTAACTCTTCCTCAACGCTAATTAAAAAGAGGCTATCCATGCGAAAGAATCGTATACAGGTGTCCAATAGCGTGCGCATTATTGGGGGGCAATGGAGAGGGAGAAGGGTAGAGGTATGCCAAAATACATCTGTTCGACCAACGCCTGATCGCGTACGTGAGACTTTATTTAACTGGCTATCAAACATAGTTCCTGGTGCTCGTTGTTTGGACTTGTTTGCTGGTACCGGCATATTAGGACTTGAGGCCTTGTCTCGTGGAGCAGATGAAGCTTGGTTTATTGAAAGCAACCCTCTGTTAGTAAAATCTTTGAAGAAACAGGCGACAATCTTTGGTGCAAATGCTCAGGTAATAAAGGCTGATGTTTTAGAAATCATGTCTAAAGTACCAAGCAAGTTATTTGATATTGTCTTTATGGACCCGCCTTATATGATGGATTTGTCTGAGGTGATATTGCAATTACCCCCTTGGGTAAATTGCGACAATTTAGTTTATGTAGAGCGTCAGGCAAAGCCACAAATAAACCCAATTGATCAAATGGTAGAGTCTAATCCTAGCTTAATAGTAAAGAAACAGGGGATGGCTGGCCAAGTTGTGTATGGACTTTTAGCCCTTAAGAAATGACGATAGGACCCTGTCAAGCGTAGAATAGATCTAATATTGATTTAAAACGATATTGCTCATGAGTGTAAGCGCCATTTATCCAGGGACTTTTGACCCTTTAACGCTAGGCCATGCAGATATAGTGCATAGGGCTTCTCTTCTTTTTGACAAGGTCGTCGTTGCTATATCAGCTAGTCCTGGCAAGACGCCGTTATTTACTCTTGATGAACGCATATCACTTGCGCGAGAGGCGTTAAAACCAGTTTCGGGAGCTATTGTGACTGGCTATGATGGACTAACTGTAAATTTTGCCCGTAAAAATGACTTACAGGTGATTGTTCGCGGGCTACGGGCGGTTTCTGATTTCGAATATGAGTCTCAGCTTGCAACTATGAACCGTAATTTAACTGACGAAGTTGAGACGGTATTTCTAACTCCTACAGAAAACTTTGCCTGCATATCATCTAGTCTTGTTCGCGAAGTTGCCAAGTTCGGTGGCGATGTTGAAAAATTTGTTCACCCTCGTGTGGCTGATGCGCTCAGGATTAAGTTTGGTAAGTGAACGGATGATGCGTAGGCTTTTTAGGAGCAGATTTTTCTTATTAGCATTGACGCTAAGCGCTCTTCTCTGCACACGTACAAACGCGCTACCAAATAGAGCTGCCGTCGCTAGTGCACACCCATTGGCAAGTGAGGCGGGGGTAGAAATTCTTGCCCGTGGAGGAAATGCATTTGATGCGGCGGTGGCAGTTAGTGCAGCGTTAGGAGTTGTAGAGCCCTATGGGTCAGGATTGGGTGGCGGCGGTTTTTTTCTCTTGCATCTTGCCTCTGATGATAAAGACATCATGATAGATGGTCGTGAGGTGGCACCGGCAGCTGCCCGAGTGGATATGTATCTTGATGAAAATGGTGAACCTCTACCAGGTGCCTCGCGTGATGGCCCTCTGGCTGCTGGAATTCCTGGTTTGCCAGCTGCGCTTGTACATCTAGCTGAGAACTATGGCCGTTTGCCGCTTAGTGAATCTTTGCAGCCAGCCATTCGGTTTGCGGAACAGGGATTTCCTGCTTATGACTGGCATGTTAGTAGATTAGAACGACTTGCAAGTGGTATGAATGATTCGGCAAAAAGCGTGTTTCTTCCGGACGGTAAAGTGCCCGCCGTTGGCAGCACTATTTACCAAATGGATCTTGCCAAAACACTACGTTCTCTGGCTCTTGAAGGACATGATGGTTTCTATAAGGGAGAAGTAGCCAGAAAGTTGCTTGAAGGTGTGCAAAGAGACGGTGGCATTTGGAGTAAGGAGGATTTAGCTAGTTATGAAATTATTGAGCGTGAGCCTCTGGTTGGGTCATATAGAGACGTGACTATTGTGTCTGCGCCGCCTCCATCGGCAGGTGGAGTTGCGCTCATTAACATGTTTAATATGCTTTCTGGGTATGACATTAAAGTTGCTAGCACAGTCACAAGAGTTCACCTTTTAGTGGAAATTATGCGACGTGCGTACCGTGACCGTGGCCAATACCTAGGAGATCCAGATTTTATTGATATGCCTTTGGAAATGCTCTTGCATCCATTTTACGCGGTGGGCCAACGCGCAAATTTACGTCTTGATCAGGCTACTCCAAGCACCAGTTTGCCAGGTGTTCAGCCAATTCAATTGGCTGGAGGAAACCAAACAAGCCACTTTTCAATTTTGGATATGGATGGAAATATCGTAGCGGCAACGCAATCAATAAACTTTTCCTATGGCAGTAAGTATATGGCGGCTGGTACAGGTGTTCTCTTGAATAATGAAATGGACGATTTTTCAAAAAAACCTGGTGAGCCAAACGGCTATCAACTGTTAGGCTCAGATGCCAATAGCATCCAACCTGGCAAACGAATGTTATCAAGCATGACACCGACTATTTTAAGAAGTAGAGAGGGCGCAGCAATTCTGGGTAGTCCCGGAGGCAGTCAAATAATTACAATGGTTTTCCTTTCAGGATTGTCCTGGATTGAAGGTTCAGACGCGAATGAAATGGCAGGCCAACCAAGGTTTCATCATCAGTATTTTCCAGACCGAATTTTTTTCGAAGATGCTTCTCTTACAAGCGCAGAGAGAGCGGCGCTGGAGTCAATGGGACATAGGCTTGAGTTGAACCAGCGAACAGTGGGTAATGGAAATCTCCAGATAGTCACATGGAACCGGGTGACGAATGCTGTTCAGGCAGCATCAGACCCGCGCGGTATTGGAGAACCTCGTTACTATGAGCCCTAAAGGGTTTCTGCTGAGTATAGAACGAATTGCTTTTGATTAACGTTGACAGTTACTACAGTAATAGGTTGCTCGTTGACCGATAGAACGAAATTTGATGTGTTCATCACATCGGGGACAGGGTTGGCCCTCTTTGCCATAAACTGACAGAGATTGTTGAAAGTATCCGGGTCGACCATCACTTCCAACGAAGTCCTGAAGTGTCGTACCACCTTCTTGAATTGCATCTTTAAGAACTTGTTGTGATTCCCCTACAAGTCGCGTTAGCCGTTCAAAAGAAATTCTTTTAGCCGCTCGAGTGGGATGGATCCCCGCTTTAAATAGCGATTCATTTGCATAAATGTTGCCAATTCCAGCAACGATATGGCTATTCATCAGAAGTTGCTTTATTCCCACACGCCGATCCCGAGAAATTTTCCATAGGTAGTCACCAGTGAAATCAGGACCAAGAGGTTCTGGCCCCATATTCTTCAATAGCCAGTGTTTTTCAGAGGATTTAAAGTAGTGAAGACTGCCAAATCGGCGTGGATCGTTGAACCGAAGAAGGTCATCAGATGAAAACAAAATATCGATATGATCATGTTTTGAGGGTATTGAGGGGTTCTTGAGGTAACGTAAATTACCTGACATGCCTAAATGTAGAAGTAAGGTATCGTTGGTTGTTAATACTAATAGATATTTAACCCGTCTTGTGATGTCAACTATTGACTGATATTGCATTCGATCGGAGATTATGGGGTCAACCGGCCATCGAAGACGGGATTCTCGAACTAATATTTTTTTTATTTTTTTCCCGATTATTAAAGGTGCTAATCCCCTTCGGGTCGTTTCAACTTCTGGTAATTCAGGCATGATTAAAGCTTACGCGAGCAAATTATATGTCGCTAGAAACCGCTTTGAGTGACAGACATTAGGCGTTAGAGTGGACTTCACTCTTACTTGATTTTAGCCTCTTTATACAGGACATGCTTACGTACTTTGGGGTCATACTTCTTAGTCTCCATCTTCTCCGGATGAAGCCTTTTATTTTTTGTAGTGGTGTAATAGTGTCCAGTACCAGCAGAGGACGTGAGCCGAATTTTTTCTCTCATTAATTGATCCTCTAAATTTTTTCGCCACGTTCGCGAAGATCTTTTACAACCTGCTCAATTCCAAGCTTATCAATAATTCTTAGGCCTTTGTGTGAAATCTTAAGTTTTATGAAGCGCTTTTCGTTTTCTAGCCAAAATCTCTGAGTATGCAGATTAGGCAAGAAACGTCGCCGCGTCTTGTTATGTGCATGTGAAACATTGTTGCCCGACATCGGTTGTTTCCCAGTGACTTGGCAAGTTCTTGACATGAGATCCGATTCCATAGTGGTATAACAATAAGGCCGGGGACTATACCTGTTGATTGAGGCAGGTTCCACCCTTATATGGGGACTTTTTATCAGGCTATAACCCTAGCAGGCTTAATTTTGATGCTAATATTGTTGTGAAAACACAACAGCACATATCCAAATGCTTTGAAGCTAACCTCTACCAGCGTAGACTATTGGTGAGCCAAATATTATGTCTTGTTTCTTGGCTCGGTATTAATCCATGGAAAAAAATGAAAATCATAATGGACCGAGGATAATCCTCGGTGTCACCGGCGGCATAGCTGCATACAAGAGTCTTGATCTGGTAAGACGGCTTAGGGAGCGAGGTGCTGATATGCAGGTGGTGCTGACCCAATCCGCTAAGACATTCATATCGCCTTCGACCTTCCAAGCCGTTTCGGGTCGAAGGGTTAGAGACGATCTCTGGGATGAGGCCGCTGAGGCAGCCATGGGACATATAGAGCTGGCTCGTTGGGCTGATTTAGTTTTAATAGCACCGGCAACTGCCCATGTTATGGGTTCGTTGGCGGCTGGTTTGGCTGGAGACTTGTTGACTACGCTAGCTTTGGCGACGAACGCTCCTGTTATTCTAGCTCCCGCAATGAATCAGGCCATGTGGTCTAACAAGGCTGTACAACAAAACCGAACTCTACTAGAAAGTCGTGGTATTCGTTTTTTAGGGCCAGCTGAGGGCGCACAGGCCTGTGGGGACCAAGGCTTAGGTCGTATGGTAGAGCCAACAGATATTGTTCAGGCGATTTTTGAAGCGCCAGTTCAGCTTGCTTCACAGTCCCTAAAGGGGCTTACAACGCTTATTACGGCTGGGCCGACGCGGGAGCCTATAGACCCGGTGAGATACATTACGAATAGAAGCTCAGGAAAAATGGGTTTTGCTTTAGCCGCTGCCGCACAACAGGCTGGATCTCATGTAGTGCTTGTTAGCGGTCCAGTCTCAATAAATACGCCACCTGGCGTTGAGAGAATTGAAGTTGAAACAGCCGAAGAGATGTATAAGGCTGTGCATCAGCGAGTAAAAGAGGCTGATTTATTTATTGCCTGTGCAGCTGTTTCTGACTATAGGCCCGAAGCAGAAGCTAGCGAAAAATTAAAACGAAATGAAACAACTATGAGTCTTGAATTGGTTCGTTCATCGGATACATTGGCAAGTGTTGCTGAACTTCATGATGGTCCTTTTACAGTTGGTTTTGCTGCTGAGACCCAGAATGTTGTAGAGAATGCTCGTGACAAATTGATTAAAAAAAGACTCGATATGATTGCAGCAAATCGTGTCGGGCCTGATTGTGGTTTCGATCAAGAAACTAATGCACTCAAGGTTTTCTGGAAAGATGGGGACGTAGAATTGGAGCAGGCCTCAAAACCTGTAATAGCAAAAAAATTAATCCAATTAATTGCTGAGTGTTATTGCTCTGTATCCTCCAAAAAAAGTTCATCTCAAGCCGGGTAAATAAGCCTTGGAGTCGCTTATGACAAATACAAATTTGCGACCTATACGTCTCAAGGTGCTTGATGAGCGGCTTGGGTCAGAGATTCCTTTGCCTGTGCGTGGCACGGACGGTTCAGCAGGAGTCGATCTGCGTGCATGCTTAGATGTGCCGCTGGAACTCAATCCGGGTGATTGTGAGTTGATTCATTCTGGCTTGGCTATCCATATAGAAGATCCGAATCTAGCAGCAATCATACTTCCTCGCTCAGGGCTTGGTCACAAGCACGGCATTGTACTTGGTAACTTAGTGGGCCTAATCGATTCGGACTACCAGGGTGAGTTATTGATCTCTTGTTGGAATCGTGGGTCTAAAACATTTGTTATAGAGCCTGGAGAACGTATTGCCCAGCTTGTAATAGTCCCGGTCGTTCAACCAGAGTTTGAATTAGTAAAGTCTTTTGAAGAAAGCACCCGTGGCGTTGGTGGCTTTGGTCACACTGGGAGCAAGTGATAGGGCTTCATTACGTTTATTCATCTGAGAGTGCACCATAACGTTCTCTATACTCGCGTACCGCGGGAAGGAACTTTTCTAATTCGCTGCCGCTTTCCAAATGACTGATCAGGTCCGTAAGTGACACAATACTTCGAACAGGAACGCCAATTTTCTTTTGAAGTTCCTGTACTGCTGAAAGCTGGCTTTCACGTCCAACCTCTTCTCGGTCTAGTGCAACAACAATTCCTGCTAGTTCAGCGCCCTCAGAATGGATTATCTTAATTGCTTGAGTTGCTGCTGTTCCGGCCGTAATAACATCATCTAAGATTAGCACTCGACCCTTGATGGTTGCACCGATGTTTGTACCACCCTCGCCATGATCTTTTGCTTCTTTGCGGTTATAGGCAAAGGGATAATCAACGCCATGATTTTCAGCTAGCATAGCGGCGGTAAGGGCAACCAAACTGATTCCTTTATAAGCTGGTCCAAAAAGCATGTCGAAATTAATATCAATGTTATTTAGTGCAGATGCATAACATTGCCCTAAACCTGCTACTGCATAGCCAGTATTGAAAAGACCGGCATTAAAAAAATAGGGACTTATACGCCCTGACTTTAATTCAAACTTTCCAAATTTCAGTGCGCCATGTTTTAGCGCTAAATTTAGGAATTGCGTCTTATAATTTTTCATGATTAAGAAGTGCCAACGCCCATATCATACAAGGCTTCAATAGAGCTAGGGAGATACGTTTGTGATCTATCGGCTGGTTTGAATTGAATCATTTGGATCCGACCATGGCGCGACCGCCAATAAGAGCAGCATTCCAGGTACTGCAAATAATGCGCAAAGAAGAAAAAAATTGAAATAGCCAATTGCTTCTACGATGAAACCGGTTGTGGCATTAGCAAAGGTCCTTGGTACTGCCATCAGGCTTGTTAAAAGTGCAAATTGCGTTGCAGTAAAACGGCGACTAGTTTGTTTTGCCATAAAAGCTGTAAGTGCCACCGTTCCCAAACCAACACCAATATATTCGATACTCGCTGCCGCCACTAATGCGTAAAGGTTATTGCCAATTTTGGCAAGCGCCACATATCCGAAAATTGAAATTATTTGAATAAACCCAAAAATCCATAATGCACGATTTATAGATAACCGTAACATCAGTAATCCGCCAAGAAGGGCTCCGGTAATAGTAGAGCCAAGAATTACAAACTTTGCTATTACGCCTATCTCTGTCAGAGTAAATCCTATATCGATAAAGAAAGGGGTTTGTAGTGCGACGGCCATATTGTCGCCAAGTTTGTAAAAAAACATAAAGCCAAGTATGAGTAGAGCAGATTTGATCCCATCCCGATGAAAAAACTCTGTGAAAGGTTCAACAATAGCTTCTCGGACAGTACGCGGGGCTATTTGATCGTCAGAACTTTCTGGTATTAGCAATGTAGTGATGATTCCAATAATCATAAATATTCCTACCAACCAGAAAACTGTTGTCCATGGTAGAAAATCTGCTAATACAAACCCAAGTGAACCTGGAACCAGCGATGAGACACGATAGGCATTTATAAAGATAGAGTTACCTGTGCCCAACTCATCATCGGCAAGCATTTCTCTTCGGTAGGCATCAAGTACGATATCTTGTGTGGCACTAAATAAAGAAGTTAGAAAGACTAGCCAGATTACTGCAACCAGGTTTTCATTCGGGTTAAAAGCCCCAAACTGAGTTATACATAACAGGAGAAGACATTGACTCGCTATCGCCCAACCTCGCCGACGACCCAGGAAGGGCAAGCTAAAGCGATCTAGAAACGGTGCCCACAGAAACTTCCAGGTATAAGGTAAAGTAACAATTGTAAAAAGGCCGATTGTAGCCAGATTGACGCCTTCGGTACGCAACCATGCTGGTATAAGTTGTACCAATACATACAGAGGCATGCCCGAGGAGAAGCCTTGAAAGACACAGATGAGCATGTGGCGATTCAGAAGAATCTGCTGCCAGGGTCGACGCCCTGAGTTAGAGTGAGCAATCAAGATATGGCCTTGTCATAGATAAGGTAGTTCTAAGTTGTATCCAGTAGATAATATGTACTCCATACTAAGGTGCAATTTAAGTCATTATGAAGCCTATCTGGCCTGACTGGATACCAATGTAATTGAAACTAAGACGTTAACCAACCAGATAAAAATAAGTTGGCAAGGTGAGAATGAGTCATGAGCACAGTTCTATGTGATCTAGAGGAGATTGCTGATCCTGGTAGCCGACAGTTCACTTGGGGTGATGGCTTATGGCCACTTGAGTTTTTTGTGGTCAGAAAAAATAATTGTGTTTACGGTTTTGTAAACCGATGTCCTCATGCCGGCCATGCTTTAAACTGGCAAAAGGATAGTTTTTTAACACAAGAAAACGATTTGATTATCTGTAATTCACATGGGGCGCGCTTTCGAATTATGGATGGGATTTGTGTAAGTGGACCTTGTCCAGGTGCGGGACTTAAAACGATAACAATTAAAATAAAAGGCGGGAAGATTTTGGTTGAAGCACAAGAACTAGATGCTTTGTTAAGCTAACTGAATAAGCTTTGCTGCTTAATGCCTTAGTGATAATTCACTTCAGGCAAAAGTAAAAATCTGTCACATTATGACCAAGCTTCTTGCCACGCCTCTCAAATTTGGTGGGTGGTCTGCACATCAGCGGAAGACTTTTATCCTCATTTATTAGAGAGAAGAGCCCATTTTTTTTGAGGGTTTCCCTTATGTGCTCAGCATAATTATCCCAGTCAGTTGTAATATGCAGTAATCCATTAGCTTTTAATATACGGCTTACATCATTAATAAATGCTGGCTGTATAAGCCGTCGTTTATGATGGCGTTTTTTAGGCCACGGGTCTGGAAAAAATAGGTTAACTGCATCGAATTGACAGTCTAGAAGCATATCTGAAATAACCTCAACAGCATCGTGTTGAATAATTCGTACATTAGTAATACCTGCTTTTTCGAGCAGTAGCAGCAAGTGGCCAACTCCGGGTTCATGAACCTCTATACCTAGGTAATCTATGGTTGGATTATTTGCTGCTAAAGTTAGTAAGGCTTCGCCATCACCAAATCCAATATCTAGTACTCGAGTAGTTTCACGATTAAACAGGTCTCGCATATCAATTGGGGCTCCAAAGTCAATTCCCCAACGAGGGAACAATTGGTTTAGAGCTCTCCGTTGAGCGTTCGTTAATCGACCAGGGCGATTAACGAAGCTCCGTACTTTGCGATAAGGCCGTTTTGTCATAGTAGGGATTCTAGGCTTATAGAGGCGAACAGTCTTGCTTCGTACTGTAGAATTAATCCAGTTGTGTATGGCGGGTGTCGTCTAATGGTAGGGCCTCAGCTTCCCAAGCTGAAGACGGGGGTTCGATTCCCCTCACCCGCTCCAGTTACGAATATTCATTAGGTAAAAGCATGGTCCGAATCGCATTAATACTTTTCGCCATCTTAAGTAGTGCTGTACTTATGGCAGCAATTTTGCAATCTGTTGAGGTCAGGCATGAGGGAGGACGTTACCATTTGGTATCCGAGAGTTATTTGAGTGCGCCCATAGAAGAGGTATTCAAGGTATTAGTCGATTATGAACAGTTTGAAAAAATCTCAAGCATTTTTACAGATGCTGGATATATGGATCCAGATTCTAATGGCGACCCGGTGGTTTATACGACCATAAGAGGTTGTGTTCTATTTTTTTGTAAAAGCTTTCATCGCATAGAGCGACTTGAATTAAGCCCACCTTTTTTTATTCGTGCCACTGTTTTGCCAGAGCAAAGTGATTTCCTATATTCGGTTTCCGAGTGGGAACTGGAATCTAGAAATGGTGGAACCTTTATTAAATATTCTATGGAAATGGAACCGGATTTTTGGGTACCTCCCGTCATTGGGCCCTGGGCAATTAAGATGCGTTTGGAGCGCGACGCCCGTCCGGCGTTAGATAGGCTTGAAAGTGCAGCCCAGGAGAACACTACAGTAAGCACAGCACCATAGTGGACGACTTCTCAAGAAAACTAATCAATTGGTTTGGTCAGTCTGGTCGTCATGATTTGCCTTGGCAGGTAGATCCCACGCCCTATCGGGTATGGGTTTCCGAAATCATGTTGCAACAAACACAGGTTGTCACTGTTATCCCATACTTTAATCGGTTTATAAAAAAGCTACCGTCGGTGGAAGCCTTAGCTACTGCTACATTGGATGAGGTTCTCAAGCTTTGGGCAGGGCTTGGTTATTACGCAAGGGCCCACAATTTACACAAATCCGCAAAACTTATAATAGATAATGAAAATGGCTCTTTCCCTAAGACATTAGAAGAGCTTATGAGCTTGCCAGGTATTGGCCGCTCAACGGCAGGCGCAATAGTAGCCATGGCTTATAAAAAGCATGCGCCAATACTGGATGGCAATGTAAAGCGGGTGTTGGCTCGCTATCATGCCGTGGAAGGTTGGCCCGAGCAGACAACAGTTAAAAAGCAACTTTGGGAGTTATCCGAAAAACACACACCAGTTCATAAGATAGCCGACTATACTCAAGCTGTAATGGATCTTGGTGCTACCCTTTGTACTCGAGCGCAGCCTCGTTGTGAAGAATGTCCTGTGAATGTGAAATGTGTATCAAGACAAAGGGGTTTACAAAAGATTATTCCTGGCCGTAAGCCTCGCAAAAAACGCGTCCACCGGGAGGTAAGAATGCTGCTTATTGAAGATTCTCAACAAAGGGTTCTTCTGGAAAAAAGAGAGGCGAATGGGATCTGGGGAGGGCTTTATAGTTTACCTGAACTTGCCGCGAGCGAAGACCCTGAATTGTGGTGTTATCAGAATCTTGGGTTGCAGATTGACACGCAAATCCCCATGAAAAAAATAGATCATTCATTTACCCATTTTGATCTAAGCATCTATCCTCTATTAACCCGAATTTCTGATACATCATGCGCAGCTCTCGTTAAAAAGGAACAGCTCTGGTATAACCCAGTTGAAGAGATCCGGGTTGGCGTCTCGACGCCCGTTGCGATCTTATTGAAGTCACTTTTAATAAAGAGGAATATTAAGAGATGAGTCGAACTGTTAAGTGTGTGTTGCTTGGTGTCGAATCAGAGGGTTTAGATAGACCTACTTATCCTGGCGACCTTGGTCAGCGGGTTTTTGATAATGTATCTAAAGTGGCTTGGCAACGGTGGCTAGGGCATCAGACCATGCTTATAAATGAGTACCGGTTGACTCCAATCGAGCCCAAGGCACGTCAGTTTCTTGAGCAGGAAATGGAAAAGTTTTTCTTTGGTGGAGGTTCTGAGAAACCACCGGATTTCTTAGCAGAATCATAAAACAAATTATTTTTTGTATGAATTAATATTATCGATTCATACGGTTTTCAATTAACTCATCTACAACGGCAGGTTCTGCTAAAGTTGATATGTCCCCGAGTTCATCATAAGCATTCTCGGCAATCTTACGAAGTATACGCCGCATGATTTTCCCTGACCTAGTTTTTGGAAGGCCTGGCGCCCATTGTAGATAGTCTGGGCTAGCAATCGGTCCAATTTCCTTTCTTACCCATAAAATGAGTTCCTTGCGGAGCGATTCATCAGGCACTTCTCCTGCGTTTAGCGTGACGTACGCATATATTCCCTGACCTTTTATATCATGAGGGAATCCCACAACAGCTGCTTCAGCAACCTTTGGGTGAGCTACTAAAGCACTTTCAACTTCAGCGGTACCCATGCGATGTCCTGAGACGTTGATAACATCGTCCACACGACCAGTAATCCAGTAGTACCCATCCGAATCCCTACGAGCACCATCACCTGTAAAATACTTGCCAGGAAATTGACTGAAATAGGTTTTAATAAAGCGTTCATGATCCCCATAGACGGTGCGCATCTGACCTGGCCAACTATCAAGTATGACTAGGTTGCCCTCTGTAGCACCATCTAAAAGGCTACCTTCATGATCTACGATGGCTGGCTTAATACCAAAGAAAGGGAGTGTTGCGGAGCCAGGTTTCAGGGCTGTAGCACCAGGCAGAGGGCTCAACATGATGCCGCCAGTTTCCGTTTGCCACCAGGTATCAACAATGGGGCATCGTTCTTCACCCACCACCTTGTAATACCACTCCCAGGCTTCAGGGTTTATGGGTTCACCTACAGTTCCTAGCAATCGGAGTGTTGATCTAGAACATCGTTTTACAGGTTCTTCTCCATCTCTCATAAGCGCACGAATAGCGGTAGGAGCGGTATAGAAAATATTGACTTTGTGTTTGTCGACAACCTGCCAGAAGCGGCTGGTATCGGGATAATTTGGAACTCCCTCAAACATTAGTGTTGTTGCGCCATTAGCTAATGGCCCATAGATGATGTAGGAGTGTCCAGTCACCCAACCAACATCGGCAGTGCACCAGTAAATATCGCCATCATGGTAATCAAAAACATGCTGATGGGTCATCGCCGCAAACATTAAATAGCCACCAGATGTGTGAAGCACTCCCTTTGGTTTTCCTGTCGAGCCAGAGGTATACAAAATAAAGAGAGGGTCTTCTGCATTCATTACCTCAACCGGGCAGTTTGCATCTGCTGAAGCTGTGATTTCGTGATACCAATGATCCCGGTCATTTTTCCAGAGTATTTCACCACCTGTTCGTCTTACCACGACCACTGTCTCTACATGATTTTTAGGTAGACCTACCAGAGCGGCATCTACATTTGCTTTGAGTGGTATCGACTTACCGCCCCGTAGCCCTTCGTCTGCTGTTATAACGATGTTGGAAGAGCAGTCTTCTATTCTTCCCCTAAGAGCTTCCGGAGAAAAGCCTCCAAAGACAACAGAGTGCACCGCACCAATCCGCGCACAAGCTAACATGGCGACTGCGGCTTCTGGGATCATGGGCATATAGATAGTAACTCGGTCACCTTTTTTGATTCCTAGGTTGCGCAATGCATTGCCAAATCGACACACTCGATTATGTAGTTCCTTGTAAGTGATGTTCTCTTCTTCACTGGGATCATCACCCTCCCAGATAATGGCGGTCTGTTCTCCGCGCATTTCTAGATGTCGGTCTAGACAGTTAGCTGCAACATTTAGTTCACCATCACTAAACCAGCGTATATGTAAGTCTGATGTCTCATAAGAAACATCCTTAGTTTCCGTAAAGGCTTTTATCCAATCCAATCGCATTGCCTGATCTCCCCAGAAGGCAACAGGATCTTCGACGGATGATTTGTAGAGGTTTTGATATGTTGATTTATCTGTCCAAGCTTCGGCAGCAACTCTGTGTGCTACCGGATAAATTTTTTCTTCACTCATAGCTGTTTTTATCCTCTATTAACCCTCGGTTGGGGTGTTTCTGAGCTTTTAAATTCTGTACCTATGATTATAGCGAGTAAAAACGCTAGGCTGATGGGTCTTGACTCGCCGTAAGTCGTACCGGTCTAATACGGTCACCTTTTAAGGCCAGGTAGCTCAGTTGGTAGAGCAGCGGACTGAAAATCCGCGTGTCGGTGGTTCAATTCCACCCCTGGCCACCATTTTATTCAAAACGATCCTACCCTCGGTCATTTTTTTGGGGACGCTCTATGGCGTTGCACAGGCAAAATTGCCTGCCTCGTCGACGCTCCCGGTGCCGTCGTAACGCGCAACCTGCGGGTATGGGCACAATGGGCGTGTGCGCAAGACCTCTCCGTTCTCGCGCTGAGTCGCCAGCACGGCCGCTGGCGTTCTGCCTTCCTCACGCCACTGCTCGAGCACGCTGAGCATGTCGAACTCGTTCGGCCCGTGCCCACCGCCGCAATGACCCATGCCTGGCACCATGTAAAGCGCCACGCCTTCTTCGGTGCGCTCCTTGCCGAGCGTTTAGACAACCTGTTCGTAGTAGTCTATCGAGCCTGCCGGCGGAATGTTTTGATCCGCCCAGCCATGATAGATCAGTAGGCGCCCGCCACCGCTAATGAATGGCTCGAGATCAGCAGACGTCGCTGCGTAAATTCCACCGTCAACTTCGCGTGCGTAATCGAGATGCTCAACAACACTGATGTCGCGGAAATCGAAACGCTCATCGGGGAACAACACATGCTGGAACAAACTGATGTACATTTGGTGTGGCTCTCTTGCAGCGACACGTTCCCAGAGCAGCTCGCTGCCCGGCTCCATGCCCGTCGTCAGGATCTCGCCTGTTCGGGGGTCGGTGATCGTCGAGTAAATCTCGCGCGCGGCCGTAACCTGCGGCTCACTCAAGCAAGCGCTCGTTTCACCACTCTTGCATTGGAGCTCACCCGGATCGAAATCGCAGCCGACCGGGTCGCTGATGAGCCGGTCTTCTAGGCCATCACGCGCATCGCACATTTGCATAGCCGCCTCGTGAATCAGAGTGAAGTCCGCGCGCTCTAGATAACTTTCCGGTGTCTCATGCGTCGCCCGAATCATACCGAGCGTCTGGAAGGCTACGTCCGTTCGATCGTAACCCGGCGCGCCGGCTATGATTGCATCGAAGTCGTCCGGATAGCGCTGAGCTTCCATAAACGATTGCCGTCCTCCACCGGAGCAACCATTGAAGTACGAATAATCCGGTGCTTTATTGTAGAACGCGCCAACCGTTGCCTTACTCTGAACGGCCATCTGATGCACCGCGCGAGAACCGAAGTCGATGAGTTTCTCCGGATGACCGATCGCGAAACTCGCATCGCTCCCGGTATGCCCGGTGTCGGTCGAAGCGGCTGCATACCCGCGGCGTATACCGTTACCCAATGCGTTGTACTGTATCGAACCGCCCCAGGCACCGTTGCCGACGGCAAGAAATCTGCCGTTCCAACCAGACATCGGTAGCCAAACCTCAGTCTTGATGTCGGAGTCCCCCGTCGGTGCGATCGTAAGCTCGACACGGCAAAACGCCGGCAAGTTGGCCTGCAAAGGCTGGCCGTCCGGTGGCATGAACTGCCCGGACGTCACAGGAATCGACGAAGTCACGGTTGTGACATTCAACTTTAACGATGAAGCAAGGCTTTCGCACATAGCCGGAGCGTCTTGCGTGTGCGCGGAAACGGCCCATAGTGCAGCACTGGCGACGATGACACTTCTCATGGTGACTCTCCTTCGGCGACGTTCGGCCGCGCTCATTCTCCTAATGATAGTATGCCTAAGGTACCTTGCTCTGCCAGCAGCCAACGCGCCGTCGCGGCCTAGCTTCACTTCAGACAGATATTCCCCAAAGCTCCAACGCGTTGCCACCGACAATCGCAATCTTCTCCGCATCGCTCAATCCCGGTGTTTCTAACACGTGATCTATGGGCCTATCGGCCCATGTGTACGGATAATCCGAGCCGACCACGATGTGATCCGCGCCGTACTGCGCAACCAGGTGCTGCAAATTCTCGCTCGTAAAGACGAGTGAGTCGAAATACATATCCCTTAGGTAGTCCGTCGGCCGGCGTTCGAGCATCTTGTTGCAGTTTTGCGGAGATCGCTGACAGCCGTAGTCGGCACGATCCGCGTACGAGGCGATATAACCGCCACCGTGGGCTGATGCGACCTTGAGATTCGGGAACCGGTCGAGCACGCCTTCGAAAATCATATGCGACAGTGCGAGTGTCGTGTCGAGAGGGTTGCCGATGACGTTGCTCAGGAAGCCGTTTCCCTGCAGCCTATCCAGTTCCGGCACGCCGAGCGGATGAACCCAGATCGGCACGTCGAACTCCTCGACTGCTGCCCAAAACGGATCAAAGCGATCCGCGCCAAGCTCCTCCTCGGCGACATGTCCGCCGAGCGAAACACCCTTCAGGCCGTACTCCCTGATTCCGGTCGCGAGCTGCTCGGCGGCGAGTTCGGGATGCTGCAAGGCAACGCTCGTCATCGCGACGAGCCGGTCAGGGTAACGCGAGCAGACCTCGGCGAGGTTGCGATTCTGATAGTCGATAACCCGACGCGCATCGTCAACGTCGAGGCTGTACCAGAATGGATTAACGCTCAAAATCTCGACGTCGATACCCCATTGGTCCATCAGTGCGATGCGGCTATCGCCGATGATGAGGTTGGCATTGTTGTTCGGCGTCGTCGTGCCGAGGAGCTCCATCGTGCCCGGGATGATCGTATGCGTGTGCACGTCGACGGT